>NZ_JCAFUN010000012.1:0-197847 GCF_059371375.1 Stenotrophomonas sp. YJH_SMC_64 | reverse complement strand
CGTCGCTTATGCCGCTTGCGCGCTCCTGCCCACAACAACACAATCGATTCATCCAGCCCCCTAACTACGCCCCCCTACAGATCGCGGGACGGCCGAACCGGGGGCTTTTCATTGGATGAAATCAGGATTCGGTAGTGCCGGGCCATGCCCGGCGGACGCGGGATGGGCGATTACCGGAACACCACCGTGCGATGCCCATTGAGCAGGATGCGGTGCTCCACATGGCGGCGAACCGCGCGTGCCAGCACCAGCGATTCGGTATCGCTGCCCAGCCGCACCAGTTCGCGCGGTGCCATCGCATGGTCCACGCGGGCCACGTCCTGCACGTCGCTTATGCCGCTTGCGCGCTCCTGCCCACAACAACACAATCGATTCATCCAGCCCCCTAACTACGCCCCCCTATAGATCGCGGGACGGCCGAACCGGGGGCTTTTCATTGGATGAAATCAGGATTCGGTAGTGCCGGCCGCTGGCCGGCAACCTCGGGACCTCTGCAGTTGCCGGCCAGCGGCCGGCACTACCGGATAGCACCCGTGGTAGCGCCGGGCCATGCCCGGCGGACGCGGGATGGGCGATTACCGGAATACCACCGTGCGATGCCCATTGAGCAGGATGCGGTGCTCCACATGGCGGCGAACCGCGCGTGCCAGCACCAGCGATTCGGTATCGCTGCCCAGCCGCACCAGTTCACGCGGTGCCATCGCATGGTCCACGCGGGCCACGTCCTGCTCGATGATCGGGCCTTCGTCCAGGTCCTCGGTGACATAGTGCGCGGTGGCGCCGATGATCTTGACCCCACGCGCGTGTGCCTGGTGGTACGGCTGCGCGCCCTTGAAGCTGGGCAGGAAGCTGTGGTGAATGTTGATCGCACGGCCGGCCAACGCGCGGCACAGCGTGGGCGACAGGATCTGCATGTAGCGCGCCAGCACCACCAGGTCGATGCGCTCGCGCTCGACCAGGTCGATGATCTGCTGCTCCTGCACCGCGCGCGTTTCCGCGTTCACCGGCAGATGATGGAACGGCACCTGGTAGGACGCCGCCAGCGGCGCAAAGTCGGCGTGGTTGGACGCCACTGCTGCGATGTCCACCTTCAGCTGGCCGCTGTGGGCGCGGAACAGCAGGTCGTTGAGGCAATGCCCCTGTTTGCTGACCAGCACCAGCAGCCGGGCGCGGCGTCGG
This sequence comes from Stenotrophomonas sp. YJH_SMC_64, assembly GCF_059371375.1. Taxonomy (NCBI): domain Bacteria; kingdom Pseudomonadati; phylum Pseudomonadota; class Gammaproteobacteria; order Lysobacterales; family Lysobacteraceae; genus Stenotrophomonas; species Stenotrophomonas sp. YJH_SMC_64. The sequence goes on along the minus strand of NZ_JCAFUN010000012.1, from coordinate 196,668 downwards.
CCATCGTGCAGCTGCCAGTCCATGCCGAAGCCTTCGGCAAGCGTGGCCATGGCGGCGTGCACGGTCTCCAGCGGCAGGCCGGCATCGCGATCGAAGTGCACGCGCAGGAAGAAGCGGCCACTCTCCTCATCGCCGAACTGCTGGGCGTCGAGGATGTTGCAGCCGTGGTCGAACAGCAGGCCGGACACGCGGTAGACGATGCCGGTGCGGTCGGGGCAGGACAGGGTAAGAATGGAATCGGGGCGCATCGCTACAGTGTAGGGCAGCGCCCTGCCCAGCGGCCGGATGATCACGGGTGCAACCGACCTGCTTGGTTCAGTACCAAGCGATACTTGGACCTTCCCGTGGCAAGCTGGTCGGTCATGAACCTGTTGCAACTGATCCGCAGCTTCACCCGCACCGCAGAGACCGGCAGCATTGCCGCCGCGGCCCGCATCCTTGGCATCAGCGCCACCGCGGTCGGCCAGAACATCAACCGGCTGGAGGCCCATCTGGGCGTACGGTTGCTGAACCGGAGTACGCGGCAGCTGGCCCTCAGCGAGGCCGGCGCGCTGTACCTGGCGCAGGTGCGCCACATCGAAGCCGACCTGGCGCGCGCGCAGGCGATGGTCACCGCCGGTGACATCGAACCGGCCGGGCCGCTGCGCATCGCCAGCAGCAGCGCCTTCGGTCGCCACGTGCTTGCCCCCTTGTTGCCTTCACTGCAGCAGCGCTACCCACAACTGCAGCTGGAGCTGCGCCTGACCGACCGCGCCGTGCAGCATGGGCCGGAAGCGGTGGATGCCAGCATCCGCATCGGGGCGCAGCTGGAGGATGGGGTGGTCGCGCGGCAGCTGGCGCGTGTTCCGTTCGTGTTCTGTGCCTCGCCGGCCTACCTGAAGGCGCACGGCACCCCGCAACAGCCTTCCGATCTGGGCGGTCATCGCGGGTTGCTGCACCGCTTCCCCACCGATGGCCGGCCATTGCGCTGGGGCCTGCTGAAGGACGGCCAGCGCGTGGACGCCGCGCTGCCACCGAGCATGGTCTGCGATGACATCGATGCGCTGGCGACGCTGGCGGCGGCCGGTGCCGGCATCACCCGGCTGGCCGCATTCGTGGCCGAGCCGTACCTGCGCGATGGCCGCCTGCAGGCGGTGTTCGGCGCCGACACCGCGTGGCGCCCGGAACCGATGGAGGTCTACTTCTGCGTCAGCGACCGCCGCGATTTCACCGCCAAGATCCGCGCGCTGTTCGAACACCTTCAGGCCGGCATCGCGCCGGCCTGGCGGGTGTGAGCCTCAGCGCGTCTTGAACACGCCGCGCGCGTCGCGCGGCTCGCAGCGCAGGTACTGTGGCGCCGGTTCCACGCTGTCGCGCAATGCGGCAGCGGCATGCCACGGCCAGCGCGGGTCGTAGAGGATGCCGCGCGCCAGGGCCACGGCATCGGCGTGGCGATGGCGCAGGATCGATTCGGCCTGCTCGGGCTCGGTGATCATGCCCACGGCGATGACCGGCATGCGCACCTTGGCCTTGATCGCTGCCGCGAACGGCACCTGGTAGCCCGGACCGACGGTGATCTTCTGGCGTTCGTCCAGGCCACCGCTGGAGACGTGCAGGAAATTGCAGCCGCGCGCGTCCAGCACCTGGGCCAGCGCTTCGCTCTGCACCAGATCCCAGCCGCCATCGACCCAGTCGCTGGCGGAGATGCGCACGCCCACGGCGACCTTGTCCGAAACCGCCGCACGCACGGCGTCGAACACTTCCACCAGCAGGCGCAGGCGGTTCGGCAATGAGCCACCGTAGCCATCGGTACGGCGGTTGCTCAGCGGCGACAGGAACTGGTGCAGCAGGTAGCCGTGGGCGGCATGCAGCTCGATCAGCTCGAAGCCGAGGCGCTCGGCACGCACCGCACTGGCGGCGAAGGCGGCGATGACCTCGGCGATGCCGGCGTCGTCCAGTTCCTGCGGTGCCGGATCGGCGGCGTGGAACGGCAGCGGCGACGGCGCCACGGTGGCCCAGCCACGCGCATCGTCGGCCGGCAGCTGGCCACCGCCGTCCCAAGGGCGGTTCACCGAGGCCTTGCGACCGGCATGGCCGAGCTGGATGCCCAGCGGCATCGGCGACCAGCGGCGGACGCTGGCCAGTACCTGTGCCAACGCGGCCTCGGTGCCGTCATCCCAAAGGCCCAGGTCGGCCCAGCTGATGCGGCCACGCGGCTCGACCGCGGTGGCTTCCAGGATCAGCAGGCCGGCGCCGGATTGCGCGAGGTTGCCCAGGTGCATGGCATGCCAGTCGCTGGCGCGGCCGTCTTCGGCGGAGTACTGGCACATCGGCGCGACGACGATGCGGTTGGACAGGGTCAGGGGGCCGAACGAGATCGGCGAAAACAGCTGGCTCAAGACAGTGATGGACGACGTAGGGGATGCGTATTGCACCGCCGCACGGCTCCGGGATCAACCATCTGGATGGATCGCTGTTTCGCGGCGGCGGGTGGCCTGTAGAGTCGACTGACAGTCGACTCTACCCGGCCGATGGTTCGATAACCGACGCCAGCGCCTCAGCACAATCGCGTTCATCCTTGAACTGCAGCAGGTCGTCGGCACGGGTGCGGCCACGGTTCAGCGCCGCCACCGGCAGTCCTGCTTTGGCCGCCGCCTTCACGAAGCGGAAGCCGGAATAGACCATCAGCGACGAGCCCACCACCAGCACGGCGTCGGCCTGCTGCAGGTGCTCGTGCACCGCCTCCACCCGCTCGCGGGGCACGTTTTCGCCGAAAAACACCACGTCCGGCTTCAACACCCCGCCGCAGTGCGGGCACACGGGTACCACGAAGCTGGAGAAATCGGTCTCCAGGTCGGCGTCGCCATCAGGCGCGACGCCGGCCTCCAGCGCATCCCAGCCGGGGTTGGCGTCCAGCAGGCGCTGCTGGAAGTCCTCGCGGCCGCTACGGCGCTCGCAGCCCATGCAGCGCACCAGGTCCAGGCGGCCATGCAGGTCGATCACGTTACGGCTGCCGGCGCGCTGGTGCAGGCCGTCCACGTTCTGGGTCAGCAGCACCTGCAGCTTGCCACGGCTTTCCAGTGCGGCCAGGGCCTGGTGGGTACCATTGGGCCGGGCCAGGCCGAAGCGCGGCCAGCCCAGCAGGCTGCGCGCCCAGTAGCGCTGGCGGGTAGCGGCCTCGCCCATGAAGGCCTGGTAGGTCACCGGTGGCGTGCGTTTCCACTGGCCGTCGCTATCGCGGTAATCGGGAATGCCCGAGGCGGTGCTGCAGCCGGCGCCGGTCAGCACGAACAGGCGCTGGGCGCGGTCGATGAAGTCGGTCAGTGGCAGGCTCATGGCTGCCAGATGGGGGCGCTGCGGCGCCCCTGCAAGCGCCGGTCGGTTGGCCGGGTCAGGCCGCCGGCAGCGGCGGCACCGCGATCGGGTGGCCTTCCTCGTCCAGCGCGATCATCACGAAGTGGCCGCGGGTGCACAGCTTGCGCTCGCCGCTGTGCAGGTCTTCGGCGACCAGTTCCACCTCCACCTTCATCGAGCTGCGGCCGACTTCGACGATGCGGCCGATGGTTTCCACCATCTGGCCGATGCGGATCGGCAGCTTGAAGTCGACCTGGTCGCTGCGCGCGGTCACCACGGTACGGCGCGAGTAGCGGGCGGCGGCCAGGAATGCGGCCTTGTCCATCCACGCCAGTGCCTGGCCACCGAACAGGGTGCCGAGGTGGTTGGTGTGGTTGGGGAAGACGATTTCGGCCATGCGCACTTCGATGGGCGGCACGGTCTCGGGGATCGGGGTCATGGGGAAGCTTCGGTGTGGGGTGCTGCGGATTCTAAGCGACCGGCGTGACGGCCATCGGAATGCACGTGCAACGGTCACCCGGCAGCGGTGCCTGCGCAGGCCGCGCCTGCAGCAGGCGTTACACTGCGCCACGCCCACTGCCAGGACCTCCCATGCCCGCCACTTCCGACCTGCTGGCCTTTGCGTTGGTTTCGCTGGCCATGGTGCTCACGCCCGGGCCGAACATGATCTACGTCATCTCGCGCTCGATCTGCCAGGGGCCGATGGCGGGACTGATCTCGCTGGGCGGGGTGGCGCTGGGCTTCGTGTTCTACATGCTGTGCGCGGCATTGGGCATCACCGCCCTGCTGATGACGGTACCGTTCGCCTACGACGCGCTGCGCATCGGTGGCGCGCTGTACCTGCTGTACCTGGCCTGGCAGGCGCTCAAGCCCGGTGGCCGTTCGCCGTTCGCGGTGCGCGAACTGCCGCAGGACAGCCCGCGCAAGCTGTTCACGATGGGATTCCTGACCAATCTGCTGAACCCGAAAGTGGCGGTGATGTACCTGTCGCTGCTGCCGCAGTTCCTGCACCCGGACAGCGAAGGCAGCGTGCTGATGCAGTCGATCGTGCTGGGCTCCACCCAGATCCTGGTCAGCGTCAGCGTGAACGGCATGATCGCGCTGACCGCCGGCAGCATCGCCGGCTTCCTGGCCGCACGCCCGACCTGGCAGATGGTGCAGCGCTGGCTGATGGGCACGGTGCTGGCCGGACTGGCGGTGCGCATGGCGGTGGAAGGGCGGCGCTGATCGCGGCGTGCCCTTCACGCGATACGCCCGGCCCTGTAATCAGAACAGTTCAGCGTGGTAGAAGCTCGGTTGTGCCGACCAGGCCTTGATATCGCCACATTGCGGCACGCTGGTGTAGTACAGGCGGATGGGTATGGCGGAGACCTTCGCACTCATCAGCATGGCGTAGGTTGCCTTGCAGACCTCGGGCGGCATGCTGAAGTCGCCTTTGCTGACGATGTTGCAGACCGCGTGGATGGGCGAGACGGTGGTCGCCACGAACACCTTGCCGCTGGCATCGATGGAAACGTTGGTCACCTTGGAATCGCAGTTCGTGCCATGGGCGAGGGGCGGACAGGCGACCAGGACGGCGAACAGTCCTCCCGTCCACCCACGAAACACGGTCCTGCGGGTTGCTGTTCCAGGCACTGCAGTCTCCATTGCGACCTCCAGGGTCCATTCAGTTGCGCCACCATGGCAGGACCACGCGCACGGGAACCCGGCGCTGGGATTGTCCACGCGTCATTCCTGCAGTGGCATCCCCTCTTCCTCCCCAGGCCCGGCATGGATGCGAAGCACCGCCACCACTGGCGTCCAGCGAGAATAGCTCATCCTTCTGATGCGCAACGAAAAACCCCGGCATTGGCCGGGGTTCTTCGTTGCGACAGGCCGGGCCGGTTCGATCAGAAGTTCATGTCGAAGGCGACTTCGCCCTGCACGCCGACCTGGTAGGCCGAGACGCGGCGTTCGAAGAAGTTGGTCAGTTCCTGCACGTCCTGCAGTTCCATGAACGGCAGCGGGTTGCGCACGTTGTACTTCTTTTCCATGCCCAGCTTGGCGAAGTGCTGGTCGGCACAGTGCTGCAGGTACTGGCGCATGTCGCGGGTGGAGATGCCGGCCACGCCGCCGGACAGCACGTCCTCGGCGAACTGCACTTCGCATTCGATGGCTTCGGCCAGCATGTCGTAGACCTGCTGCTTCATCTCTTCGTCGAACAGGTCCGGTTCTTCCTCACGCACCACGCGCACCGACTCGAACGCGAACTCCATATGTGCGCTCTCGTCGCGGAACACCCAGTTGGTGCCCGAGGCCAGGCCCGGCAGCAGGCCGCGCGAACGGAAGTAGTACACGTAGGCAAAGGCCGCGAAGAAGAACAGGCCTTCGATGCAGGCGGCGAAGCAGATCTGGTTGAGCAGGAACTGGCGGCGCTGTTCGCGGGTCTCGATGCGGGTCAGGCTCTGGATCGAGTCGATCCACTTGAAGCAGAAATCGGCCTTCTTCTTGATCGAGTCGATGTTCTCCACCGCCGAGAACGCCTTGGCGCGCTCTTCCGGATCCGGCAGGTAGTTGTCGAGCAGGGTCAGGTAGAACTGCACGTGCAGCGCTTCTTCATACAGCTGGCGCGACAGGTACATGCGCGCTTCCGGCGCATTGAGATGCTGGTACAGGTTCAGCACCAGGTTGTTGGAGACGATCGAGTCGCCGGTGGCGAAGAACGCGACCAGGCGGTGGATCAGGTGGCGCTCGCCCGGCGACATCTTGCTGTGCAGGTCGGTGATGTCGATCTGGAAGTTGATCTCTTCCACCGTCCAGGTGTTCTTGATCGCGTTCCGGTACATGTCATAGAACTGCGGGTAGCGCATCGGGCGCAGGGTCAGTTCAAAACCGGGATCGAGCAGCATCTGCTTGGGCTTGTCGGCCATGGGTGTTTCCTTGAATTCCTGGGTGAGCCGCCGGGCGTGGCCCGGCGCTACCGTGGGTGTTTTTCCGCAGCCGAGCATGGCTCGGCTCTACAGGTGCGAGGTGTTCGAGTGCCAAACAACGGTCGGCACCCACCGCGCGGTGTGTTACTGGCAGGCCTCGCAGGCTTCCGGGTTTTCCAGCGAGCAGGCGATGGCTTCGTCCGGGCTGAATACCTTGGCCGGGGCCGCAGCGCTCACCGTGGTCTTGGCGATCTTGGTGGCCGGGCGCGAACGCAGGTAGTAGGTGGTCTTGATGCCCTGCTTCCAGGCGTACATGTACATGGAGGACATCGCGCCGATGTTCGGGCTTTCCATGAACAGGTTGAGCGAGGCCGACTGGTCGATGAAGGCGCCACGCTCGGCGGCCATGTCGATCAGCGAACGCATCGGCAGTTCCCACGCGGTGCGGTAGACCTCGCGCAGCGTTTCCGGAATCTGCGCCACGCCGGCGATGGAACCTTCGGCCAGCTTGATGGCATCGCGCATTTCCGGCGTCCACAGGCCCAGCTTCTTCAGCTCGTTCACCAGGTAACGGTTGACCTGCAGGAAGTCACCGGACAGGGTTTCGCGCTTGAACAGGTTGGACACCTGCGGCTCGACGCACTCGTAGCAGCCGGCGATCGAGGCGATGGTCGCGGTCGGCGCAATCGCGATCATCAGCGAATTGCGCAGGCCGTGTTCCTTGATGCGGGCGCGCAGGGCGTCCCAGCGTGCGGTGTCTTCCGGCACCACGTTCCAGGCGTCGAACTGCAGTTCGCCACTCGCAGCGCGGGTGTCGTTGAACGACGGGTGCTTGCCACGTTCCTGGGCCAGCTCGCAGGAGGTTTCCAGCGCGTGGAAGTAGATCGCTTCGGCAATCTTCTTCGACAGGGCGCGGGCCTCGGCGCTGTCGAACGGCAGGCGCTTGCGGAAGAACACGTCCTGCAGGCCCATGCAGCCCAGGCCGACCGGACGCCAGCGCAGGTTGGCGCGGCGGGCGGTTTCGATCGGGTAGAAGTTCAGGTCGATGACGCGGTCGAGCTGGCGCACGGCCAGGCGCACGGTCTCGGCCAGCTTCTCGAAATCGAACTCGTTGTGCTCGTCGAAGTGGTTGCCCAGGTTGATCGAACCCAGGTTGCACACCGCGGTTTCATCGTTGGAAGTGACTTCCAGGATTTCGGTGCACAGGTTGGACAGGTGGATCACGTTGCCCGGACGCAGGGTCTGGTTGCTGGCGCGGTTGCACTTGTCCTTGAAGGTCATCCAGCCGTTGCCGGTCTCGGCCAGCGTACGCATCATGCGGGCGTACAGCTTGCGGGCGGAGATGGTGCGGTTGGCCTTGCCCTGGGCTTCGGCCTGCAGGTAGGCGGCCTCGAAGGCTTCGCCGAACAGGTCGGTGAACTCCGGCACGACGCGCGGATCGAACAGCGACCATTCCTGGTCGGCTTCGACGCGCTTCATGAACAGGTCCGGCACCCAGTTGGCCAGGTTCAGGTTGTGCGCGCGGCGGGCTTCGTCACCGGTGTTGTCACGCAGCTCGAGGAAGTCCTCGATGTCGGCGTGCCAGGTTTCCAGGTACACGCAGGCCGCGCCCTTGCGCTTGCCGCCCTGGTTCACTGCGGCCACGGACGAATCCATGGTCTTCAGCCACGGCACGATGCCGTTGGAGTGGCCGTTGGTCGACTTGATGAGCGAACCACGCGAACGCACGCGGGTGTAGCTGACGCCGATGCCGCCGGAGAACTTCGACAGCTGGGCGATGTCGCCGTACTTGGAGTAGATCGACTCCAGCGAGTCCTGCGGCGAGTCCAGCAGGAAGCACGAGGACAGCTGCTCGTGGGTGGTGCCGGAATTGAACAGGGTCGGGCTGGACGGCAGGTAGTCCAGGTTGCCCATGCGCTTGTACAGCGCCAGGGTCTCGGACACGTCCTCACTCAGCGCGCTGGCGATGCGCAGGAAGAACTGCTGCGGGGTCTCGATCACCTTGCGGGTGTGCGGGTGGCGCAGCAGGTAACGGTCGTACAGGGTACGCAGGCCGAAGTAATCGAAGTTCAGGTCCAGCGAGATGTCGATGGCATCGTTGAGCTTGCGCGCGTTGGTCTGCACGAAGTTCAGCAGGCGGTCGTTGATCAGGCCGACTTCATGGCCACGGCTGACCGACTGCGAGAAGGCGTAGATTTCCTGGCCCGAGACTTCCTTGGCAATGTAGTTGGCCAGCAGGCGCGCAGCCAGGCGGCCGTACTCGGGCTCTTCACCGATCAGCAGGGCGGCGGTGCGGATGGACAGTTCGTCCAGCTCGCGGGTGGTGGCGCCGTTGTACAGGCCGGAAATGGTGCGGGTGGCCACGCGCATCGGATCGACGGCGTGCAGGCCTTCGGAGGAACGCTGCACCGCGCGCACGATCTTGTTCAGGTCCACCAGTTCGGTCGTGCCATTGCGCTTGGTCACACTCATCGCGTTGGCCGTCGGCGGCGACGTCAACAGGAATTCGCTTTCCTTCTCGATGGTGGCGCTGGATTCGGTGGTCACGGCGTGTGTCCTCTTGGCGTGATTGGTGGGTGCTCGATGCATCGGGTGACGCAGCCCGGGACATGACAGCCCAGGATGGCAGGACGGCGTCGCAGCGGATGAGACCCTGCGCCTGCCACTGCCGTTGACGATCGCGGATGGGTACCCGGGCATCCCTGGAATTGGGGTTGCTGCGACCGACGGCCACAAGATAGTGGGGGTGATGGGGCCCGTCAACGCCAAATGTAGTGAAATTCGGCAATCCCTTGCGCCGCAAGGATCGTGCCACCGGCGTCCGGATCAGACGCTTCAGACCTGCCGGAACGGGCTGCGCAGTCAAGCCCGAAAGGCGTCATTGCGGTGGTACAACGCACCGCGAAAACGGAACAATGACAGCTTCACATGACAGTGATGAAACTGGCTAGGGACAACCCTGTGGATAGGTGGTGGGCAGCCGGTGGGAATCCGGTGGACGCCGGGACCGCCCGCCGGGCAGCGACCCGAGGCTGCATGTGTCGGCCAGGCCGGAGGAGCGGCCGCAGGGAAACGCCGTTGCACCCTTCCCCCGATCATTGCCGGCCAGCGGCCGGCACTACCGGAATCCCAGGGTAGTCGTGCCGGCCGCTGGCCGGCAACGCACGCCCGCAGGCCCCTCACGCCCGGTGCGGGGTACCCAGGTACTCGGCGCTCTGCATTTCGATCAGGCGCGAGGCGGTGCGTTCGAAAGCGCCCTGCAGGCGCTGGCCGGTGTACAGCTCGACCGGCGAGGTGCTGGCGGTGCAGACCAGGTTGACGTGGCGGTCGTACAGCTCGTCGATCAGGTTGACGAAGCGGCGCGCGGCATCTTCGTTCAGGCGGTCGAAGGCGGGAATGCCGCCCAGCAGCACCGTGTTGAACTCGTGCGCGATCTCGATGTAATCCGAGGGCCCGCGCGGGCCTTCGCACAGCGCGGCGAAATCGAACCAGGCAATGCTCTTGCCGCGGCCACGCACCGGAATCTTGCGGCCCTCGATCTCGATGTTGCCGGGCTTGGCCGGCTGGCCGCCGCTCAGCTCGTTCCAGCGCGTGGCCAGCCACTCATCGCTGTCGGTCGCCAGCGGTGCGCGGTATACCGGCGAGCGGGTCAGCGCGCGCATGCGGTAATCCTCGGTACCTTCGGCGTACAGCTCGACGCAGAAGCGCTGCAGCAGGCCAATGGCCGGCAGGAAGCTCTCGCGCTGCAGGCCGTTGAGGTACAGGTTCTCCACTGCGGTGTTGGAGGTGGTGACCAGGGTCACGCCCTCGGCGAACAGGCGCTCCAGCAGCCGCGCCAGCAGCATCGCATCGCCGATGTCGGTGACGAAGAATTCGTCCAGCACCAGCACGCGCAGGTTGCTGCGCCATTCCTGGGCGATCTTCGCCAGCGGGTCGCTCTGGCCCTGGTGCTCGCGCAGGCGCTCGTGGACGCTGCGCATGAAGCGGTGGAAGTGGGTGCGGTACTTCTGCTTGATCGGCAGCCCGTCGTAGAACAGGTCGACCAGGAAGGTCTTGCCGCGGCCGACCCCGCCCCAGAAGTACAGGCCCTTCACCGGCTCGGGCTTCTTCCAGAACGAGGACAGGCGGTCCAGCCAACCGTCCTCGGCACTGTCCAGCAGGCCCAGGTGGATGCGGTCCAGCTCGGCCAGCGCCGCATGCTGGGCCGGGTCGTTCTGCCAGTCGCCACGGGCAACCCCTTCCGCGTACCGCTGCGACGGGGTCAGTTCCACGTCGCTCATGCCGCCGCGCCCAGCCAGTGCTTGACGCCGTGGGTCAGCGCGCCGCGCAGGTCGATCAGCTTGCGGTGGAAGAAGTGGCTGGTCTCGGGCATGCGCACCAGCTCATGCGGGAAATCCAGCAAGTCCAGCCACTGGTAGACAGCCTGCGGGTCGACGATCTCGTCCTGCTCGCCCTGGATCACCAGCCAACGGGCCGGCGGGGCGATGCCATCGAAGTCCCAGCGGCCGGCCGGCGGCGCGATCGAGATCAGCGCTTCCGGCTGCAACTCGGCCGCGGCCTTCAGTGAAACGAACGCGCCGAAGCTGAAACCGGCCAGCCACAGGCGGTCGTCCGGACGCTGGCTGCGCACCCAGGCGGCGACGGCCTTCAGGTCGTCCTGCTCGCCCACGCCATGGTCGAACTCACCGGCCGAGCCACCCACGCTGCGGAAGTTGAAGCGCACCGTGGCGATGCCCAGCTCGCGCAGGGTGGTGGCGGTCATGGTGACCACCTTGTTGTGCAGGGTGCCACCCTCGGTGGACAGCGGATGGCAGACGATGGCCACGATCGGCTGCACCGGCACATCGGCCTTGGGCAGGTCGACGACCATTTCCAGCGGGCCGGCCGGGCCGTCCAGTTCGAGGCAGGCGGTTTCGCCGGGGGCGACGGGGAACGAGTGCTTGTGCATGGCACCATGATACCGTCCCCCGCCCCTGCCCTGTGCCCGTCCCATGCTCTACCTGTCTTTGGCCGTGATCTGCAGCGTGCTGGTTTCGGTGTTGTTGAAGGTGGCCGGACGCCGCCAGCTGGATGTTTCGCAGATGGTCACCTGGAACTATCTGGTGGCGGCAACGCTCACCGCCGTGGTGCTGCAGCCGCCGCTGGATTCGCTGCGCGCGCCGCACGCGCCGTGGCTGTCATTGCTGGCGCTGGCGGTGGTGCTGCCCTCGATTTTCCTGGTGCTGGGCCGCGCGGTGGCGGTGGCCGGCATCGTCCGCAGCGACGTGGCGCAGCGGCTGTCGCTGCTGCTGTCATTGGCCGCCGCCTTCCTGTTCTTCGGCCAGACTGCCACGCCGTGGAAGCTGGCCGGGCTCGGCCTGGGCCTGCTGGCGATGGTAGCCATCAGCCTGCGCCCGCGCGGACCGGCGGTGGCGTCCTCGCCCGGTGGCTGGGGCTGGCTGCTGGGGGTATGGGCTGGGTTTGCGGTGGTGGACGTGCTGCTCAAGCAGGTGGCGCTGTCCGGCACGCCGTCGATGGCGGCGGTGCTCGCCAGCTTCAGCGTGGCCTTCGTGCTGATGCTGGCGCTGCAGCTGTGGCGGCATGCGCGTGGCCGCAGCCGGCTGGCCTGGCGCAATCTGGGCGCGGGCGCGCTGCTGGGCCTGCTCAATGGCGGCAACATCCTCTTCTATGTGCACGCGCACCAGTCGATGCCGGACAGCCCGGCCACCGTGTTCGCCGGCATGAACATCGGCGTGGTGGTGCTGGGCGCGCTGGTGGGCGTGTTCGCCTTCGGCGAGGCCACCACGAAGTGGAACCGCGCCGGCCTGGCGCTGGCGGTGCTGGCGATCGGACTGATCGCCTGGGGGTGAGCGTTGGTTGCGGCGGGCCATTTCCGCGCCCGCGGTGGGATGTCACTTTTCTTTTCGCGCGAAAAGAAAAGTAACCAAAAGAAACGCGCCGCCAGCCGCGAGCCGGTGCTGTGCACCGGTACCCTGCGCTTCTCGATGAACCAGGGGACGGCGCCGAACTCGCTGCGCTCAAACATCGGCGCCTCTTCGCCCCTGATTCACCTGCGATGCTCGGCTCGCTTGAAGACGGACTGGAAGATCAAAAGCAACGGCAGGATCCGTGCCGATCAAGGTCCCTCCCAGAGCAGATCCCCGCCGAACCTTATCTGTCGAAACCCAACAACAGCGGGTCGTGGTCGGAGCTGCGCCACGGGCCCTGCACGTTGCGGCCCTGGTAGCCGCTGGCATCCTGCTCGTCGGCGTTGCTGTGCCACTCGGCGGCACCGCGCAGGCGCTTGGCCATGCCCGGGCTCAGCAGCGCGTGGTCGAGGCGGCCGGTATAGCCGTTGTAGACGTAGCTGTAGGGATGCTCGACCTTGGCGACCTTGAACGCGTCCTGCCAGCCCAGGTCATGCAGGGTGCGGATCGGGTCTTCCATCGCGTAGGCATTGAAATCGCCGAGCAGCACCGCGTCCTTTGCACCGGTACCGGTCGGGTCGGTCTGCAGCCAGGCGTGCAGCTGCTGCGCCGAGGTCACGCGGGTGGCGTTCCAGCAGCCCTGGTTGTCGTTGTGGTCGGCGTCGGCACCGGCGGCGTCGCGGCAGCCCTTTGACTTGAAGTGGTTGGCCACCACCACGAACGGCGCGCCCTGCTTGCCCTGGAAGGCCTGCGCCAGCGGCACGCGGCTGTGCTCGACGAACGGGCCACCGGTCAGCGTAGCCGGCTTGCCCAGCGGCTGCAGGCGCGCGCTGCGGTAGATGATGCCGACCCGGATCGGGTTGTCACCGGGGCCGTTGCCCGCGTCGACAAAGCGCCAGTCGCCCTGCGCGCCACGGTCGCGGTTGAGCGCATCGACCAGTTCGGCGATGGCCGACTGCGGGCCGTAGCCGTCGTTCTCCAGTTCCATCAGCGCGGCGACATCGGCGCCCAGCGCGTTGACCGTGGTGACCAGCTTGGCCACCTGCGCCTTGTGTTCCTCCAGCGTGCGTGCGCCGCGCAGGGTCGGGAAGCCACCGCCCTGGCCGTCGCCGTTGAAGAAGTTCTCCAGGTTGAAGGCCGCCACATGCAGGCTGCCCGGCACGGTCGGCACCGCCGGGCGCTTCAGCTCCGGCAGCTTCAGCGCGCCTTCGACCTGCAGGCGCGGATGGCCCTGCGCGTCCATGCGCACGATGCCCTGCACATCGCGCAGCTGCATGCCGGTGCGCAGCACCGGGTTGCCCGGCAGGTAAGCCACGCTGGCCGGGTCGCGGGCATCGCTGCCATCTTCCAGCACCAGGCGGCGGCGCTGGTTGTCGGCCATCACCTGCTCATAGCCGGCAGTGCCCGGCGTGGCCACTTCGGTCGGCTGCCAGAGGCGGCCATCGAAGGCCACGGTGAGCTGGCCGAAGCGCTCCAGGCCGTCGGTACCGGCCAGGGTCAGCGGTGCGGCGATGCGCACGCGCTGGCCATCCAGTGCACGCCAGTCGGCCGGCGCGGCGGTCAGCACCACGGTGGCGCTGCTGCGCGCAGCGGAGGGCGACGCGGCCGGTGCGGCCTGCGGCTGGGCCTGGGCAAAGGCACCGGCCGGCAGCAGCAGGGACAGGGCAAGAGCAAGGGAACGGCGGCGCATCGACGGGCGACTCCATGGAAGAGGCGCACAGACTAACCTTGAAATGCGAAACCCCAGCGACGCGCGCGGTTTTGGCCTTGGCCGGCAAAGCCGCCGGCGGCAGACGGAGAACGACCGCGGCGATTGGAGCGACCGGCGGGTAGAGTCGACTGTTAGTCGACTATCGCGCGCAGCGCGGGCTTTTTCGGTGGCGTTGGGAAGATCAGTCGACCAACAGTCGACTCTACTCCCTTCCCGCGGTTCCGCCATCCCATTCGGCCGTTCCATGTTCCGACGTTTCCGCCGTTTCGCGGTTTGGCCGTCCCGGCGCCTACTTCAGGTTGCCCAGCATCCAGTCCACGGTGGCGTGGATCTGCTCCTCGGTCAGCGCCGGGTTGCCGCCCTTGGGGGGCATTATGCCGCCGTCCGGGCCGGTATAGCCCTCGATGGCGTGCTTGTAGAGGGTGTCCTTGCCCTGCGCGATGCGCTTGTCCCAGTGCGAATGGTCCAGCGTCGGCGCCATGCCCACGCCAGTGGTGTGGCAGGCGGTGCACAGGTTGTCGAAGATGACCTTGCCGTCCTTGGTGCCGCCGTAGGCCACCTGCGAGGCGGCCTTGGCCAGCGCGGCGGCCTTGGCCGCAGCCTGCGCGGCGGCGCCGGTGCTGCCGGCATAGACCGCGCCGGTGGGCGAGATGCGCTGTTCGGTGCGCTTGGCCGCAGTCGGCGACACCTCGGGCGGAATCCGGGTGTGGATGTAGGCGGCTAGGAGGATGAGGCCGAGGGTGATGGTCGCCAGCAGCGCGATCACCATGGAGAAGCGTTTCAGGAACTCCAGATCGTAATTCCGCACTCTTCGTTACCCCTGGCTGATAGTCGTTGGACCACGGCTGAGCGACTGCGTGATGGACCGAGTATAGAACGCGCTTTGCGTGCGACAACAGGCGTCACTGCTGGTGCGGCGCAACATGCCGGCCCGGTAGTGCCGGCCGCTGGCCGGCATCGCCATCCCGCCGGATGGATCGTGCAGAAGCCGGCCAGCGGTCGGCTCTACCACGTTACCGGGCGCCGATCGCGCGCAGGCAGAAGCTGCAGATCGCATCCACCAGCGCGTCTTCGTCGCGGTGCGCTTCGCGGCTGGGTGCGGTCGGGCCGACCATCGCCTCGGTGAAGGCGCCGACCAGGCAGGCGGCGGCCACATGCGCGTCCTGCGCCGGCAGCTCACCGGCGGCCACGCCCTCCTCCACCAGCCGCAGGAACACGTCGCCGAAGGCGCGACGACCACGCATGCGCTCAGCCTCCACGTCCGGATCGACCGGTTCGACGATGAAGGCATGCGCCAGCCCCGGCCCGGCCAGGGCGCGGCGAACGAAGGCGGTGATCGCCAGCCGCAGGCGCTCGCTGGCCACCTCCGGACCACTGGCGATGCGCTCCATGATCGCGACCTCGTGGGCCACCGCGGCGTTGAGCACCTCCACGAACAGCTCGGCCTTGGACGGGAAATGGCGATAGATCAGGCCAGTGGATACCCCCGCCTGGGTTGCCACGGCGGTCACCGGGGCGTTGCGCCAGCCGCCGGTGGCGACCAGCTCACGGGTGGCCAGCAGGATCCGTTCACGGGCCCCAGCCAGGCGTTCTTCCATCAGTGCAGAGCGTTTGTAGGCCATGTTTTGATTCTGGTTTCAATTTTTGAATTTGTATTCACTTCTTATCCGAACCCCGCTACGCTGGGGTCCAATCGCCCGTGCGGGCAGCGGTCCTGCAGACCGCCGCCCGCTCCCCCGCCGGGTGCGTCCATTTCCTGCCATCCCGTCGTGGAGCCACCACAATGCACGTGCCATCCCTGAACTTCGACCTTGGCGAAGACATCGACCTGCTGCGCCAGAGCGTGGCCCATTTTGCCGCCGCCGAGGTCGCACCGCTGGCCGCCGAGGCCGATGCCAGCAACCAGTTCCCGCTGGCCCTGTGGCCGAAGCTGGGCGAACAGGGCCTGCTCGGCCTCACCGTGGAAGAAGCATACGGCGGCACCGGCATGGGCTACCTGGCCCACGTGGTGGCGATGGAAGAAATCTCGCGTGCCTCCGGCGGCATCGGCCTGTCCTATGGCGCGCACTCCAACCTGTGCGTGAACCAGCTGCGCAAGAACGGCAACGAAGAACAGAAGCAGCGCTTCCTGCCCGGCCTGTGCGACGGCAGCCTGGTCGGCGCGCTGGCGATGAGCGAGCCGGGTGCCGGCTCAGACGTGGTGTCGATGAAGCTGCGCGCCGACAAGCGCGGTGACCGCTACGTGCTCAACGGCAACAAGATGTGGATCACCAACGGCCCGGACGCCGACGTGCTGGTGGTCTATGCCAAGACCGACATGGACGCCGGCGCCAAGGGCATCACCGCGTTCCTGGTCGAGAAGGGCATGAAGGGCTTTTCCACCGCGCAGAAGCTGGACAAGCTGGGCATGCGCTCCTCGCCCACCTGCGAGCTGGTGTTCCAGGACTGCGAAGTGCCGGAAGAAAACGTGCTGGGCCAGGTTGGCGGTGGCGTGCGCGTGCTGATGTCCGGCCTGGACTACGAGCGCGTGGTGCTGTCCGGCGGCCCGCTGGGCCTGATGGCCGCGGCGATGGACGTGGTGATGCCGTACGTGCACGAGCGCCACCAGTTCGGTGAGGCGATCGGCAGCTTCCAGCTGATCCAGGCCAAGATCGCCGACATGTACGTCGGCCTGGGCGCCTGCCGCGCCTACGTCTATGCCGTGGCGCGCGCCTGCGACCAGGGCCGCACCACCCGCCAGGACGCCGCCGGTGCCATCCTGTACGCCGCCGAGAAGGCCACCTGGCTGACCGGCCAGGCGATCCAGATCCTGGGCGGCAACGGCTACATCAACGAATACCCGACCGGCCGCTTGTGGCGCGACGCCAAGCTGTATGAAATCGGCGCCGGCACCTCGGAGATCCGCCGCATGCTGATCGGCCGCGAACTGTTCCAGCGCACCCTGTAAGGCCACCGCGATGACCGTCCTGAACAGCCAGCTGCAACCGGGCAGCGATACCTTTGAAGCCAACCGCGCGGCCATGCAGGCCGTGGTCGACGATCTGCACGCCACCCTGGCGCGCACCGCGCTGGGTGGCAGCGAAGCCGCACGCGCCAAGCACACCGCACGCGGCAAGCTGCTGGTGCGTGACCGCATCGACGCCCTGCTCGACCCCGGCAGCGCCTTCCTCGAAATCGCGCCGCTGGCCGCGCATGGCATGTACGAAGACGCCGTGCCGGCCGCCGGCGTGGTGGCCGGCATCGGCCGGGTGAGCGGCGTGGAGTGCGTGATCGTGGCCAACGATGCCACGGTCAAGGGCGGCACCTACTATCCCATGACGGTGAAGAAGCACCTGCGCGCGCAGGAGATCGCCGAACAGAACCACCTGCCGTGCATCTACCTGGTCGATTCCGGCGGCGCGTTCCTGCCGCTGCAGGACGAAGTCTTCCCCGACCGCGACCACTTCGGCCGCATCTTCTACAACCAGGCCAACCTGTCGGCGCAGGGCATTCCGCAGATCGCCTGCGTGATGGGCAGCTGCACCGCCGGTGGCGCCTACGTGCCGGCGATGAGCGACGAGACGGTGATCGTGCGCGAGCAGGGCACGATCTTCCTCGGCGGCCCGCCGCTGGTGAAGGCGGCCACCGGTGAGGTAGTGACCGCCGAGGAACTGGGCGGCGCCGACGTGCACACGCGCATATCCGGCGTGGCCGACCACATGGCTGACAACGATCTGCAGGCACTGGCACGGGTGCGTGCGATCATCGCGCAGCTGAACTGGCGCAAGCCGGAACCGGCGATGGCGGTGCAGGCCAGCGAAGAACCGCTGCTGCCGGCACACGAACTGTACGGTGTGATCCCGGCCGATACGCGCAAGCCCTACGACGTGCGCGAAGTGATCGCGCGCCTGGTCGATGGCTCGCGCTTCGACGAATTCAAGCCGCGCTATGGCGCAACGCTGGTCACCGGCTTCGCCCATCTGAACGGCTACCCGATCGGCATCATCGCCAACAACGGCATCCTGTTCTCCGAGTCGGCGCTGAAGGGCGCGCATTTCATCGAACTGTGCACCCAGCGCAACATTCCGCTGGTGTTCCTGCAGAACATCACCGGCTTCATGGTCGGCCGCAAGTACGAACAGGGCGGCATCGCCAAGGACGGCGCCAAGCTGGTGATGGCGGTGGCCTGCGCCAAGGTTCCCAAGTTCACCGTGGTGATCGGCGGTTCGTTCGGCGCCGGCAACTACGGCATGTGCGGCCGCGCGTACTCGCCGAACTTCCTGTGGATGTGGCCGAACGCACGCATCGGCGTGATGGGCGGCGAGCAGGCCGCCAGCGTGCTGGCCACAGTCAAGCGCGATGGCATCGAAGCCAAGGGCGGCCAGTGGCCGGCTGCGGAGGAAGACGCGTTCAAGGCGCCGATCCGCGACCAGTTCGAGCAGCAGGGCCACCCGTACTACGCCAGCGCGCGCCTGTGGGACGACGGCGTGATCGATCCGGCCGACACCCGCCAGGTGCTGGCGCTGGCGCTGTCGGCCAGCCTCAACGCCGCCCCGCAGCAGACGCGCTTCGGCGTGTTCCGCATGTGACCCGTGCCATGACCGAGCACGCTCCTATGAAGCACGTTGCCATGTTCAGCAAAGTCCTGATCGCCAACCGCGGCGAAATCGCCTGCCGCGTCATCGCCACCTGCCGCCGCCTCGGCATCGCCACCGTGGCGGTGTACTCCGATGCCGACCGCAACGCACGCCACGTGCGCCTGGCCGACGAAGCCGTCCACATCGGCCCGGCCGCCGCACGCGAGAGCTACCTGCGTGGCGATGCCCTGCTTGACGCCGCGCGCGCCACCGGCGCACAGGCCATCCACCCCGGTTACGGCTTCCTGTCGGAGAACGCCGACTTCGCCGATGCCTGCGCCGCCGCCGGCATCACCTTCATCGGGCCACCGCCCAGCGCGATCCGTGCGATGGGTGACAAGAGCGCGGCCAAGGCGCTGATGGCCAAGGCCGGTGTGCCGCTGACGCCGGGTTACCACGGTGACCAGCAGGCGCCGGACTTCCTGCGCGCACAGGCCGATGGCATCGGTTACCCGGTGCTGATCAAGGCCAGCGCCGGTGGCGGTGGCAAGGGCATGCGCAAGGTCGAGCGCAGCGAGGACTTCGTCGATGCGCTGGCCAGCTGCCAGCGCGAGGCAGCCTCGGCGTTCGGCAACGACCACGTGCTGGTCGAGAAGTACGTCGAACGGCCGCGCCATATCGAGATCCAGGTTTTTGGCGACAGCCACGGTGACGCGGTGTACCTGTTCGAGCGCGACTGCTCGGTGCAGCGCCGCCACCAGAAGGTGCTGGAAGAAGCGCCGGCCCCGGGCATGAGCGCGGAACGTCGTGCTGCGATGGGCAAGGCGGCGGTCGATGCCGCGCGCGCGGTGGGCTATGAAGGTGCGGGCACGGTGGAGTTCATCGCCGGCCCGGACGGCGATTTCTACTTCATGGAAATGAACACGCGCCTGCAGGTCGAGCACCCGGTCACCGAGTACATCACCGGTACCGACCTGGTGGAATGGCAGCTGCGCGTGGCCTCGGGCCAGCCGCTGCCGCTGCGCCAGGAGCAGCTGGCCATCCACGGCCACGCGATCGAAGCGCGCCTGTATGCCGAAGATGCCGACCGTGGCTTCCTGCCCTCCACCGGCACCCTGCGCCGCCTGCGCCTGCCAATCCCGTCGGCCCATGTGCGCGTGGATACCGGCGTGGAGGAAGGCGACAGCATCACCCCGTACTACGACCCGATGATCGCCAAGCTGATCGTCTGGGACGTGGACCGCGATGCCGCGCTGCGCCGCATGAGCCAGGCGCTGGCCGACTGCCAGGTGGTAGGCGTGACCACCAATGCCGGCTTCCTGCGCCGGCTGGTGAACACCGATTCGTTCGCGCACGCCAGGCTGGATACCGCGCTGATCGAACGCGAACAGGCGGCATTGAGTGCAGTGGGCGAAACGGATGATGCCCTGTGGCAGCTGGCCGCCGTGGCCGCGGTTGCTGGCACTGCCGGTGCCAGCACCGACGCGCGCGACCCGCATTCGCCATGGCAGGCCCAGGATGGCTGGCGCCTCGGCGCATCGGCACCGCGCGTGCTGCCGCTGCAGCAGGGCGAACGCAAGCACACGCTCAAAGTGTGGGCACAGGCCGATGGCTGGCGCGTGCAGCGCGATGACGCCGCGCCGGTTCAGGTGATCGGCACAGCCGATGCGCAGCATCTTACCGTGCAGCTGGGCGAACGCCGCTGGTCGCTGCAGCTGCTGCGCGACGGTGACCAGCTGTACCTGTTCGGCGCCGACGGCCAGCACCGCTTCACCCTGCACGATCCGGTGGGCGAATCGGACCACGCCGTGGCGGATGCCGGCAGCCTGCTGGCGCCGATGCCGGGCAGGATCGTCGCGACACTGGTCGCGGCCGGCACCGAGGTCAAGCGCGGCACGCCGCTGGTGGTGCTGGAAGCGATGAAGATGGAGCACACCCTGCAGGCACCGGCGGATGGGACGGTGAAGGGCTATCGCGCCAAGGCCGGCGACCAGGTGGGTGATGGCGCGGTACTGGTGGACTTCGAAGCGGCGTGATGCAGCAGAGGCCGCGCGGGGTCAGCCCGCGCGGTCTTCAAGGTTCCAGATCACGCCTGCCGGGTCCAGTTCGCTGGTCGTCATCCGTGATGCACGCCATCCGAAACCGCAGACCGCGAGTACCCCCTCATTGATCGTGTCCAGGCCCAGGGCACGTTCGATGGGCTTTTCGTTGATCGCTGCAGTAATGAATGCTCCCAGGCCGGCATCCGTGGCCGCCAGGTACAGCGTCTGGGATAGATGTCCCGCTTCCATCGCGACAACCCGATAGCTTTTCCCATGCTGGCGATACTTCCAGTACGTCCTGTTGAAACGCGGGGCCAGGACCACCAGCACGTGCGCATCCGCGAACCAGTGCTGCTGCCCGACCATGGACATCACGAAGTCGCGATCGATGGCCACGGGGCAATCAACCGGCATCAGTCCGTGGCCCTGCGCTCGATAGAGGTACATGCCCGCGGCAAGTCCATCGACATTGCGCACCAGCACGTAGGCTTCGACAGGATGCAGTCCGCCGCCCGAAGGGACGTTCTTCTTCAGGAACACCAGATCATCGCCTTCGCGCTGGCAGCTGCTGCTGCCGAATGCCCGCTGCAGCATCTGGCTCAGCAGGGGCAGCGGCAGTGATCGGGTGACATCGAAGTTCCGGCAGGTGACCCGCCGCGCCAGCAGTGCGTCGAAATCGTTGGACTGCTGAGGCGGCAGTGGTACCAACCCAGCGTCGGCAGCGGCAGCGTGCGGTGGCGGCGGTCCCAATGTCCTGCGCATCTGCGAGGCCGTTTCGATCTGTGATTCACGCATGTTGCGAACGGCGTCAACATCCTCCCAGCGTGAGAAGGCATGCATGACCGCAGCCAGGGGATGCCAATGCGTTGCACGCAACCGCTCGTCACGAGCGGCAACATCGTCATCCTGTCCGCGGGTCAACACCAGGCCACTGGCGATCAGCAGGTCCATGGCAGGTGAACAGGCCTTCCCTGCCTCAAGCGTGGTCCATGCACTTGGGCTCAGGCTTCCCAGCAGTGCCTGTGCCGCAGCGTCCAGCGCCACCGGTCCATCCAGGTGGGGAGCGAGTGCCTCCCAGGCAAGCGTGCGCACCAGCCCATCACCACCGCGCAGCAGGCCCTCAAACTCGAACCGGATCTGCTCGGTGGGCTGTACCACTACGATCGCGCAGCGCCTGACATCCATCGGATCAGCCCTTCCTTCATCGTGAATCCACGTTATCGAACCGCGACCCGATTCCTTTACATCTCCCGCTCTACCCTCTCAAGAACCGCTTGGCCAAGCCGACATCACCACTGCCCCTCGACACTCCATGGATGCAGGACACAATGCCCACGTTGACGCTCTCGCTGCCGGTCGCAAGGACGCTGGTTCAGCGTCTCGCCACCGATGACACCTTCCGCCAGCTCTTCGCCACCGACACGGCTGCCGCGATATTGCTGGCTGGACACGTTCCATCCAACCCGGCTGACCTTCAGCAGTTCGTGCAGGATTGCTGCAAGAACATCTGCCTGGCGGAGAAAGACGTCATCGCACAGGCCGAAGAGCAGATCATCGCCATGCTGACCAGTGGTACCGGCTACTCCGTGCCGATGCTTGAGGACGGTTACGGCTCGCCGCGCACGCTGCGCTGAGGCATCGAGGCCATGGTGTCGGCAGCCTCGATTGCCGGCGCCGCCATGAGCCTCCGCACATCCACTACGTTAAGCGCCTGCAGGCAGAAGCTGCATTGCGCTTCTGCATATGCAAATCCGGGGCGATCACGCAGCCAACGCGTCTGCTCCTGGGCAACATCCTTCAGGCCCGCCTCCAGCGCCAGGTCACGCACTGCCAGCCGCACCTGCAGGCGTGGCTGCTTCTTCAACAGCGGTACGAGCAGGTCCAGCCCGGCCTGGGGCCGGCCCTCATGCTGCATCATCCGCCCGGCCAACAGGGTGACGTACTGGCGCAACACGCTGCTGTCAGGGAGATCCTGAAGCGCGTTCATCCGGGCCTGGACCGCCTTGGCCGGTGCGGCATCGCCCAGTCTCAGTGCCAGCAAGGCTGCCGCGTGTGCTGCAACCAGGCGATCCACTACCTCCACCGCGGGTTCGCCGCTCAGCTCTGCGAACGGCGCGGTCGCGGCCACGCGCGCCACCATCAGCGCCTTCGACCTTCTGCCGGCCATCATGTAGGCGACGGCCAGGGGCATGTCGAAGTTGTACCGATCCATGCCCTGGCGCTGTCCGGCAAGCATCCTTCCCTGTTCGGCGAGCTTGATGGCGCCCTCGACATCGCCTTGGTCAAGCGCAATCGTGGTAGCGAAATTGCCAGCATGGAAGTTGCCTGGATCGATCCGCCCAAGCAGCGCATTGGCCTTCTCGAACTCGGAACGCGCTGCCGCCACCGTCGCCTGGCGCATCAATGCACCTTCCCAACCATTGCCGGCGGCACGGCTGAACGCGATGTCAGCCTCTGCATAGCGCTCGCTGGCCAGCAAGGCGCGGCCGTACTGGTCCTGCGCGATCTCAGGCAGCTCGACCCTGCTTTGTGCAACACGCCTGGAAAGCGCCAGGGCCTCGGCAAGGCGGTTCTCGTGGAAAAGATTCAGACCGGCGTTGTAGCTTGCAGGCATGTAATCCGGATACAGCTCCGCCATGCGCGCCCAGCCATCGGTGGCGCGATCCGGATCACTGATCTGCAGCGCCCAGTTCTGCACGTACAGGCGCTCGCGCGGCGTAAGGTGCCCTGATCGACGGTCGGCCTCTGCCAGCAGACGCCGGGCATCGCGGTAATTCATCATGGCGAAGCGACAGCGGGCTTGGCCCAGCCATGCCAGGGCGAACTCAGGATCGACCTCGATCGCCTGCCCGAAGAACGCCATCGCGCCGTTGAAATCTCCTCGGCTGTAGCGCTTCTGGCCCAAGGCAAACGCACGCAACGCATCCATGCTGCCCGTGGTCACCTCCGGCAGGGATTGGCTGTCGCGCTGGATCAATGCGGGCTCTTCGCCCAGGCGATCGCGCAGCTGGCGCGAAACATCGTCCACTGCCGCCAGTACCGCACCGGCCTTCGCATCGGCGGATACCACGGCCAGGGTGCGCAGCGTCGACGGCTCGACCACCTCCACGCTGAAGCGGGTTCGGCCGCCGACATCGGTCGCCGATGGCACGAACACCAGGCGGGCGCCCGTGCGCACCGCCACAGCGGCGGCATCGCCACGTTCGCGGACACCGCGATCCGGCGGTTTCCGCATCATCTCAAGGGTGCGGCTGACGCGGTCGTCACTGACGACGTTGACGTAGCGGGACTGCTCGAGACTGATCCGGAACGCCTGGTCCAGGGCGTCATCGAGCAGTCGATTGCCGGTGAGGTTATGCAGCCCGCCGAGCACCACCCAGTCGCGTTCGGCGAACGCGATGGCCGGCTGTGGCCGGGTCAGCAACCAGACGCCAAGCACTGCGGCCAGCAGTACGGCGGCCTGCGCCGCCATCGCCAGCGGACGGCGCCACAACGGAAGATCACGCCGGGCCTTGGCCGTGTGCCGCAGCCGCCCCGGGGTGGGCATGCCCGCCGCCTGCACGCCGTAGACTTCGGCTGGCTGGCTCACGCCCTTGAAGCGCCATCGCCCGAACGACCGCCATTGCAGGCCTTCAGCCATCGCGCCCAGCGACCCACTGGAGCGACGCACGATGGATTCGGCCACCGCCGAAAGCAGGATCTGGCCCGGGCGTGCCAACTGCATCAGGCGCGCCGCCGTCGGCTTGGCCAGGCCTTCGACTTCAATCGCCTTGGCGCCAGCCCGCACTGCCTCGGCGCTGTTCTCCCAGGTCAGCACATCGCCCACATGCAGACCAGCCCGCGCCTGCAGATGGATCTCGTGTCTCTGCCCCAGCGGCTGCAGCCCACGCTGGTAATCCAATGCAAAGCCAAGCGCGTCGATCGGGCGCTCGAACAGCATGAACAGTCCGTCGGAGCGATCGATCAGCTGGCCGTTCCAGCGCTGCTGCAGCGCCAGCACCAGGCGATCGTGTTCCTGGAACAGTTCGGCGGCAGCGACATCGCCGATGCGTTCGACCAGCAGCAGCGAGTCACACAGGTCGGTGAACAGCAGGGCGCGCAGTTGCTGGTTGTGCGGCGCCGACGTTCCGTTGTCGCCATTCATCGCCTCTGTCTCCCGATCTAGGGTGAGTCCACTGCGTCTGCCCAACGCAGGCAGTTGCCACCATCACGCTTGGCCTGGTACAGCGCACGATCCGCGCTGGCGTACCACTCGCTCCAGCCCGCATCCGGGTCCAGCAGGCTGGCGCCGATGCTGACCAGGCTGACGTGCGGCGTGCCGTGGCTGCGCTCGAGCAGGCCGTGTACCGCGCTGAGGATGAACTCTGCCGCGTGCTGCACGATCTCGTGGTTGCCACGACGCAGGATCAGGCAGAACTCGTCACCGCCGAGCCGGCAGGCCAGGTCCTGCTCACCGGCCATCGAGCGCAGGATGTTGCCCATGCTCTGCAGCACGCGATCGCCGGCCTGGTGGCCATGGCGGTCATTGATCTGCTTGAAGCGGTCGCAGTCGATGAGCAGCAGCGCCTGCGGCAGTCCACTGCCATCGGCGCGGCATTCCTGCAGGTACAGGGTGAGGCCACGGCGGTTGTGCAGCCCAGTCAGTTCATCGGTACGCACCAGTTCACGGGTGTGGGTCAGCTGGTGGGTAGTGATGTACAGGTTGTCCAGCGCGGTTTCCAGATCATGGTTGCGCCGGCGCAGCTGGCTGATCAGCGCCTGTTCGTTGGTCAGCACGCGCATGATCGTGCGGCGCAGGAAGTAGGCGACCAGGCCCGGATCGGATTCCACCAGACGATGGAAGTCGGCGGGCCCCAGCTCAAGCACCTCGCAGTCCACCAGGGCGCGCGCACTGGCGCTGCGCGGGTGATCACCCACCAGCAGGCCCAGCTCACCGAAGAACTCCTGCTGCCCGAGGGTCTTGATCACCAGGTCCTCGCCGAAATCCAGTTCGATCTGGCCTTCCAGGATCACGTACATGCGCTCGCCACGGTGGCCACGCTGGAACAGCCACTGCCCGGCATGAAGCTTGCGTGGACGGGCAAATCTGGCGAACAATGCGACCTCGGCATCGGACAGCAGCGCATGCACGATCTCGGCCATCGCCACCCGGGCGATACCTGACGTCACATCACTGTTCTCGGCCGCACCCCTGCCGGTCATTCCCTGCACCCGCCGCCAGCGTCCCCTGGTGAGCCGCGGAGCATAGCACCGCTTTAAAATGTGCGCCCTATCTCATTTTGAGCCTTGTGGTCCGCTTTCCCGATGTGAAGGCGCGCGGTGGCCGTTCTGCCCGCCACGGTCCAGGGAAAAGTCGTTCCGGATCAATCTGATGGCTACCTTCACAGGGTTTCGGCCAAGTTGCCGGACTGTGGGGTGCGCTGGATTGACGCTGCATGCGTTCATCGCGTTTCCATCGATACAACAACGCCGGCGGGTCCCCCGACCGGCCGGCGTTGCCTGGCCCTTCCCTGGCCACCCTGATCGCTCTGAGGCCCGGTAGTGCCGGCCGCTGGCCGGCAACCCATCGATGTTCCCGAAGTCCATGTAGTTGCCGGCCAGCGGCCGGCACTACCCGCTCACGCGGCGCGTTCGCTGCGCCCGCCGTGGAACTGCTCTTCTTCGGTCGAGCCGGTCAACGCGGTGGTCGAGGACTGGCCCTGCTGGATCGCCTGGGTCACGGCATCGAAGTAGCCGGTGCCAACCTCGCGCTGGTGCTTGACCGCGGTGAAGCCACGCTCGGCGGCTTCGAACTCGGCTTCCTGCAGTTCCACGAACGCGCTCATCTGGCGGCGTGCGTAGCCGTGGGCCAGATTGAACATGCCGTAGTTCAGCGCGTGGAAGCCGGCCAGGGTGATGAACTGGAACTTGTAGCCATAGCTGCCCAGCTCACGCTGGAACTTGGCGATGGTGGCGTCGTCCAGGTTCTTCTTCCAGTTGAAGCTGGGCGAGCAGTTGTAGGCCAGCAGCTTGCCCGGGAACTTCGCATGGATCGCCTCGGCGAACCTGCGTGCGAATTCCAGGTCCGGCTTGCCGGTCTCGCACCACACCAGGTCGGCGTAGGGCGCGTAGGCCAGGCCACGGCTGATCGCCTGGTCCAGGCCATTGCGGGTCTTGTAGAAGCCCTCGACGGTGCGCTCGCCGGTGGTGAACGGGCGGTCGTTGCCGTCGATGTCACTGGTCAGCAGATCCGCGGCCTCGGCATCGGTGCGCGCGACCAGCAGGGTCGGCACGCCCAACACGTCGGCGGCCAGGCGTGCGGCGTTGAGCTTCTCGATGGCCTCGCGGGTCGGCACCAGCACCTTGCCGCCCATGTGGCCGCACTTCTTCACCGACGCCAGCTGGTCTTCGAAATGCACGCCGGCGGCGCCGGCCTCGATCATCGCCTTCATCAGTTCGAAGGCGTTGAGTACGCCGCCGAAACCGGCTTCGGCGTCGGCCACGATCGGCTGCAGGAAGTCGATGTCATCCTTGCCTTCGGCGTGGTGCAGCTGATCGGCACGCAGCAGCGTGTTGTTGATGCGCTTGACCACCGCCGGCACCGAATCGGCCGGGTACAGCGACTGGTCCGGATACATCTGGCCGGCCAGGTTGGCGTCGGCCGCCACCTGCCAGCCGGACAGGTAGATCGCCTTCAGCCCGGCCTTGACCTGCTGCATGGCCTGGTTGCCGGTCAGCGCACCCAGCGCGTTGACGAACTCGCGCTCATGCAGCGATGCCCACAGCTTCTCCGCACCCAGGCGGGCCAGCGAATGCTCGATGTGGACGGTGCCGCGCAGGCGCACCACGTCGGCGGCGCTGTAGTTGCGCTGGATGCCTTCCCAACGCGGGTTGGTATCCCAGTCGTGCTGGATCTGTTCGGCAGTGGGCAGCTTGCTCATGTCTTTCTCCAGTTCGGTTCGTGCGTGCAGCGGGGAGGGAAACGGCGGGTTTGCGGGCAGTCGGTCAGTCGATGCGCGCGTAGGCCGGCAGGGTCAGGAAATCGGTCAGTTCGTCGCTGCGGCTCAGTTCGCCGAGCAGGGCGATGGCCTCGCCGATGCGTGCGCCACCGGGCAGCGCGGCGGTATCGCCCAGCCGTGCCGGCAGCTGCGAGAGGGTGGAATCCAGCAGCGCGAGGTCGATCGCGGTGCCGTCGTCCAGCTGCTGGCCCGGCGTGTGCAGCCACTGCCACAACTGGCTGCGACTGATCTCGGCGGTGGCCGCATCCTCCATCAGGTGGTGGATCGGCACGCAGCCGTTGCCATCCAGCCAAGCGGCCAGGTAGCGCACGCAGACTTCCACGTTGCCTTCGAATCCGGCGCGGGTGATGGTGCCCGGCGGCCGTGCGATCAGTTCGTCGCGGCCGACGCGCACGTCCTGGCGCAGCACGCTGTGCTGGTTCGCACCGGGCATGTGTTCGTCGAAGATCGCCATCGCCACCGGAATCAGCGCCGGGTGCGCAACCCAGGTGCCGTCATGGCCGGCGGTGACTTCGCGCAGCTTGTCGGCGCGCACGCGGGCCATCGCCTGTTCGTTGGCGGCGGCATCGTTGTTGATCGGAATCTGCGCGGCCATGCCGCCCATCGCATGCGCACCGCGGCGGTGGCAGGTCTGGATCAGCAGCTCCGAATAGGCCTTCAGGAACGGCTGGGTCATGGTCACCTGGCCGCGTTCGGGCAGCACGCGGTCGGCGTGGCGGCGGAAGGTCTTCAGGTACGAGAAGATGTAGTCCCAGCGCCCGCAGTTCAGGCCGACGATGCGGTCACGCAGCGCGTGCAGGATCTCGTCCATCTCGAACACCGCCGGCAGCGTTTCGATCAGCACCGTCACCTTGATCTGGCCATGTGGCAGGCCGAGCATGCCTTCGATGTGCGACAGCGCGGTCTCCCACAGCGCCGCCTCTTCCATGCTCTGCAGCTTGGGCAGGTAGAAGTACGGGCCGCGGTCCTTCGCCTGCAGGGTGCGGGCGTTGTGGAAGGCGAACACCGCCGCGTCGAACAGGCCACCGGCCAGCGGCTGGCCGTCGATGGCCACGTGCTTTTCGTCCAGGTGCCAGCCGCGCGGGCGCACGATCAGCACCGCCTGCTCGTCGTACGGGCGCAGGCTGTAGTGCTTGCCATTTGCAGCGGTGAATTGCAGATCACCGCGCACCGCCGCCGCCAGCGACAGCTGGCCGGCCAGCAGGTTGCGCCAGGTCGGCGAGGTCGAATCCTCGAAGTCGGCCATGAACACCTTGGCGCCGGAGTTCAGCGCGTTGATGACCATCTTCGGATCGGTCGGGCCGGTGATCTCGACGCGGCGGTCCTGCAGCGCGGCCGGCAGCGGGGCAACGCGCCAGTCGCCGTTGCGGATCGCGGTGGTGTCTTCGCGGAAGTCCGGCAGGCCGCCCTGGTCGAAGAACGCCTGGCGCTCGCGGCGGGCCTGCAGCCGTGCCTGCCGGCCCGGTTCCACCGCACGGTGCAGCGACACCAGCAGGGCCAGCAGCGGCGCCGGCAGCACGGTGTCCTGGCCGGCCACGCGGGTCGCCAGGGCGATGCCGGGGGTAGCCTTGCTGGCAGGGGTGGGAACAGCGGAAGCGACGGCGGACATGGGGCGACTCCAGCGGTGGGGGAACGACTCCACGGTGCCGCTGGGCCGGAGTATTTGGCAAAACAGTTTTTGCAATGTTCTACATAAGTTGTGCTAATACTCGTGACACGATGAGCACACGCACCCCGCCAAGTCCGCGTTTTTCCTACAAATCTGACCGGCTGAAGCCGCTGCGCGCGTTCTGCCAGACCGTGCGCCTGGGTTCGGTCTCACGGGCGGCTGAGGCACTTTTCGTCAGCCAGCCGGCGATCAGCCTTCAGTTGCAGGCGCTGGAGCGGGAGCTGGGGGTGCCGCTGTTCGAGCGCAGCGGGCGGCGCCTGGTGCCCAGCCGCGAGGGCCAGCTGCTGTATGAAATGGCGCAACCACTGGTGGAAAACCTGGACGGGCTGGAGGCGCGCTTCCGCGACAAGGTGCGCGGCCTGGATGCGGGCGAACTGAACATCGCCGCCAACAGTTCCACCATCCTCTACCTGCTGCCGAAGATCGTCGAACGCTTCCGCCTGCATCACCCGGACGTGCGTCTGACCCTGCACAACGCGATCAGCGCCGACGGCACCGACCTGCTGCGCGAGGATGCCGCCGACCTGGCGATCGGTTCGATGACCGATGTGCCGGCCGACCTGAGCTACGCCCCGGCCTACCGCTTCGAGCAGGTGCTGATCGCACCGCACGATCATCCGCTGGCCAGTGGCGGCGAGCTGGAGCTGGCCGACATCGCGCGCTATCCGCTGGTACTGCCGCCGAAGCGGCAGATCACCTACCGCCTGGTGGACCAGGTGTTCCAGCGCCACCGCATCGCCTACACCGTGGCACTGGAGGTCGGCGGCTGGGAGGTGATCAAGCAGTACGTGGCGATGGGCATGGGCATTTCGATCGTGCCGGCGCTGTGCCTGAACGAGGCCGACCGCGAGCGGTTGGCGGCGCGGTCGATGAAGCGCTGGTTCCCGGAACGCAGTTACGGGGTGATCGTGCGCCGGGGCAAGGCGCTGTCGGCGCAGGCGCGGGCGTTCATCGAGCTGATCCAGCCGGAGTTGTTCAGCCCGCGCGATTACGACCAGAGCGGGCATTCGGAGCGGTGAGGAGTGTTCTGGTTTGCAGGGCTGCCGCCCTGCACCTGCGGTAGTGCCGGCCGCTGGCCGGCAACCTCAAAAGCAACAGCGGGCATTCCGTGGGATGGCGGGGTGGGTCCGGTTGCGGGGGACGCCGCAAATCCGTCCATGGGGGCTTGGTCGCGGCATCCATGCCGCTCACACCCCCGCAACCGGACCCACCCCGCCTTCGACAGTTGGTTGCTGCTGTTGGTGCCAGCTGCTGTTGGTGGGTGCCGACCGTTGGTCGGCACGGGATCGGATCCCATCTCTGATTCATTTCCGGCTGACGATGAATAAACTGGCCGCATGTCCATCGAACTCCGCCACCTGCGTTACTTCCTCGCTGTTGCCGATACGCTGCACTTCGGCCAGGCGGCGGAGCGGCTGGGCATGTCGCAGCCGCCGCTCAGCCAGCAGATCCGCCAGCTGGAGGACCTGATCGGTGCGCGCCTGTTCGTGCGCAGCCATCGTCGTGTGCAGCTGACGCCTGCGGGCGAGCTGCTGCAGGAACGTGCACGCGCCATCGTGCAGCAGGTGGAGACGGCGGTGGACGAGGTACAGCGCGCGCAGCGCGGTGAGCAGGGTGAACTGCACATCGGCCTGACCCGCGCCACGCCGCTGTCGCCGCAGATTCCGCGTTCGATCCTGCATTACCGCCAGCAGTATCCGCAGGTGCGGCTGCAGCTGAGCGAGATGAACACCCTGCAGCAGATCGACGCGCTGCTCGACGGGTCACTGGACGTGGGCATCATCCGCAAGCGTGCGCTGCCGCCGGAACTGGTGGCGCACAGCCTGTTCGTCGATCCGCTGGCGTTGATCGTGCATGCCGGGCACCCGGCCCTGCACCGGCTTTCGAAGCAGGGCACGCTGTCGCTGCGCGACTTCGCGCAGGAACCGTTCGTGGCATTCCGGCGCAGCGCGGGCGCGGGCATCCACGACCACATGATCGCGTTGTGTGCGGCTGCCGGATTCACGCCGCGCATCGTGCAGGAAGCGGGTGAAGCATCGACGCTGATCAGCCTGGCCGCCGCGGGCCTGGGCGCCGCGATCCTGCCGTCTTCGTGCGATCACATCCGGGTGGAAGGATCGCGCTTCGTGGCGCTGGCCGATGCCGGTGCGCATTCGGAAGTGCAGCTGGCGTGGCATCGCGAACGGGTAACCCCGTTGATCCGCAATTTCGCCACGCTGCTGCGCGGGGCATTCGCCGGTAGAGTCGACTGTTAGTCGACTATCGCGCGCAGCGCGGGGTTTTCGCGATCTGATGGAAGAGCAGTCAACTAACAGTCGACTCTACCTCGGCAGACCCGCCACACCGTGGTTGCCGGCCAGCGGCCGGCACTACCGTGCGTTGGGTCACGCCGTGACCGGCTGCGGCGCGCGCTGCTGCAGCGCCCAGACGATGCCACCGCCGATCAGGGTCAGCACGGCGGCGAACGCACACACGCCAAGCCAGTCCCAAGCTGCATAGGCCAGGCCACCCACACCGCCCAGCACGCTGGACCCCAGGTAGTAGGCGAACAGGTACAGCGCCGAGGCTTCCGCACGCATCGCGCCGGCGCGGCTTCCAACCCAGCTGCTGGCCACGGAATGACCACCGAAGAAGCCGAAGGTCACCAGTGCGATACCCAGCGCCATCGTGCTCAGCCACGGCATCGCCAGCAGCGCGATGCCGGCGCCGATCAGCGCGAACGAGATCGACAGGATGCGGCCGCGTCCGTAGCGCGTGGCCTGCTGGCCCATCCACGCCGAACTGAAGGTACCCACCAGATAGACGCTGAAGATCAGCCCGACCACGGTCTGGCTGAGATGGTAGGGCGGCGCCAGCAGGTGATAGCCCAGGTAGTTGTAGAGGGTGACGAACACGCCCATCAGTACGAACGAGGTGGCGAACAGCCATGGCAGGCCCGGGTCGGCGAACAGCGTGCGCCAGCGCGACGGCAATTGGCGCAGGCCGCCGCGACGTGCATGGAAGTGCCGCGACGGTGGCAGCTGCAGCCACAGCAGGACGGTGCTGGCCACGGCGATGATCGAAACCACGCCGATACCCCAGCACCAGCCCCAGTGGTCGGCGATGATGCCGGCCAGCAGGCGCCCGCTCATGCCACCGATGGCGTTGCCGCCGATGTACAGGCCCATCGCCAGGCCCAGCGCGCGGCTGTCCATTTCCTCGACCAGGTAGGTCATCGCTACCGCCGGCACGCCGCTCAGCGCCAGGCCAAGCAGGGTCCGCAGCACCAGCAGCGTGGTCCAGTCGTCCACCAGCGCGGTGCACAGCGACAGCATGGCCGACGCCAACAGCGCAACGATCATCAACGGCCGACGGCCGACCGCGTCGGACAGCAGGCCGGCCAGCAGCATCGCCACCGCCAGCGTGCCAGTGGTCAACGACAGCGACATCGCGCTGCCAGCGGCGGACACGCCGAAGTGACGGCTGAACTCGGGCAGCAACGGCTGCACGGTGTACAGCAGGCCGAAGGTGGAGAAGCCGGCCAGGAACAGCGCCATCGCGGTGCGGCGGAAGGCCGGGGTGCCCTGCTGGATGCGGGCGTCGGTGCCGGTATCGAGAGTGGAGGGACGGCCTTCAACGGCCGCCGCAGTTTCGCCAGTCATGGAATCGAAAGGCCGGTGGGGACGGCCGGGCGTGGGAGGGAACGGGCCTCAGACTAGGCCCGTCCATCCAGTCGATCCATAACCTGATAAGTCAGGATTGATACTCAAGAAGTATCAATTCAGCTTACAGGCGCTGCCACTCGAAACCGTCGCCGCGGCGGTAGTACACCGCCACCGCACGGCCGTAGACCTTGTCGGCATCTACGAAGCCGAAGAAGCGGCCATCGAAGCTGTTGCCACGGTGGTCACCCAGCACCAGCACCTTGCCGTCCGGCACCACCAGGTCGGCGATGTCCGGGCCGCCCCCCATGTCCAGATCGAGGCTGGCACGGCGTTCACCGAAGGCTTCCACATCCTGCAGGTCCGCAGTCTGCAGCGGCTGGCCGTTGATGGTCAGGTGCCCTTCGTGCAGCTGCACATGGTCACCGGCCACTGCGGCAACGCGCTTGATCAGGCGGGTGCCGTCGGCTGGCGAATCAAATACCGCCACTTCGCCGCGCTGCGGCGTGCCGGTGGACATCAGTTCCCTGCTGGTGAATGGCAGGCGCAGGCCGTAGGCGCGCATGTCCACCACCACCCGGTCGCCGGGCTGCAGGGTCGGCTGCATCGAACCGCTGGGCACCACGTAGTGGTTGGCGAGGGTATCGCGGGCGGCGGCGAGCAGGCCGAGCATCACCAGCAACGGCAGCGCCTCCTTCTTCAGCCAGGCCAGCGCGCGATCAGAAAAGGGAGGGCGGGCAACGGCGTCCATGGCAGGCTCCGGGTGGGTGGTAGCTGCATCAGACCACACATGGGGGGAGAGGTTCCCGGTAGCGCCGGGTTACGCAGGTTTTACGCGCGGGACCGGCCGCGGGCATCGCACCTTTACGGCCAGCGCGCGCATCGTGTGCCCACCGCGCCGCAGGGCGCATTCCGCAAGGTGTTGTATGACCCTCCTGGTGATCCGCCACGCATCTTCGTCCGTGCCGCGCCCGCAGCTGCCGGCGCAGCTGAACGGCCATCGCGTGCTGTGCAGCGACTGCGCCAGCCTGTCCGAAGTGCGCCAGTGCCTGTGCCAGCCACAGGCGCGTTCGGCCGACTGGGTGCTGCTGGATGTCGGCGTGGCCGACGAGGCGCAATGGCAGGCCGAGGGCGGTGCGCTGCAGGCGGCGCTGGAACGGCTGCCGGCGCAGTACATCGAGTTGCAGGCACCCAGCGAGCCCGGCCTGGAGGCGCGCCTGCGACTGCAGCATGGCCCGGCGGCGGTGGTCATCGACCAGCGCAGCCAGCAGGCCGGTTATCCGTTGTCGCTGGCCATCGTCGGCCGCCGCCTGGCGCAGGAGGGCTGAGCCATGTCGATCTTCATCATCCGTGGCCCGGAAGCCGCCGGTGCGCTGATCCGTACCGCCATGCCGCTGCCGGCACCGGTACTGAAGTCGTTGGTGCACCGGGCAATCGACGCCGGCACCAGCGTGGCGATACGCGCCTGCGGCTCGGAACAGGAACTGCTGGACGCCCTGCGCGTGGCCGACCACAGCCGTGGCGAGGTGACGCTGCTGGACCCGGGTGCGTGTGCCAACAGCCTGCGTCTTCAGCGCCTGCTGCCCTACCTGCACAACGCCTACGTGGAAGTACATGACGACGGCGCGGTGGCCGAGCCGTGCCTGCCGGCCGGTGTCGGCCAGCGCCTGGGCATCGCCGCCGGGTACGGTGCGCAGAGCTATGTGCTGGCGCTGGACATCGCGCTGGATCACCTGGGGCTAGCCGAACAGGCCAACCGGGTACACGTGGGGACGTGATGGCCGGGCTGTGCCCGGCACCCGGTAGTGCCGGCCGCTGGCCGGCAACCTCAACAGCAACAGCCAAAGCCGTTTTCCTGGGGGATGGCGGGGTGGGTCCGGTTGCGGGGGACGCTGCAAGTACGTGCCTGTAAGCTTGGCCGCGGCATCCATGCCGCGGACACCCCCGCAACCGGACCCACCCCGCCTTCGACAGATCTCCGCGAACTGTCGGAACAGCATGGCCTGCTTTTGGTGGGTGTCGACCTTGGTCGATGCATGGATCCACGCCATGCGTGGATGAGCGGCAAACTGCGGAATCTGTCGATGGTATCGATTCAACGAAAAACGGCGGGGTTTCCCCCGCCGTTATTTCTTTCGTACTTCAGGTCGCGCTTATTTCAGTCCGCGGAACTTCAGCAGCGGTTCCACCGACGGGTCCTTGCCGCGGAAATCGCGGTACAGGGTCGACAGCTCCACGCTGTTGCCGCGCGAGAGGATCTTGTCGCGGAATTCCTGGCCATTGGCGGCGGTCAGGCCACCGTGTTCGGTGAACCACTGGTAGGCGTCATGATCCAGCACTTCGGCCCAGAAGTAGGCGTAGTAGCCGGCCGAGTAACCGCCACCCCAGATGTGGTCGAAGTAGGTGGTGCGGTAGCGCGGCGGCACCTGCGGCAGGTCGACCTTGAACTTCTTCAGCGCGCTGGCTTCAAAGGCGCCGACGTCCTGCAGCGGCGCGTCGGCCTTCTGCGTGTGCCAGGCCAGGTCCAGCAGTGCGGCCGACAGGTACTCGGTGGTCGCATAGCCCTGGTTGAAGCTGCGTGCCTTGAGGATCTTGTCGACCAGCTCCTGCGGCATCGCCTCGCCGGTCTTGTAGTGCTTGGCGTAGTTGGCGAACACCTTCGGGTCCAGCGCCCAGTGCTCGTTGAACTGCGACGGGAACTCGACGAAGTCGCGCGAGGTGGCGGTGCCGGCAATCGACGGATACTTCACGTTCGAGAACATGCCATGCAGTGCATGGCCGAACTCATGGAACATGGTGGTGACGTCGTCGAAGCTGATCAGCGCAGGCTGGCCGGCGGCCGGCTTGGTGAAGTTGCAGACGTTGTAGACCACCGGCTTGGCGCCGGTCAGGCCGTCCTGCTCGACGAACACGTCCATCCAGGCGCCGCCAGACTTGCTGTCACGCTTGAAGTAGTCGGTGTAGAACAGGGCCAGCGAGGTGCCGTCCTTGTCGAACACTTCGTACACCTTCATGTCCGGGTTGTAGGTCGGAATGTCGGTACGCGGCTTGAAGGTGATGCCGTACAGCTGGGTGGCGGCGTAGAAGACGCCGTTCTGCAGCACGTTGTCCAGTTCGAAGTACGGCTTGATCTGCGACTCGTCCAGATCGTACTTGGCCTTGCGCACCTGCTCGGCGTAGAAATCCCAGTCCGAGGCGGCGACCTGGAAGCCGCCCTTCTGCGCGTCGATCACCTTCTGGATCTCGCCGGCTTCGGCGCGCGCCTTGGCGGTAGCGGCCGGCACGGTGTCGGTCAGCAGCTTCAGCGCGGCAGCCGGGGTCTTGGCCATCTGGTCGCCCAGCTGGTAGTCGGCGAAGGTGTCGAAGCCAAGCAGCTTGGCCTTCTGCGCACGCAGCTGGGCCAGGCGCTGCACGGTCTGCCGGGTGTCGTTGGCATCGCCACGCTCGGCGCGGGTTTCCGAAGCCTTCAGCACGGCGGCACGCTGGTCGCGGTCACTCAGCGAGCCGAGCACCGGCTGCTGGGTGGTGTTCTGCAGCGGCAGCAGGAACTTGCCATCCAGCTTGCGCTCCTTCGCTGCGTTGGCGGCGTTGTTGATCGCATCCTCGTCCAGGCCGGCCAGCTTGGCCTTGTCGTCAACGACAACGGCCGCAGCGGCGGTAGCGGCCACCAGGCGGGTGTGGAACTGGGTGGAAAGGGTGGTTTCTTCCACGTTGAGCTTGCGCAGCGATGCCTTGTCGGCGTCGGACAGCTGTGCGCCGGCGCGCACCAGGCCATCGTAGTAGTGCTCGACCAGGCGCTTCTGCACCGGATCCAGTTCAAGCGTGTCGCGCTGGTCATAGATCGACTTCACGCGCGCGAACAGCTTCGGGTCGAGGTTGATCTCGTCCTGGTGCGCAGCCAGCTTCGGCGCCACTTCTTCCTGGATCTTCTGGCGCGCATCGTTGGTATCGGCCTGGACCAGGCCGAAGAAGATGCGCGACACGCGGGTCAGGGTCTCGCCGCTGCGCTCCATCGCCACGATGGTGTTGTCGAAGGTGGCCGGCTCGCTGCTGTCGGCGATCTTGCGAACGTCGGCCAGGTGCTGGCGCATGCCTTCTTCGAAGGCCGGCAGGTAGTCGCTGTCCTTGATCTTGTCGAACTGCGGCGCCTGGAACGGCAGCGTGCTGGCGCTCAGCAGCGGATTGGTGGAGGCTTCGGCCGGCTGCTGGGCCGGGGCTTTCTGGGCATCGGACACGGGGGTGGACTCCTTGCCGGAACAGGCCGCCAGCGCCAGGCTGATGGCGGCGGCCAGGACTACGGTACGCGACATGTAAAACGCTCCTTGGGCAGACGGTATGGAATACCAGCCCTCCACCCTACTCCTGTCGCGCTCGCCCGGCATGTGCCGGACGTGGCGTCTATGCGACGGCCTGCGGCCGGCTCAGACCGTGCCGCGGGTCTTGCCGATCCACGGCCGGTAGAACTCGCGGATGGCGGCCATGTCGGCAGCATCGTCGCCGGTCGGCTGGAACAGCGGGCCGATGCCGATGGTCTTTTCCGGGTAATGGAAATAGGCGGCCAGGATCGGCACGTCGGCCATCCGGGCGATCTTCAGGAAGCCGGCCTTCCACTCCTTCACCGCCTTGCGGGTGCCCTCGGGGGTGATGGCGAACCACATCTTCTCGTTGTTGCGCAGCAGGTCCACCGCCTGGCCCACCGTGCCCTGCGGCGAGCTGCGGTCCAGCGGGATCACGCCCAGCTTGTGCAGCAGCGGCCCCAGCGGCCACCAGAACAGCGAGGCCTTGCCCAGCACCTTCACCTTCATGCCCAGCGCGATCTTGGCC
Organism: Stenotrophomonas sp. YJH_SMC_64; assembly: GCF_059371375.1. Taxonomy (NCBI): domain Bacteria; kingdom Pseudomonadati; phylum Pseudomonadota; class Gammaproteobacteria; order Lysobacterales; family Lysobacteraceae; genus Stenotrophomonas; species Stenotrophomonas sp. YJH_SMC_64. The sequence goes on along the minus strand of NZ_JCAFUN010000012.1, from coordinate 159,079 downwards.
GCCATGCCCCACAGGCCGTCCCAGTTGGACGAATGCGGCGCGATGATGAACACCAGGCGCGGGATGTCAGGCAGGGTGCCGGTCACCTTCCAGCCGCCCATGCGCAGGGTGCAGCGCGCCAGCCAGCGCAGGAAGGCATTGGGTTTGACCTGTGGCATCTGCGGCGGCACGGCCGGCAGCAGCGGAGTCGGGTTGTTCAAGCAATCACTCCCAGTCACGTGATGAGCGCCCGCGCTTGATCTGCGCGCGCCCGCGTTTGGCGTCCAGACGACGCAGTTTCGACCCGAGGGTCGGCTTGGTGGCCTTGCGCGGTTTGGGCACGCTCAGCCCGGCCTGGATGAAGGCCGCCAGCCGCTCGCGCGCATCCTCGCGATTGCGATCCTGGGTGCGGAAACGTTGCGCGTCGATGACCAGCACGCCTTCGCCGGTCATGCGCCGGTCACGCCGCGCCAGCAGGCGCGTGCGCAACGGTTCGGGCAACGAGGGCGAGTTGGCCACGTCGAAACGCAGTTCCACCGCAGTGGAGACCTTGTTGACGTTCTGGCCACCGGCACCGCTGGCACGCACGAACCGCTCGACGATCTCGCCGTCGGGGATTTCAAGCTGCGCGTTGATGGTGACCGGTCCACTGCCCATCCGCGCATTGTAGCGGCAGCCACGTGTCGGAGTGCGCATCGCGCGCCGTATGCCGCCGATCAGGTACCGAACACGCCGCCTTCGCCTTGGCTGCGGGTATGCTGGCCGTCCCATGTACCGCAGGAAGCTTCGCATGACCCGCTCCGCACCCGCCCTGCCCTCCCTGCTGCGCCGCGCCGCCCTGCTGCTGGCGCTGGCCGTGGCCAGTGTCCCCGCCCTGGCCGCGCCGCCGACCGATGGCGACATCAACCGTCTGCTGTCCGCGTCACGTGCGCAGAGCATGATCGACACCATGCTGCCGCAGATCGAGGCGATGCAGCAGCAGCAGTTCCAGCAGGTGGCCGCACAGCGCCAGCTCAATGCCCAGCAGCAGGAGCAGCTGAAGCGGATCCAGGCACGGACCAGCCAGACCCTGCGGCAGGCACTGTCCTGGCAGCAGCTGCGGCCGATGTACGTGGACCTGTACAAGAAGACTTTCAGCAAGGAAGACGTGCTGGCGATGGCCGAGTTTTACGAGAGCGCGGCCGGCCAGAGCCTGCTGGACAAGACCCCGGCCCTGATGCAGAACGTGATGGTGGCGATCCAGGCGCGCATGCAGCCGCTGTTCGCGGACCTGCAGAAGGACCTGGAAGCGATCGTCAACGAGCCGGAAAAGAAGTGAGGTCGTGCCGGCCGCTGGCCGGCAACCTCGTACGGTTGGGATCAGGCAGATGCCGGCCAGCGGCCGGCACTACCGTCTATAGGTCCACCTGCCAGCCGAACAGGTCCAGCGCCTTCTGGAACTCACGATCCAGCGGCGCACTGACATCCACGTTGCCACCCTCAGGATGCGGGAAGCGCAGGCGCTCGGCGTGCAGCAGCATGCGGTGCACGCCCTGCATGCGGAAGATGCGGTTGTGGCGGCCATCACCATGGCTGGTGTCGCCGATCATGTGATGCGACAGGTGCTTGAGGTGCCGGCGGATCTGCCGGAAGCGCCCGGTCTGTGGCTGGCAGCGCAGCAACGCATAACGCGAGCTGGTGAATTCACCGACCGGCACCGACAACTCTCCGGTGGCCAGGCGCTGGAAGTCGGTGACCGCCGGCTTTTTCACCGGTTTGCCCGGGCCGCCGTCCAGATCATGATCGACCTGCCAGGCGAGTTCGGCCGGCCAGCCCCGGCAGACGGTCAGGTAGTCCTTCAGCACCTCGCCACCCATCAGCGCCTTGCCCAGCGCACTGGCGGTCTCGCGGTCAAAGGCCAGCAGCAGGCAGCCACTGGTGGCCCGGTCCAGGCGATGCACGAGGAAGATCGGGCGGCCCAGCTGCTCGCGCAGGCGGTCGGCCAGGAAGTCGTCTTCGCCACGGGCCAGCTTGCTGTCGTGGACCATCAGCCCGGCAGGCTTGTTGACCACGGCCAGGCGCTCATCCAGGTGCAGCAGCTGCAGGGGCGCGGTTTCAGTCTCGACCGCGGCGAGGGTGTCAGGTTCGGTGCTCACGGCGGGATTATCGAGGCTGGGCACTGAATGCGGTAGAGCCGGCCGCTGGCCGGCTGCCTGCGGATCGTCTGGCTGCTGGGCTTGCCGGCCAGCGGCCGGCACTACCAGATCAGGCGCGGCCGGCACTACCGGATCAGGCGCGGGTAGCACGGCGGTCAGGCGTTGCGTACGGCCAGCAGCTCGCCGTTGCCCACCGGCACCAGGCTGGTGCTGAAGTCCGGATCAGCGTCCAGCAGCGTCCGCAGCGGTTCCATCTCTCCCGCATGCGAGGTGGCGTTGTCCACCACCAGCAGGCCACCCGGACGCAGCACGCGGCGCAGCTGCGGCCACCAGCCGGCGTATTGCCCGCGGTCCGAATCGAGGAACAGCAGGTCAATGCTGGCATCGGCGGCCTCTGCCAGCCACGGCCCGGCATCGCCGTGGACCAGCGTGATGCGATCGGCCAGGCCACTGCGCGCGAAGGTGTCACGCGCCATCGCCGCCTTGTCCTCGGCGTATTCCAGCGTGGTCACGTGGCCGTCGATGGCGGCGGCGGCCTCGGCCAGCCACAGCGTCGAATAGCCGTTGGAGGTGCCGATCTCCAGTACGCGGCGCGCAGTGCCGAAGCGCACCAGCACCGCGAGGAATTCGCCCGTATCTGGCGTGATGTTGAGCATGCGGCGGCCGCGTTCGACTTCACGGGCGTCGTTTTCGGCACCGAAGTGGGCCAGTTCGTTCTTCAGTTCCGACAGTTCCAGGGCCATTTTCCGCTGAGCTCGCCATGACGCAGCGTCCATTCTTACCCGAATCCCGGAATTTCGTATGAATCCTAGAGCTGCTGCATTTTCACGCTGAGATAGTTTCCGCCTCCTTCGCGCGGGGACAGCATGCCTGGCCGCCGCGCACCCGGCTTCCGCTAGGACACGGCCATGACATTGAACATTCTGGCAATCGGTGCCCATCCAGATGACATCGAACTCGGTTGCGGTGGCAGCCTGGCAAAGCTCGCTCGCGCCGGCTCACGCATCCATGCACTGGTACTCAGCCGCGGCGGCCGGGGCTGCCACGCCGGCATCGATCGCAGCGATGAATCGCATCGCGCCCTGCGCCGGCTCGGGGTGGCCGAGGTGATCCAGCAGGATTTCCCGGACACGCGATTCCCCGCCTGCCGCAACGACATCATTGCGTCGATCGAACAGGTCTGCACGCTGATCGAACCAGGCCGCATCTACACGATGTGTGGTGAGGATCATCACCAGGACCATCGCACCGTTCACGAAGCGTCGATCATCGCCTGCCGCCACATTCCGCAGATCCTCTGTTATGAGAGCCCCAGCACCCTGCCGCAGTTCGCGCCGCAGGTGTTCGAGGACATCAGCGCGCAGCTGGAGCTGAAGATCCACGCGCTGCGCGAGCATGCCAGCCAGGGCGATCGCCACTACATGCAGGAAAGCCACCTCCGCTGCCATGCGCAGTTCCGTGGCCAGCAGATCGGCATCGGTCCCAGCGAGGGCTTCCTGCCCTACCGTCTGGTGCTTTGATGAAGACGCTGTTGTTCCTGGCCATGTGCGCTTTCATCCTGGTACGAATCTGCGTGCAGGCCTCGCGCCGGCCCAGCACCCGCCTGTACAGCATCGACGCGATCGTGCCGGCCTACAACGAAGCCCCATGCCTGGAGCGCTCGCTGGCCAGCCTGCTGGAAAACCCGTACGTGGCGCGGGTGATCTGTGTCAACGATGGTTCCACCGACAACACGGCTCAGGTGCTTGATGCGCTGCAGGCGCGCTGGCCCGGGCGCCTGGTGGCCGTGCACCAGGCCAACACCGGCAAGGGCGGTGCGCTGATGCACGGGCTGCAGCACGCAACCGCCGAGCAGGTGTTCCTGACCGATGCAGATACCCATATCGATCCGCGCAGCCATGGCCTGGGTTATCTGCTGGCCGAGATCGAGCGCGGCGCCGATGCGGTTGGCGGGGTCCCCTCGTCCAGCCTGCAGGGCGCCGGCTTCCTCCCCCATGTGCGCGCCAGCCTGAAACTGCCGATGATCGTGATCAAGCGCAGCTTCCAGCAATGGCTGGGCGGCGCACCGTTCATCGTTTCCGGCTCGTGTGGCCTGTTCCGTACTTCGGTGCTGCGCAAGGTCGGATTTTCCGATCGCACCCGCGTGGAAGACCTCGACATGTCCTGGTCGCTGGTTGCGCAGGGCTATCGGGTTCGCCAGAGCATCCGCTGCGTGGTCTACCCGCAGGAATGCAACACGCTGGTGGAGGAATGGCGGCGCTGGCGACGCTGGATCGTCGGCTATGCGGTATGCATGCGCCTGCATCGCCACCTGCTGCTGACACGCTTCGGCATTTTCAGCATCCTGCCGATGATGCTGCTCGCCCTGGCCGGCATCATGCTGTCGCTGCAGGTATGGTTCGGCGCGGCCCGGCTGCACGGACCGGGTGGCCTTGCCCTGTCGGTGATGCCGCTGTTCTGGACCGGCATCGTCATGCTGCTGGCAGTGATCAGTGCCATCCACCACCGACGTGCGTGGCTGGTGCCGGCGGCGGCCTTCTCGATGCTGTATGTACTGCTCGCCTATGCGATCTGGCTGTTTCATGGCCTGGCGGGGCTGTTCACCGGCCGCGAACCCGTGCGCGACAAGCCGACGAGGTACCCGCATGTGGTGGAATGACCTCGCCGCGATGGCCGAGGCACTGTCGACACTTGCGCCCCACACTGATCCCGACGCAAGGGTCTCGCCACGGGCCACCCTGCAGGGCGCCGTACGGATCGGTGCCGGCAGTCGCATCTGCGACGGCGCCCATGTCCAGGGTCCGGTGTCGATCGGCCGCGACTGCCTGATCGGCAACAACGCACTGCTGCGCGGCCCGCTGTGCATCGGTGACGGCACGCGTATCGGCTTTGCCAGCGAACTGAAGAACGCACGGTTGGGCAACCAGGTCAGCATCGGCCCGCAGTGCTTCATCGCCGACAGCCGCATCGATGACCGGGTCTATCTCGGCGCCCTGGTGCGTACCAGCAACCATCGCCTGGATGGGGCAATGGTCACCGTCCACATCGGCGACACCGTCATCGACAGCCAGCGCGACAAGCTCGGCGCCTGGATCGGCGAAGGTGCCGCGCTGGGCGTCGCCGTGATCATCCTGCCCGGCCGCATCGTCGCGCCGGGAAGCCAGTTCGGGCCGCGCATCACCGTGGAACGAAACCTGCCGCCCGGCCGCTACCGGCTGCTGCAGTCATTGCATTCCCAACCCCTGGAGTAACCCCATGCGATTGATCATCCGTGGCGCACTGCCATGCGCCCTGCTGCTGGCTGTCTGCAGCGCCCACGCCGGCGTCGACCGTGTCACGGTGCAGCTGGACCATGCCGACTACAGCGATGGCTTCGGCAAGCGCGACGTACAGACCGTGGACGTGGCCGGCCGCAGTGGCGGCAGCCGCTGGCACCTGGGGTTGGCCCATGGCGAGCGTGACTACGGCAGCAGGCGATTCAGCGGCAACCGCATGCAGGGCTCGCTGCACCATCGCTGGAGCCCGCGCCTGTCCACCCGCACCGCTGTCACGGCATCCAACGATGATCCGGTGTTCGTCAACCGCCAGGTCAACCAGGACATCCAGTGGAAAGTGACACCGCAGACCGTACTGAGCGTGGGCGGCAAATACGCCCAGTACCATGCCGGCGCCCATGTGAGCGGCTGGTCGGTGGGTGCCTCGCATTACTTTCCGCGCGTGACTGCCTCACTGCGCCACGAGCGGCACCGCCAGTCCAATGGACCGGATGGGCATGGCACCACACTGTCGCTGCGGCTGAAGGATGGGCAAGGCCGTGGCTCGACCCAGCTGTGGCTGGGCAGCGGCACGTCCGGCTATACCGCCGAGTCCGATCCGCTGCTGCTGCGCGAGCACAATGCACGGCGTGCCTTCCTGCGCCGCAGCCAGCCATTGGGTGAGCATCTGGTGCTGGACGTGGGTATCGGCAAGACCTGGCACAGGACGCGCCTGGACAGCTTCCAGAGTGTGCAATCGCACCTGGGCCTGGGCTACCACTGGTGAGCCTGTAATTGATCGGCGGCGTACCGTGCCGCCGATCTTCAATCTGCCGGGGTCAGCGCCACCACGCGCGCGCCAGCGCCACCACGCCGACCGCACCGGACAGCCAGCTCCACGCCGGCACGTCGCCCCAGTACCAGCCCGGCGGCTGCAGCACATACATCAGTGCAGCGATGGCGAGCAGGCCCACACCGGTGATCGCGCCCACGGCGCGCTTCTGCAGGCGCTGCAGGCTGGCATCGAGCGCGACCAGATCGCGCGAACGCATCGCCAGTTCGTGGCGGCCTTCCACCTGCTGGGTCAGCCAGGCGTGCACCAGCCGCGGCATGTCCGGCGCATGGGTCATGATTTCCGGCAGGCGCTTGCCCAGCTCGCGCACCACCCGGCGCGGGCTGTAGCGCTCGCGCAGGATCTTCGCCAGCACCGGCTTGGCCACCGCCCAGATGTCGATCTGCGGGTCCAGCTGGCGGCCGACGCCCTCGATGTTCAGCAGGGTCTTCTGCAGCAGGATCAGCTGCGGCTGCAGCGTCAGCTGGTAGCGCTGCGCCACCCGGAACAGCTTCATCAGCACTTCGGCCAGCGAGATCTGCGACAGCGGACGGGTGAAGTACGGCTCGCACACTGAACGCACGGCCGCTTCCAGATCGTCGATGCGTACGTGGTCGGGCATCCAGCGTGCCTGCACGTGCAGTTCGGCGATGCGGCGGTAATCGCGGTTGAAGATGGCCATGAAGTTCTCGGCCAGGTAGTACTGATCTTCCTGCGAGAGCTGGCCCATGATGCCGAAGTCCAGCGCGATGAAGCGCGGATTGGCACGGCGCGCCGGATCGGTGTCGACCCAGATGTTGCCGGCGTGCGCATCGGCGTGGAAGAAGTTGTCGCGGAACACCTGGGTATAGAACACCCGCACGCCCTTGGCGGCCAGCGCCTTGCGGTCGATGCCGGCCTTGTCCAGTGCAGCGATGTCATCGGACGGAATGCCCCAAACGCGCTCCAGGGTCAGCGCGCGCTCGGCGGTATGGCTCCAGATCACTTCCGGCACGTACAGGTCGTCGCTGTTTTCCCAGAAGCGGCGCAGCACGCTGGCATTGGCGCCTTCGCGCTGCAGGTCCAGCTCGGCGGCCAGGGTGTTCTCGACCTCGTCCACCACTTCGCGCGGCCGGATCTTGTCGGCGCGCGGATGGGTGCGCTCGACCAGGGCGGCCAGCGAATTGAGCAGGGCGATGTCGGCGTCGATCTGCTTCTCGATGCCCGGGCGAAGTACCTTGACCACCACCTGGCGGCCATCGGCCAGCGTGGCCGCATGCACCTGCGCGATCGAGGCCGAGGCCAGCGGTTCGGTGTCGAAGCTGGCGAAGGCCTCGCTGACCGGCAGGCCGAGCGCGTCCTCGACGATGCGGCGCGCGGTCTCGCCATCGAACGGCTTGACCCGGTCCTGCAGCAGGGTCAGCTCGTTGGCCACGTCCGGCGGCACCAGGTCGCGGCGGGTGGACAGGATCTGGCCGAACTTGACGAAGATCGGGCCGAGGTCCTGCAGCGCCAGGCGCAGGCGCGCACCGCGCGACTGCGAGGCGATGCTGGCCGAGGCGCGCGGCACGAACGGCTTGGCCAGGCGCAGCCAGCGTTCGGCCGGCGTGCCCTGCAGCAGGTCGTCGAGGCGGTAACGCAGGATCACCCGGCCAATGCGGCTGGCCCGCAGCACGGCCTTCATGCGGCACCCCGCAGGCGCTGCACGCGTGCACCAAGGCGCTCCACGTCATCGCGCAGCACATCCACGTCGTCGTGGAAGGCATCCAGCTCGGCGCGCGGCACCACATCGCGCGACTCCTCGGTGATGAACTCAGCGGCGCTGTGGGCCAGATCGATCGCCCCCTGGCGCGCGTGCTGCAGGGCGCTGCGCAGGGTGTTGGCGACCTGCACGCCCAGTACTTCGCCGAATACGCTGACGAAAGGCTGCTGCCAGTCCGGATCGAAGCCCTTGGCCAGCTGCTGCAGGCGGCGCGCCAGCTCGGCATCGCCGGCCACGCGCACACGGCCCTTGCCGTTGTTGTCGCCGCGCCGCGCGTTGGCCAGCAGCGGCAGCTGCGCCAGCACGCCGGCCAGGCTGCTGCGCACGGCCAGGTCGGCTTCCTGTGCATCCACCGGGCCGACCCGCAGCTGGTCGCCGTCGACGCTGATGCGCATCGCCAGCGACGGCGCTTCCAGGGTCAGGTCGATATGCCGGCCGTCGAGGCTGGCCAATGCATGGCGGGTATCCGGATCCAGCGCCAGCGCGCGGTTCAGGGCGATCTGCAGGGCGCGGCCAGCGACCGGCTTGAGGGACTTGAGCAGGGAGAGAGCCATGTGTGCATTCTACCTGCGTGGGTGGGGAGCTTGGGCCGGGCTGCCGGGCTGCCGGGCTGCCGGGCTGCCGCCCGGCACCCGTGGTAGTGCCGGCCGCTGGCCGGCAAGATCAACATCAAAAGCTGGCTATCCGTGGGATGGCGGGGTGGGTCCGGTTGCGGGGGACGCTGCAAGTACGTCCATGTAAGCTCGGTCGCCGCATCCATGCGGCTCACGCCCCCACAACCGGACCCACCCCGCCTTCGACAGTTTCCTGTCGTCCGTGGGGTCGGATCCCGTTGTAGCGCAACGGGCTCCGACCCCTGTTGATGGGCCATGAGGACGGTAGATCCACGCCATGCGTGGATGGATTTCTGGTTCATCTGTGCCTCACGCGGAGGGCCGATGAAGGTTCATGCTATGGGGCCACGCAACGCACAGGACATCGCATTCCCCATGGCACGGACCCGGGTTGGCATCATTTTCGGGGGCAAGTCTTCCGAGCATGAAGTTTCGCTGCAGTCGGCGAAGAACATCCTCGATGCGCTTGATCGCGAGCGCTTCGAGCCGGTGCTGGTCGGCATCGACAAGCAGGGCCAGTGGCATCTGAGCCAGCCGGATACCTTCCTGATCAATGCCGATGATCCATCGCGCATCGCGCTGCATCGCTCGGGCCAGTCGCTGGCGGTGCGCCCGGGCGCCGAGCAGGCGCAGCTGCAGCCGTCCGATACGGCCAGTGCGCTGGGCCAGATCGATGTGGTGCTTCCGATCGTGCACGGGCCACTGGGCGAGGACGGTGCGCTGCAGGGCCTGCTGCGCATGGCGAACCTGCCCTTCGTCGGTTCGCCGGTACTGGGCTCGGCGGTGGCGATGGACAAGGACGTGACCAAGCGCCTGCTGCGCGACGCGGGGCTGCAGGTGGCGCCGTGGCTGTGCATCCGTCGCCATCAGGCCGCGGAGGTCGATGCCGATGCGGTGATCGCCCAGCTCGGCCTGCCGCTGTTCGTGAAGCCGGCCAACCAGGGTTCGTCGGTGGGTGTGAGCAAGGTCAAGGATGCGGCGGGCTTTGCCGAGGCACTGGCATTGGCGCTGCGCTACGACCACAAGGTGCTGGTGGAATCGGCGGTGGTCGGCCGCGAGATCGAATGCGCGGTGCTGGGCAACGAGCACCCGCAGGCCAGCGTATGCGGCGAGGTGGTGGTGCACGACGAGTTCTACGCCTACGACACCAAGTACATCAATGCCAATGGCGCTGACGTGGTGGTGCCGGCCGACATCGACGCCGCCACCCAGGCGCGCATCCAGCAGATCGCGCGGCAGGCCTACCAGGCGCTGGAGTGTGCGGGCATGGCGCGCGTGGATGTGTTCCTCACCGCAGACGGCGAGATCGTCATCAACGAGGTCAACACGCTGCCGGGCTTCACCCGCATCAGCATGTACCCGAAGCTGTGGGGCGCCAGCGGTGTTGACTACACCACGCTGATCACGCGCCTGATCGAACTGGCGCTGGAACGCCATGAGGCCGATCGCGGGCTGCAGAGCGCTGTGTAACGTGGTGATCGCACGCAGAGTCGAGCATGGCTCGACTCTGCGGAAAGCGATGCCGGCCAGCGGCCGGCACTACCGGCTAGCCTCGCTTGCGGAACATCGAGATCACCGCAAGGATCAGGAACACCACGAACAGGATCCAGGCGATGTTCGTTGCGGCGCCGGCGATACCGGAGAAACCCAGAACGGCGGCGATGATGGCGATGACAAAGAAAATGATGGCGTAATGCAGCATGGCGCTCCTCGCGGGTGGTCGAGCCTTGGATGGCGTGGGTCCATCCTCCCGATCCTGCGGTGTGCAACCAGTGATGGCGATCTATGCAGCAGATGAAGCCTTCAGCCTGCGCAGCCCTTCTTCGATGCTGACCTGCGGCACATAGCCGAAGTCACGGCGGGCCGGCTCCATGCTGTACCAGTGCGGCGTGCACAGCTGTTCGGCCAGGAACCGGGTCAACGGCGGTTCGCCGCGCAGGCGCAGCAGCGGCCACAGCCGCTCGCAGATGGCGCCGATACGGTACGCGATCTTGAAGCTGATCGCCTTGTCCACGGTCGGTGCACCCACCGCCTGCAGCAGCTTGTTGACCAGCTCGCGCATCGGCAGCGGTTCGCCGTTGGAAATGAAGTAGGCCTTGCCTGCACATGCGGCACCGGGCGCCAGTGCCTCGAAGGCGAGGAAGTGGGCAAGCGCGGCGTTGTCGATGTAGGTGGTATCGACCTTGTTGCTGCCATCGCCCACCAGGCGCAGGCGGCCCTGTCGTGCACGTTCGGCCAGGCGCGGTACCAGCTGCTGGTCGCCAGGGCCCCAGATCAGGCGCGGACGCAGCGCCACCGTCGCCAGCGACGCGTCATTGGCCGCCAGCACGCGCTGTTCGGCAATCGCCTTGGTGGCCGCATAGGGCGCCTGGAAATCTTCGCCGTACGGCACCTCGTCGGCGCCGAGGCCTTCTACCGGGTGCGTGGCCCGGTGCGTCACGCTGGGCGTGGAGGTGTAGACCAGCCGGCCGATACCGTGCGCACGGCAGGCGGCGATGACGTTGTCGGTGCCGACCACATTGGCCTGGTGGTAGCTGTCATAGCTGCCCCACGCACCGGCCTTGGCACCGTTGTGGAATACCGCATCGACGCCGGCCACCGCATGCAGGACCGCCTGCGGGTCGGCCAGGTCGCCACGGATCTGGCCGACGCCCATCACCTGCAGCTCCGGGTAATGGCTGCGGTTGAACGCCAGTACCTGGTGGCCACGTTCGACCAGCCCGCGGCACAGCGCCTGGCCAAGGAACCCACCACCACCGGTGACCAGGATCTTCATGCGCGCTTCTCCAGTTCGGCGCTGGCCCAGACGGCGAGCTTCTCGCGGCCGATCTTGGCGTTGTGACGGATATCGACGGGGAACGCCGGATGCACCAGGAAGTGCTGCAGGCCGGCCTCAGGCGTGCGCGCTGCGGCGTGCGCACGCAGCGCTTCCTGCAGCGCCGGGCTGTCGGACTGGCCGCGCAGCAGTTCCACGCACAGCACCGGCACCTGCGCACCGGCGGCGCCGACACCGACCAGCGCGGTGCGCGCCACGCCTGCGACGGTGTTGAACACCGGCTCGACCTGTTCGGTGTACAGCGGCCCGCGCGCGGTTTCCACGCGCTGCGTCTTGCGCCCGCAGAACCACAGGCGACCCTGCGCATCGAAGTAACCGACGTCGCCCATGCGATGCACCACGCGGGTGCTGCCATCGGCCAGCCTCTCGCGGATCTTCGCTGCAGCCGTGGCCTGCGGGCGGTTGAAGTAGCTGTCGGTGGCGGTCGGGCCAGCCACCGTGATTTCTCCCACTTCGCCAACCGCCAGCACGCGCGCTTGCGACCAGTCGGCCAGCGGCGCGTCATCGATGGCGATGATGCGCACTTCGTTCGGCGCCACCACGCTGCCCACGCAGGTGCCGGCGCCGGCCTCGGTGGCGGCGCGCGTGCGTTCCAGCTCGCGGCCTTCGACCACCGCCACCGGCAGGCACTCGGTGGCGCCATACGGCGTCCAGAACTGCGCGTCGGCCGGCAGCAGGCTGCGGATGGTGGCGACCACGTCCGGCGGCACCGGCGCACCCGCCGAGGTCACCCGGGTCACCGTCGGCAGCGGCCGGCCGTGCTTCGCCAGCACCCGCATCAGCGCCGGCGAGCCGAACAGCTGGGTCACGCCGAAGCGCTGGATGGCGTCGTGCAGGCGCGCCGGGTCGGCCTGCGCCGGTCGGGTCGGGTCCATGTCCGGGATGACCGAGGTCAGGCCCAGCGCAGGATCGAACAGGGCGAACGGCGGGAAGGTCGGCAGGTCCACCCCGCCCGCTTCCATGCCGAAGGCGCTGCCCAGCAGCTGGATCTGGCCGACGAAGTGGCGGTGGCGGTAGACCACGCCCTTGGGCACGCCGGTGGAGCCGCTGGTGAACAGGATCGCGGCCATGTCCTCGCCGTCGGTGGCGGCCAGCATCGGCCCACCCTTGGCGCCGGCGCGCTCCAGCGCGGCCAGCGTGGTCCCGCCCCAGCCGAGGCGGCGGCCCACGGTCACCAGGCGCGCCGCCGAGGGGGCCCAGCGCAGCACCAGCCGCGCCACATGCGCCAGCGGAATGCCGATGAAGGCCTCCGGCTGCGCCTCGTCCAGGCACTGCTTCAGCGCGCGCCTGTCGATGCCCGGGTCGACCAGCACCGGCACCGCGCCCAGCTTGAACAGGGCAAACATCAGCAGGAAGAACTCCGGCGACGGCCGCACCATCACCACCGTGCGCACTCCACGGCCGATCCCGTAGCCGGCCAGGCCGGCCGCCATGGCGTCGCTGCGGGCGTCCAGCTGGCGGTAATCCAGGGTCACGTCGTAGGCGGCCATGCCGTTGCCGGCGCCACGGCGGCCAGGGCAGCGGATGGCGATCTGATCAGGCCGTTCACGCGCCAGTTCAGGCAAGCGGGCGGCAATATTGCAGGGTCGGTTCATCCGTTCATTGTCGCCGCTTACGGAATTTCTTGCGCGGCGGCCCACTTCGTGGAAAATCCGCACCCTCGTTCCTGATTCCGACTGCCGCCCGAGGCGGCTTGCCCATGCAACATCCCTGCATGACCTGCGGCGCCTGCTGCACCCAGTACCGCGTGGCCTTCCACTGGATGGAATCAGACGAGGTCACCCCCGGCGGCGTGCCGCACCAGCTCACCGAGGTGCTGGACCCGCACCGCCTGTGCATGCGCGGCACCCATTCCAAGCCGGTGCGCTGCGTGGCGCTGGATGCGCAGATCGGCGTGTACTCACGCTGCACCATCCATCCCAACCGGCCCAGCGTGTGCCGCGAGGTGGATGCATCGTGGGAGTACGGCAAGGCCAGCCCGCAGTGCGACAAGGCGCGCATCGCCTATGGCCTGGATCCGTTGACGCCGGCCGACTGGCGCTGGCGCGATGACGCCGACAATGACGACGACCATCCGGACGACAACGGCAACAGCCCTTCCTCGCCGCCGCAGGCGCCGGTCGCCGCGTAATGGTAGTGCCGGCCGCTGGCCGGCAACCTCATCAACCCTTCGGGTGTGCCGACCAACGGTCGGCACCCACCGGAAGAGGAAGGGGTGGATGCCGACCGTTGGTCGGCACACCGATCAGATCGGGTTCTTGTCCAGAAAGGCGCGGATCTCCGGCACCAGCACTTCGTGCTTGTCTTCCAGCACGTAGTGGCCGGCGTCCTCGAACGCATGTACCTGGGCCCGCGGCAGCGCGGCCTGGAAGCCCTTCAGGAAGTGGTGGTCGAACACGAAGTCGCGCAGGCCCCAGCCGAGGAAGGCCGGCCGGTCGGCGAACGACGGCAGCGCCTTGCCGGCGCGCTCCAGCAGCGACCACGCCTTGTCGGCCGGCGACAGCGGGATGTCCTGCATGAAGCGGATGGTGCTGATGCGGTTGGCCCAGCTGTTGTACGGCGACACGTAGGCGCGGCGCACGTCGGCCGGCATCTTCCGCTCCACGCCCAGCCACGAGGCACCGGAGGAGAACGCGTTGAAGGTGCGGATGATCCACTCGCCGATCTTCCAGTGGCGGCCCAGCGCGATCTGCCACGGCATCTTCTTCGCCGCCGGCATCGGGAATGCAGCGGTATTGAGCACCACCAGGCGCTTGACCTGGTCGTGGTGCGACAGCGCCCAGCCGAAACCGATCATGCCGCCCCAGTCGTGCACCGCCAGGGTCACCGGGCCGGTGATGCCCAGGTGCTTGAGCAGCGCATCGAGGTCGTCAACGCGCGACTGCAGCGTGTACTCGTAGCGGCTGTCATCGGGCTTGTCCGACAGGCCCATGCCGATGTGGTCCGGCACGATGCAGCGGTACGTGTCCGACAGGCCGGCGACCAGCGTGCGCCAGTAATAGCTCCACGACGGGTTGCCATGCACCATCACCACCACCTCGCCGTCGCGCGGGCCTTCGTCGAGATAGTTCATCGACAGGCCGTGGCGTACCTCGAAGCGCTGCGGGTGGGCGGGGTAACCGGGAAGCTGGGACATCGGATCGCACCTGTAGAAAGGGCCGGTAAACCGGCCCTTGAACACTTGGAAAAATCATCGCTGCCCGTCGTGCAGCAGGTCAGCGGTGACTCTTTTACCAGACCACTTCAGCCATCGAGCAGTTCAGGCCCGAGCCGATACCCAGAAGCGCGATGCGATCGCCCTTCTTCAGCTTGCCCAGCTGCTTGAGCTTGCTCAGCACGATCGGCACCGAGGCCGGGCCGATGTTGCCGTGCTCGCCGAAGATGGTCATCACCTTCTTCGGGTCGATGCCGAAGTTCTTGATGAACGCGGCGGTGTGCGGCTGGCTGACCTGGTGGATCACGAACTGGTCCAGCTCTTCCACGGCCCAGCCCAAGGCGATCTTGGCAGCGCTGAAGGTCTTCTGTGCCAGCTTGATGCCTTCGATCAGCAGCAGGCGGGTATCGGTGACCATGCGGTCCAGGTTGCCCAGGCACAGCTGGTTCCACTCGGTGGCCGAGCGCGTCACGCCGCCCTTGTAGCGCGGCGCGTCCGGCACCAGCTCCGAGCGCGCCATCACCATCGCCGCTGCACCCGAACCGGTGGTCAGGGCGGCCAGCTCGTTGCGGAAATCGTCGGCGGTGACGTCCGGGGCGGTCATGCGCTCCAGGGTCTTCTCGTACACCAGGTTGGCGGTCTCGCCGTCCACCACCAGCGCGTAGTCGATGTCACCGCGCTCGATCATGCGCGCGGCGATGTCCATGCCGTTGATGAAGGCCAGGCAGGCATTGGCGACGTCGAAGGTCATGCACTCGTCGCTGACGCCGAGGTTGCCCGAGACGATGGAGGCCGTGGACGGCTCCAGGTAGTCGCGGCTGACCGAGGTGTTGACCAGCAGGCCGACCTGCGTCGCATTGATGCCTGCGTCTTCCAGTGCCTTGCGGCCTGCCATGGTGGCAGCGTCGGACGCCAGCACGCCGTTGTCCCACAGGCGGCGCGCGTGGATGCCGGCGATGTCGCCGAGCACGTCGGTGCGGATACCCAGGCGATCCAACGTCGGCTGCAGGCGTTCGTTGATTTCCTTGGTGGTCAGCGTATGCGGCGCGTCGACGTGTGCCAGGCCGGCGATCGAGACATTCTTGAAGAGCATCGAGGTTAGCGCCAAGGCTCAGGCAAAAGGGGGCGCTATTCTATAACCCCCGGGGCCTTCACCGCATCTTTACGAATTCAGCCTTGGCCGTATGGTGAAGCGTTCAGCGCGGCGGGCACTGGAATGCGGCGAAGCGCTGGCTGCCATCGGCCGGGGCCGCGGCGGCCTGCACGGCATTGGCGCCGGCGCTCGGGGCCTCGTTGCGGGCCAGGGTTTCCAGCTCTTCCTGCACGCGCAGCGGGTTGCGGTTGTAGAAGCCGACCTTGCTCTTCACGGTCACCACCACCTCGCCCTTGGCAATGCAGCCAGCGGGAACCGGGCCTGCCGGCAGCACGCGGGTCGCCTTGCCGGCCGGTTCGATCGGCACCCAGGTACAGGCGGTGACGGTGAGCAGCAGGGAGGAAAGCAGCAGAACGCGCATGGGCAGATCCTGGAAGGGTATGGAGGGATTCTGCCTGAACCGCCTGAATCGGGGGTAGCCGGTGGGGGAACGGATCCCCCGCAGGGGGCTCTGACCCCGCCTTCGGGTCACGGCGTTGCCGGCCAGCGGCCGGCACTACCACGGCAAGGTTGCCGGCCAGCGGCCGGCACTACCTGGGGAGGCCTGCCCGCGGGGGCGGGCAGGCGCATCCCTTATTTCTTGACCGGGTTGCCTTCGGCGTCGATCACCGTCACCTCGCCCAGGTTCAGCGCACGCACGGCCGCTTCGGTCTGCTTGAGATCACCCACCACCACCCAGGTCAGCGCCTGCGGCTTGATCTCGGCGGCGGCCTGCTGCACCTGCGCCGGGGTCATCGCCTCGATCTCGGCCTTGCGACGCAGCACGTAGTCGTCCGGACGCTTGAACTGCACGATCGAACCGATGGTCGAGGCGACCGCGCTGGCGGTCTCGTAGGCACCGGGCAGGCTCAGGGTCTGGATGTTGCGGATGCGGTTGACCTCGGCGGCGGTGGCCGGCTTGCTGCCATCGGCGAACGCGGCGATTTCCTTGCGCATTTCCGCCATCGCCGGGCCGGTCTTGTCGATCTGCACCGGCGCGCTGGCCATCCACGGGCGCTGGCCCACCGAGTTGATCGCGCTGCTGCGCGCACCGTACGACCAGTGCTTGTCCTCACGCAGGTTCATGTTCAGGCGCGAGGTGAAGTCGCCGCCGATCACGCCGTTGGCGATATCGAAGCGGGTCGAACTGGCGGCGCTGGACGGCGCCACCACCTGGCCGGCGAACAGGTTGGCCTGCACCGCACCCGGCTGGTCGATCAGGAACACGCGCGGGCCCTTCGGCAATGCCACGTCGGTGGCGGCCTTCACCTGCGGGGCGTCGCCCGCAGCCTTCCAGTCGCCCAGCTGCTTGTCCAGCAGCGGCACGATCTCGGCCAGGGTGGTGTCACCGACCACGATCAGGGTTCCGTTCTGCGGGCGCAGCCAGTCGCGGTGGAAGTCGACCAGGTCTTCGCGGGTCAGGCCGTTGATCGCTGCTTCGTCACCGCTGCCGGTGAACGGAATGGCATACGGGTGGCCCTTGCCGTACAGCAGCGGCGGCAGCACGCGCATCGCCACCGCACCCGGGTTGACCTTCTCCTGCTGGATGCCGGCAATCCAGCTCGCCTTGACCCGGTCGATCTCACCCTGCTCGAAGCGCGGTTCGCGCAGCAGGTCCCGATACAGCGCCAGCGACGGTGCCAGGTTTTCCTTCAGCGCCGACAGGTCCACGCTCATGGAGTCCAGGCCGGCCGAGGCATCCAGGCTGGCGCCCAGTGCGTCAGCAGCATCGGCGAAGGCCAGCGAGCCGAGCTTGCCGGCGCCTTCGGTCATCAGGCTCATGGTGAAGTTGGCGGTGCCCGGCTTGCGGCCCTGGTCGGCGCTGAAGCCACCCGGGAACTGGTAGCTGAACTGCACCACCGGAATCTCGTGGCGCTCGGCCAGGATCACCTGGGTGCCGTTCTTCAGCGTGGCGCGCTGCAGCGCCGGGAACTTCAGCTGCGGGAACTCGCGGGTCTGCGGTACGCCGGCCTTGCGGTCGACCTGCTCGGGCAGCGTGCTGTACTTGGGATCCACCGCCGGCACGCTGAACGGCTTCGGCGCCTGGCTCGGGTCTTCCTTCAGCGCCACGCGCTCACCCGGTGCAATCACCAGGGTGTGGCTGCCCTTGTCCAGCCACTGCGCGCCCAGACGGCTCAGATCAGCAGCACTGGCCTTCTCGATGTTGGCCAGCGAGGTGCGGAAGCAGCCCGGGTCGCCGGTGAACACCGCGCACTCGGCCAGTGCGTCGGCCTTGCCGCCGAAGCCGCCGATGCGTTCGATGCCGCGGATGAAACCGGCGCGGGCACCGGTCTTGGCGCGTTCCAGCTCGGCCGCGGTCGGGCCCTGCTTGATCAGCCGGTCCAGTTCCTCGTCGATGATCTTCTCGACCTTGGCAGGGTCCTGGCCCTGCTTGACCGTCGCCATGATCACGAAGTTCGAACCCAGCTGCGACGTCGACAGGCCTGCCGCGATGCTGTCCACCAGCTTGTCCTGGTGCTGCAGGCGCTGGCTCAGCCGCGAGGACTTGGCACCGCCCAGTACCTGCGCGAACAACTGCAGCTGATCGACCTCGGTGGTACCGACCTGCGGCACGTTCCAGGCGCGGTAGATACGCGCCTGCGGCACCTTGTCGGTCATCGTCTCGCGCGTGTCGGCGCTGCGCTTGGCCACGTTCACCGCCGGCTGCGCCATGGTCGGGCCGGCCGGGATGCTGCCGAAGTACTTGCCAACCTTTTCCTTGGCGGTGGCCAGGTCGATGTCGCCAGCCAGCACCAGCACGGCGTTGTTCGGGCCGTACCAGGTGCGGAACCAGGTCTTCACGTCATCCAGCGACGCCGCGTTCAGATCGTTCATCGAACCGATCACGCCGTGGTGGTACGGGTGGCCAACTGGATACAGCGCCTTGTTGAGCTGGTCCCAGGCCTGGCCGTAGGGCTGGTTCTCGCCCTGGCGCTTCTCGTTCTGCACCACGCCACGCTGCTCGTCCAGCGCCGCCTGGTCGATCGCACCGACCAGATGGCCCATGCGGTCCGATTCCATCCACAGCGCCATGTCCAGCGCAGTGGTGGGCACGTTCTCGAAGTAGTTGGTGCGGTCGGTATTGGTGGTGCCGTTCTGGTTGGTGGCGCCGACCTGCTTGAACGGCTCGAAGAACTCGCCGTCGTGGTTTTCGCTGCCCTGGAACATCAGGTGTTCGAACAGGTGCGCGAAGCCGGTGCGGCCGGCCGGTTCGTCCTTGCTGCCGACGTGATACCAGACGTTGACCGCGACGATCGGCGCCTTGCGATCGGTGTGCACGATCACGCGCAGGCCGTTGGGCAGGGTGAACTGCTCATACGGGATATCGACCTTGGCCGGTGCGGCCGGCTTTGCCGCCAACGCATGGGAAGGCACAAGCGTGCCCAGGGCGGTGCTGAGGGCAACGGCCAGCAGCGCAGTGCGCGGGCGAAGGGCGAGAGACATATCCGGATCCTTGGTCACATAGGTGAACCCCGATCCTAGCGTGCGCGCGCAACGGCAGGAATCGGTCGCCAGTCACTGGGGGTGTTTGCCCCTGTGCGCCATCCGCAGCGCCGATCTGCCCTGTCCGAGCCGTCACAAGCACCCGCCAGCAACGTCCGGACAGTGTCCGCAGCACATCGAATGGACAGGTGTCCGCCCGCCGGACACTTTTCGATGACCATAAAACCCTTGCAAATCAATGATTAAAAGTTGGCACGGGGATTGCTTGGTAGTTCCTGCACCAGGAAGGGCTTCAGACAAAAGCTGACTGAAGACTGAACAAACGCAGGAAATCGAAAATTTTCCTTGCAAGCCCAGAATTGGTGTACTACCTTACTACCACACCACTGATCACCAACACTAAACAGGCCCCGTCATGAACGCCAAGACCATTGCCATCGCCATCGCCCTGATCGCCGGCACCGCGGTTGTTTCGTCGGTGCAGGCCTCCGAATCCATCAAGACCCTGTCCACCGTGCAGGTTCGCCCGGCCGCCGACCAGTTGGCCCAGCGGGCCTGGGAACAGGCCAGTGGCATCCCGACCCTGGCCACCGTGGAAGTGCGCCCAAGTGCCGACCAGCTGGCCGAGCGCAGCGGCTACGTCGCCGCCCCGGTCGCCGCCGCGATGCCGATCACCACCCTGGCCTCGGTGGAAGTGCGCCCGAGCCTGGAACAGCGCGTCGCCCTGGCCGCCGAGCTGGAAGCCCAGCGCTACGCCGCCACCCTGGCCGCAGCCGCCACCAGCGTCGCCAACCAGGTGATCGTCAACCTGCCGGCCCTGCAGGTGCGTCCGAGCGCCGCCGACCTGCAGGCCCTGGCCACCGAAACCGCCCAGATCCTGCTGCGCCCGTAAGCGGTGCCGCCCTGCCTCGCGCAGGGCGTGCGCCGTAAAGGCGGCGGTCGTCGCAGGTACACTGCGCCGATGAATGCCGCGCCCCAGTTCCACGTGATCCTGTTCCAACCGGAAATCCCGCCCAACACGGGCAATGTGATCCGGCTCTGCGCCAACACCGGCGCGCAGCTGCACCTGGTCGAGCCGCTCGGCTTCGCACTGGAAGACAAGCAGCTCAAGCGCGCCGGCCTGGACTACCACGAGTATTCGCGCCTGCAGGTGCACCCCGACCTGGACACCGCGCTGGCGCGGATCGCACCGAAGCGGTTGTTCGCCCTCAGTACGCGTGCCAGCGTCCGCTATGACAGCGTGGCGTTCGAAGACGGTGATGCCTTCCTGTTCGGCCCGGAAAGCCGCGGCCTGCCGCAGGACGTGCTCGATGCCTTGCCCGATGGCCGCCGCCTGCGCCTGCCAATGCGGCCGGACAACCGCAGCCTCAATCTTTCCAACACCGTTGCCGTGGTGATGTACGAGGCGTGGCGGCAGCACGGGTTTGCCGGCGGGGCGTAACGCCACGCGTCTCTCTTCTGCCTGGTCGTTGCTGTGGCGGGCGCATGCGTTCATGGGCGTTACTTTTCTTTCCGCGCGGAAAGAAAAGTAACCAAAAGAAACGCGCCGCCATCCGCGAGCCGGTGCTGCGCACCGGTGCCCTGCGCTCCTCGGCCCGCCGGGGGGCGGCGCGGAACTCGCTGCGCTCAGACACCCGCGCCTCTTCGCCCCCGCCGGACCTGCGGTGCTCGGCTCGCTTCAAGGCGGACCCAACAGCCGCGCGGTACAGGCTGTCCTTGAACCCATCTCGGTACGGTGCGCGGTTCGGTACACCGATCGCTCGCCTGCGAATACGCTACTGGGCAATGCCGGCCAGCGGCCGGCACTACCAACTCAATGCCGGCCAGCGGCCGGCACTACCGGTGCACTCAGAACGCGTTGATGCCGGTCAGTTCGCGGCCGATCACCAGCTGGTGCACGGTCTCGGTGCCTTCATAGGTGATCACCGATTCGAGGTTCAGCGCGTGCCGGATCGCCACGTGTTCGGTGGTGATGCCGGCGCCACCCAGCAGGTCACGGCATTCGCGGGCGATGTCGATCGCCATGCGGCAGTTGTTCCACTTGGCCAGGCTGACCTGCTGCGGCTGCAGCTGGCCAGCTTCCTTCAGGCGGCCCAGCTGCAGGGCCAGCAGCTGCGCGGTGGTGATGCGGCGGGCCATCTCGGCCAGCTTGATCTGCGCGCTCTGCGTGGCCGCCAGCGGGCGACCGAACAGCACGCGCTCCTTGGCATAACCCAGTGCTTCATCCAGGCAGGCAATCGCCGCACCGATCGGGCCCCAGCTGATGCCATAGCGGGCCTGGGTCAGGCAGCCCAGCGGCCCCTTCAGGCCCTTCACGTTCGGCAGCCGGTGGCTGTCAGGCACGCGCACGTCATCGAAGAACAGCGCCCCGGTCAGCGATGCGCGCAGGCTCATCTTGTGCTTGATCTCCTGCGTGGTGAAGCCGGCCATGCCCTTTTCCAGCACGAAACCCTGGATGCCGTCCTCGGTCTGCGCCCAGACGATGGCCAGGTCGGCCACCGGGCCGCTGGTGATCCACATCTTGCTGCCGCTGATGCGCCAGTCGCTGCCGTCGCGCACCGCGCGGGTCTTCATGCTGGCCGGATCGGAACCCCCATGCGCCTCGGTCAGGCCGAAGCAGCCGATCAGTTCGCCGCGCGCCATCGCCGGCAGCCACTGCTGGCGCTGTTCCTCGCTGCCATAGGCGTAGATCGGGTACATGCACAGCGAGCTCTGCACCGAGACGAAGCTGCGCAGGCCCGAATCGCCGCGCTCCAGCTCCTGGCAGATCAGGCCGTAGCTGACCGCGCCGAGGCCACCACCGCCGTACTCGGTCGGCAGGGTCGCACCGAGCAGGCCCAGTGACGCGATCTCCGGCACCAGTTCATCGGGGAAGCGGGCCTGGTCGAAGGCATCGCCGATGATCGGCAGCACGCGCTCGTTGGTGAAACGGGCGACGCTCTCCTGCACCGCGCGCTCTTCCTCGTTGAGCAGGGAACGGACATCGAACAGATCGTACGGATGCAAAGCCATGGCACTCACGCGCAGTCAGGACCGGGCCATTGTCGGTCATCCGGGCAGAGCGTGCCGACCAAGGTCGGCACCCACCAGAGCTGCGGCCCTACGCTGCATTGCAGCAATCCGGGTGTGAACATCGGCGATCTAGCTCGATCACGCGCGTCCCGGTACCCTGACACATTCAAACAACCGTTTCGCCCGTGGCCGCACGCGCGATTCCCAGGCACCGCCGGTGGCCCCGATGCCGGCCCTACCCACGAGTCATGCAATCGATGAGCGCTGAAGCCAACGCCCTGCCCCCGCGTGAAGTAATGGAATTCGACGTGGTGATCGTCGGCGCCGGCCCCGCCGGCCTGGCCACCGCGATCCGCCTGCGCCAGCGCGCGATCGAAGCCGGCCGCGAGTTGTCGGTGTGCGTGCTGGAGAAGGGGTCCGAACCAGGCGCGCACGTGCTGTCCGGCGCGGTGATGGATCCGCGCGCGCTGACCGAACTGTTCCCGGACTGGGCCGAGCGTGGCGCACCGCTGAAGCAGAAGGTCACCCGCGACGAATTCCTGTTCCTCAGCGAAACCGGCGCACGCAGCACGCCCAACGCGCTGCTGCCGGAGTGCTTCCACAACGAAGGCAACTACATCATCAGCCTGGGCGAAGTGACCCGCTGGCTGGCGCAGCAGGCCGAGGCGCTGGAAGTGGCGATCTTCCCGGGCTTTGCCGCCGCCGAAGTGCTGTATGGCGACAACGGTGAAGTGATCGGCGTGGCGACCGGCGACATGGGCATCGAGAAGGACGGCAGCATCGGCCCGGCCTTCGAGCGCGGCATGGCGCTGCACGCCAGGTACACGATCTTCGCTGAAGGCGCACGCGGCCACCTGGGCCGCCAGCTGATCGCCCGCTACAAACTTGACGAAGGCAAGGACCCGCAGGCCTACGGCATCGGCATCAAGGAACTGTGGCAGATCGACCCGGCCAAGCATGAGCCGGGCCTGGTGGTGCATGCCGCCGGCTGGCCGCTGGACAGCGACACCTACGGCGGCGCGTTCCTGTACCACGCCGACGGCGGCAAGGTCGCCATCGGCTACGTGGTCGGCCTGGACTACAGGAACCCGTGGCTGAGCCCGTTTGAAGAGTTCCAGCGTTTCAAGACCCATCCGTCCATCCGCAAGCACCTGGAGGGTGGCACCCGCATCGGTTACGGCGCGCGTGCGATCACCGCCGGTGGCCTGCTGTCGCTGCCGAAGACCGTGTTCCCCGGTGGCGCGCTGGTCGGCTGCGAGGCCGGCTACCTCAACGCCAGCCGCATCAAGGGCAGCCACGCCGCGATCAAGACCGGCATGCTGTGCGCCGACGCCGCGTTCGATGCACTGGCCGCCGACCGCCAGCACGATGAACTGAGTGCCTACCCGACGGCGTTCGAAGCCAGCTGGCTGTTCACCGAACTGCAGCAGGCCAAGAACTTCAAGCAGTGGTTCAAGAAGGGCCAGACCGTGGCCACGCTGATGACCGGCGTGGAGCAGTGGCTGCTTCCCAAGCTGGGCGTGCGCAACCCGCCGTGGACCCTGCACCGCACCCAGCCCGACCACGCCTGCCTGGAACCGGCGGCCAAGCACACCCGCATCGCCTACCCGAAGCCGGATGGCGTGCTGACTTTCGACCGGCTCAGCTCGGTGTTCCTGAGCAGCACCAACCACGACGAGAACCAGCCCAGCCACCTGACGCTGAAGGACCCGAGCATTCCGGTGAAGGTGAACCTGGCCGAGTACGCAGGCCCGGAAGCGCGCTACTGCCCGGCCGGCGTGTACGAGTTCGTCGGCGAAGCCGACAGCGCGCGCCTGCAGATCAACGCGCAGAACTGCGTGCACTGCAAGACCTGCGACATCAAGGACCCCAGCCAGAACATCGTGTGGGTGACCCCGCAGGGCGGCGGCGGCCCGAACTACTCGGGCATGTGAACGCCACAGGCTGCGACCGAGCGTCGCAGCCCGTCGCTTGCCACACACCGCTATCCTGCCCGCCCATGCGTGCATCATTCCTGCTCATCGCTGTTGCCGTGGCCCTGGCCGCCACGGCCTGCCAGCGCCCGCCTGCAGCGCCCGCCCCGCCGGAACAGGCGCAGCAGCAGGCCATGCAACGCGCGTTCGAGTTGTGTGCCGGCTGCCACACCGTGCAGCCTGGCGGCATCCACCGCTTCGGCCCGAACCTGCACGGCGTGATCGGCCGTCGCGCCGGCAGCCTGCCCGACTACGGCTATTCCGACGGCATGCGCCGCGCCGACATCACCTGGTCCGCGCAGACCCTGGATGCGTTCCTGCAGTCACCCACCCATGTTGTACCGGGCACACGCATGTACAACGCCTTCCCCAGCGCCGAACGCCGTGCGCTGGTGATCGCCTACCTGCAGCAGCAGTCGGCTCAGTGAGCCAGGCGCTGCAACTGCTGTTGCAGCCGCGCCACGAATGCCGCCACCGCGGTGAACAACGGCACCGGATCGGTCTCGGCCGCATCCTGCAGGCGCTCGACCAGGGCATTGGCCTGCGCAGCCAGCACCGTCGCTCCCACCGCGCCCAAGCCACCGGCCTGGCGATGCAGGTGCAGCGCGGCAGCCTCACGGTCGCCGGCCTCCAGCGCGCGCTGCACAGCGGCCAGGTCACCTGCACTGGCCTGCAGCAGGCTGTCGCGCAACTGCTCGGCGACCGCGCGTGAGCCGAAGCGCCGCTGCAGGCTGTCCAGATCGGGCAGCGTCCTGTCATCGACGGCAGCGGACTCGGCCAGCGGCTCCTCGAACCGTTGCCCCTGCGCCTGCGGCAACCAGCGCAGCAGTGCCGCGCGCAGTGTCGCCAATGACAATGGCTTGGCCAGCACCTCATCCATCCCGGCTTCACGGCAACGACGTGCATCGTCGTCCAGCACGCTGGCGGTCAGCGCCAGTACGGTCAGCCGCGGCTGGCCGTTGCGGCCTTCGCGTTCGCGCAGCAGGCGGGTGAAGGCGAAACCATCCAGTACCGGCATCCGGCAATCGGTAATGACCAGATCAAAGTGCTCCGATGCCAGGCGATCCAGCCCCTGCTGGCCATCGCCGACCAGCACATGCGGTACACCCAGCTGCTGCAGCCGCCAGGCCATCATCGCCTGGTTGGTCGGATGATCTTCGATCACCAGCACGCGTGCCTGGCGCAGCGCCGGCGGCAGCAGCGCCGCCTGTTCCTGCTCGGCGACCAGCGCTTCAACATCACTGCTGCCGGCTTCCACCAGCGACAGCCGCACCTCGGCGCGGGTGCCCTCGCCCAGCGTGCTGTGCAGTTCCAGCTCGCCGTCCATCATCTGCACCAAGCGCTGGCAGATGCTCAGGCCCAGGCCGGTTCCACCATGGTCGCGCTGGATGTACGCACCGGCCTGGGTGAACGGCGCAAACAGGTGCTGCAGCTGTTCCGGTGCGATGCCGATGCCGGTATCGGTGACGCTCAGGCACAGCGGCTGGCTGCCGTCTTCGGCGGTCGGCCCCAGCACTTCCAGCTGCAGCCGCACTTCGCCGCGCACGGTGAACTTGATGGCGTTGCTGAGCAGGTTGAACACGATCTGGCGCAGGCGCACGCCATCCACTTCGTGCGCGGCTGCCAGCTGCGGATCAATCTGCACGTGCAGGTCCAGCCCACGTGCACTGGCCTGCGCCGACAACAACCGGCACACGCTTTCCAGCAACGGCCGCAGCGGCTGCGGTACCGGCTCCAGCCGCAATGCGTTGGCCTCCAGCCGCGAGTAGTCAAGGATGTCGTCAAGGATCTGCCGGAGCATCTGCGCCGAATCCTCGATCACGCCAAGGATGCGTTTCTGTTCTGCATCCAGCGGTGAGTGCGCCAGCACTTCCAGCATCCCCAGCACGCCACTCATCGGCGTGCGGATCTCATGGCTCATGGTGGCCAGGAAGCGGGATTTCGCCTCGGCCGCCTGCTCGGCCTCGGCCTTGGCTGCGGTCAGGGCATCCGCTTGTGCACGAGCCTCGCTGGCATCCACCCAGTAGCCACTCCAGGTCACCACACCGGCTTCGGCGGCATAGGGTTGCGCCTGGGTGCGCACCCAACGCGGGCCTGCTCCATTGCCCCGCAGGCGGAATTCCAGCATGAGCGGTGCGAACTGGTGCGCGGCCTGTTCGACCGCCTGCAGGATGCGCGCGCGATCGTCCTCTTCGACGCGCTCCAGCAACATCGTGGCGTCCTGCTCAGCCTGCTGTCGGGTGATCCCGAACAGCGCCTGGAGGTCACCGGCAATGAACGGGAAGCGGAGCGTGCCATCAACCTCGCGACGGGCCTGGTAGACCACGGCAGGCAGGTTGTCGGTCACTTCGGCCAGGCGCTGCTCCAGCTGGCGGCGCCCGGCCACCTCGCGGCGCAGGCGCCAGTAGCCGATGCCATGCACCAGCAGCGCGGTCAGCAGCACCAGCAGCAGCGGTACACCCCAGCGCAGCGTGCTTCGCCAGTCGATGCCGTTGTGGTACTCCACCGCCAGCCAGTCGCCGCGCAGCGCTTCGCGCTCGCGTGGCGTCATCTGCAGCAGCAAGCGATCGAAGGTCGTGGCGAGCGCCGCATGCCGGCGCTCCACGGCCAGTGCCAGCTGGTCGTTGAAGCCCGCGGGCGCGGCAACCTGCAGGCGCCCCGGGAAACGCGTGCGCAGCAGGTGGTCGACCAGGGCCAGATTGCCCACGTAGGCGTCGGCCTCACCATCGATCAGGCGTTGCATGGCCTGTTCGGCGCTGCGCGCGGCGACGATCCTGGCCTGCGGCGCCTGCTGCAGCACGTAACCGCGTACGCGCTCCGGATCCGACAGCAGTACGCGCTTGTCCTGGAGGTCGGACAGGCCCAGCAGCGCCGGGCTGTCGTGGCGGCTGACGATCACGTTCGGCACGCTGATGAAGGGTTGGCTGTACACCCAGTCCGGGCCCAGATAGTGCGAATCGACCGGAATGCCCATCACCGCCTGCAACTCGCCGCGGCGCGCCTTCTCGCGCACCTCGTACCAGTCATGGCTGTTCTGCGCCTGCAGGTTGGCACCGGCCTGCATCAGCCGCGCCAGGTACTCGCTGGCCAGGCCGCTGGGCCTGCCATCCTCGTCGGCGAACGACAATGGGGCGGCGTTTGGCGCGAAGCCGATCTTCAACGGCTGTTGCAGAACCCGCTTCTCGGCCTGGCTGAGCGCCAGCTGCGCCGATGCCGACCACTGCGGCAGGGGCAGCCAGCGTTGTGCCAGTGCATCGCGCTGGGCCTGGCTGGTCGCGGCCAGCGCCAGGTCCAGCGCTTCGGCCAGCGGTTGCTTGCTGTTGGGAACGCCGAAGTGCATCCGTTCGGGAGGCAGGTCGCTCGGACGCAGCAGGACGACACCCTGCAGGCGCAGGCGTGCGATCAGTTCGGTGGCAACGTAGGCATTGCCTATGTAGACATCAGCTTTGTCGTCTCTGACCATCTGCAGCGCAGCCAACGAGCTGTTTGCGACAAGCTGCACCGCACGCGGGAAACGTGCCCGCACCTGCGGTCCGGTCAGGAAATCCTGCTCGATGACCACCCGCAATCCGTCCAGGTCGGGCATGTTCGAAGCACGCAGATCGCCCGGCCTCCCCACCAGCGCCAACGGCGCCTCGCCATAGGCAGCGGTATAGACCATGCACTGGGTGCGGTCGGCACTGAGACCGACATTCATTACCACGTCGATCTCGCCACGACAGGCCGCATCCAGCACGGATGTCCAGTCGGAATAACGCCTCGCCTCGACCTTCACACCCAGCTGACGGGCGAGAAGCGCCAGATAATCCGGACCCAGGCCAACCTGCTGGCCATCACGGAGGGACTCGAACGGCGGCCAGCCGCTGTCATACTGGCCCACGACGATGCTTGGATGGGCGGCGAGGTACTCGCGCTGCAGGGGACTGAGCGGCAACAGCCCAGGCACAGCCTGTGCCAGCGCCACGGGCAGCACCAGCACGGCCAGCAGCAGGACCAGCCCGCGAACAGCCCAGCTACGCATCGGCGTCGATCTCCTAGAATCCTGACAGGGCCGCGATGGTCGCGGCCCGGCTTGCCCGGTGGCCATACTAGAGCAATGAGCTTGCGCATCATCATCGCAGACGACCACCCTGTGGTCCGTATCGGTACCCGCGCCGTCATCGAATCGAGCGGGGTCGGCCGCGTGGTCGGCGAGGCTGACAGCGCGCAGGCGCTGATGGCCCTGCTCGGCAGCCAACCCTGCGACCTGCTGGTGACCGACTATTCCATGCCGGGCAGCCCACAGGCCGACGGCTTCGCCATGATCGGCATGATCCGCCGCCGCTTCCCCGACCTGCCGGTGCTGATGCTCAGCGTCTCCAACAACCTGGCGATCCTGCGCATGGTGCTCGACAGCGGCGTGCTCGGCCTGGTCGACAAGAGCTCGTCGATGGACGAACTGCCGCAGGCCATCCAGGCGGTCTATCGGGGCCAGCCCTACATCAGCCGGAGCCTGCGTGAGCGGGTCGAGGCTGCGGGCAGCTGGCGCATGCGCGAGGGCGACGGCAAGCCGTTGTCGCCACGCGAGGTGGAAGTGCTGCGGCTGCTCGGCACCGGCATGACGGTGAAGGAGATCTCGCTGCAGCTGCACAAGAGCGTCAGCACCATCAGCCGGCAGAAAGGCGACGCCATGCTCAAACTGGGCCTGAAGGGCGACGCCGAATTGTTCGACTACCTGCGCGACGGCAAGATCTGAGAACCAGATCACACTGTAAGGGCATCTGTCACCGCCCTCTTTGACCGGCCGCCGTTCTGTGCCAAGATGACCCGGCATGGGTTTTCAATGCGAGGTCGAAGGAATCGACCGGCTCATGTCCTCGCTCCCGTCCCAGGTGGATGGGGTGCGGTTTCCTGCCGGCCGTCTGGCCCGGCAACGCTGACCATGGAGAGGCGCATGCATCACCCCCCCGAGCCATGTTGGACCCTGCCGTTGCGGCCCCTGCGCGCATTCGCGGCGTGCCTGCTCGTCTCTCTTTCCGCTGCGGCCTGCAGCGCCGCCGATCCGGCCCCCTCGTCCTCCCAGCCTGGCGCTCCCGTGCAGGCTGCCGATGCGCCCCGACAGGATGTTGCCCCGATGCAGAACACCTCTCCCGACACCGCCGTCACCCCGCCCGACGCGCCGACCGTGATGTATTTCACCTACCAGGTGGACGGTGATGGCGCGACCTCCTACGAGGTCCAGAACGGCAGCGTGGCGACCTTCTGGTTCGGCCACACCTTCACCCTCGATGGCACCACGTATTACACGGGTTTCTCCTGGGATACCCGCGAGCACTACGGCAAGCCGGGCGAGCAGTCGCCGGCCGGTCCGGATGATCGCGCCAACCTCGCCGAGGCCACTTTCGTGCTGGCCGGCGCCGACGCGAAGAAGCCATGGAAGTTCCGCGGCCAGGAATGGACCATCGGCGCGCTGGGCGCGTACGACAAGGCCGACGATGTCGATACCCGGCGCAAGCCGCTTGAACATCGCACCGCCGACGGTCGCCTGCTGCTGGCGGTGCCGACCAGCAGCTTCGACCGCGGCATCAGCAGCACCGGCTATGCACTGCTGCTGTTCAACCCCAAGCGCAGCGAAGACGACGTGGACAGCAAGGTCTGGCGCTATGTCGGCTCGGTGCGTACGGGCGAGGACAACAGCGCCGCCTGCGACGAAGGCAACGTAATGCCCTGCACCGACAGCGATGGCGAACTGGCCTTCGCTGCCGACGGCAACGGCCTGCCGCGACTGACCGTGACCTTCAAGGGCACCACCATCGAAGGCCCCGGCAAGACCCGTGCGCTGGGTGCCGGCGACGCCGTGCACTACACCTTCGACAGCGCGACCCAGCAGTACGTCGCGCCCTGATAGCACCCGCCCACGCGCGGGTTTCCTGTTGACCGACATGTTCTTGACTCACGGATGAGTCCGGTTGGCGATTCGCGGCATGCGCCGCTCCATCAACCCCGAGGAAAACGTCATGGCACAGCATGACTACAGCAGAAAGGAAGTCCTGGACATCGTCGAGCAGGTCGCCCGGCAGAAAGGCCTTCCGGTCGATGACTTCATGCGCTTCGCGCACATCGAGACCGGCGGCACCTTCAACGAGCGCGCCCACAACACCTCGTCCGGCGCCAAGGGCCTGTTCCAGTTCGTGCCCGGCTCCGCGCGCCAGTACCACCTGACCGGCCACGAGTTCGACCCGACCCGCAACACCGAAGCGGCCGCAAAGATGTACCAGGACAACCTGGACTCGATGGCACGCCGCAACGAGCGCACCGGCCACCCGTACCTGTCCGGAGGCAGTACGCCGACCGGCCTGGACCTGTACCTGGCCCACCAGCAGGGCAGCGCCGGCTATGGCTCGGTGCAGACCGCGATTGCCACCGGCACCTTCGGCGTGGTCCGCAACGGCCACGGCGAAGAGATCAACATGCGCCGCAACGTGCTCAACCAGATCGGTTCCGATGCCAAAGCGCTGACCGGCCACACCCTGGCCGAGATGCGCGGCATGAACGATGGCGACCTGGCGCGGACGTTCTCCAGCTACTACATCCACAAGTACGCGGCGATCAGCATTCCGGAAAAGAACATCGAACCGCAGGCGGTGGCGCCGGGCCAAAGCCAGGCCCCGGCAGCGCCTGCACAGGCCAGCGCAGCCGTGGCGGCGGGTGCAGCCACGCTGGCGGCAACCGCAGCGGCGGCCACCGCGCCGAAGCCGGGCATCGAACTGCACGCCGCCTACGAGGCCGGCGTGAAGTACGACCACGTGAAGTACGCCATCAACATTCCGGGTCACGCGCTGTACGTACCGGGCAAGACCGGCAAGAACGTGGAGCAGGGTTACATCGACTGTTCCGGCTGGGTCGGCACCCTGCAGAACCGGACCATGGACGAGATCAACCAGAAGGCCGGGCACGCGGTCTTCAGCAAGGCCGATCGTATCGACCTGGGCAACCTGGGTTCCGGCGGCATCGTGCGCAAGGCATTCGACCAGTCCGGCGTGCTGCTTGACCGCGACGCGATCCTCAAGCCCGGTGCGCTGAAGGAAGGCATGATCATCGGCCTGGATACGGCCAGGACCCGCCACGAGCACTGGAACGGCATCGACCACATCGTGATGGTGGTGCGCGACCCCACCACCGACAAGCTGCTGATCAGCCAGTCCTCCGGCAGCAAGGGCGTGCACACCATGCCGGTCGAGGACTACCTCAAGCAGGTGAAGGACCACCCGAACTGGAAGCTGTACGCCTCCGATCCACTGTCCAAGGCGCGCGACCTGCTGGAAAACCGCACCCCGTCGCACGAGCAGGCCCAGGGCAAGCCTGCCGCCGAGCACAAGGCCGCTGCCACGCCGCACGCCGAACTGTACAAGCAGGGCGCGCACAGCGAAGGCGTGCGCAAGGTGCAGGAACAGCTGGGACATCTGGGCTATGTCGGTGCCGACGGCAAGCCGCTGGTCGAGGATGGCCGCTTCGGCCGCAACACCGACGCGGCGGTGCGCCAGCTGCAGAAGGACAACGGCCTGGTGGCCGACGGCATTGTCGGGGCGAAGACGCTGGAGGCCATCAAGGAAGCCCGCGAGCGCCCGCTGCTGAACGACGAACGGCACCCGCGCAATCCGCTCTTCATCCAGGCCAGCAAGGGTCTGGAACTGTTGCCGGCCGGCACCTTCAAGGATCGCCACGCGCTGGAAAGCGCCGCCGCGGCCCTGACCAAGGAGGCGCATGCCGCCGGCCTGCAGCGCATCGACACGGTGGTGCCCAGCCCGAACGGTGAACGCCTGTTTGCCGTGCAGGGCACGATCGGTGACCCGGCGGCCAGCCGCGTGGCGGTGGAGGCCCGAGCCGCCAGCGAGCAGAGCATCGCGCTCAGTAGCGGTGCCGTGCAGGGCGCGCCTAACGTGCTGCACCAGCAGCAGGACGCCCAGCAGGAGCAGGCCCGGCAGGCACAGAAGGCGATGGGCGTCTAAGCCTGCAACGCCTTGGCAGAGAAGGGAGGGCCACGTCCGCGTGGCCTTTTCCCTTTCTGCCAGCTGAGCGGCCGAGGCCGCTTTCAGCCTTGCTTCATGCCGCCTGCCGCTAGATGAATGCGCAAGCCGCACGGTGGACCAGGCAATGTTCCGGCAATGTTGGAACGTCAGCGTGGTCTCCACGGCAGCCGGGGCGCCCGCGCCCTCCTGCCCAGCGTGGCATGCACCTCACAGGAGAACGAACATGCTCAGTACTTCCACACTCAGCTTCCGTGGTCTGGCGATGGCCCTGGCACTGGTGGCCGGTGTCGCCGTGGTCAGCGATGCCAGCGCGATGTCGAGGAAGGACAAGCGCACCCTGGTCGGCGCCGTGGTCGGTGGCGTGGCCGGCAACCTGCTCTCCAACGGCGATCCCGCTGCCACCGTCGGCGGCGCCGTGGCCGGCGGCGCGATCGGCAACCTGACCACCTCCGACCGCCGCGACCGCCGTTACTACGACAATCGCCGTTACGACGACCGCTACGATCGCCGTTACGACCGTGGCTACTACCGCAGCGGCTACTACGACCGCGGTGATGACCGTCGCTGGCAACGCGAGCGCTACTACGACAACCGCTACTACCACGACCGCGGTCGCCATCGCGGCTGGTAAGCAGCGCGGCATCTTCCATGCCGATGCACGGACGGGCGGGTCGATGACCCGCCCGTTTGCGTTGGCCGCGTGCATGGCGTTGAATGCGCAGCCTTGGATGTGACTTTCCCCACTGGGGCTGCGGCATGACTTCTTCCTCCCACCGCGTGCAGGGCCTCAACAACGACGAGGTCGCTGCCGACTGGCCACCGATCAGCGCGGCGGACATCGCGTGGCTGCGCCAGCACTACCCGCAGCTGGACGAGCGCAGCCAACCGCACTGGCACAGCCCGCGGCCGCTGTCGGCTGCCGCCATCGTCAACGGCGCGAACGGAGCGGTGTTCGTCAAGCGCCATCACCACAGCGTGCGCAGTGCGGCCTGCCTGGAAGAAGAGCACCACTTCATCGCCCATCTCGCCGCAGCGGGCGTACCGGTGGTGCAGGTGCTGCCAGCGGCCGATGGCCACACGGCGGCCGAACATGGCGAATGGACGTTCGAGCTGCATGCGATCGGCGTCGGCGAGGACCTGTACCGCGACGCCGTGTCGTGGTCGCTGCTGACCGATGTCGCGCAGGCCCGCGAAGCCGGGCGCACACTCGCGCAGCTGCACCGGGCCGCCGCCAGCTACCACGCGCCCCAACGCAGCACCCATGTGCTGGTCGCGCGCGACGATCTGATCCGTGCCGACGATCCGATCGCGGCCATCGAGGCAGGGCTGCACGAGCGTCCCGGGCTGGCCCGCTACCTCGCGCGCATTCCATGGGAAGCGCAGCTGCAGCGCGACGTGCTGCCGTGGCATGCCGGCCTGGCCGAGCGCCTGCGCGATGAGCCACGGTTGTGGGCGCACAACGACTGGCACGTTTCCAACCTGCTGTGGCGCGATGGGCAGGTCAGCACTGTGCTGGATTTCGGCCTGGCCTCGCCCACCAGTGCGCTGTTCGACCTCGCCACGGCGATCGAGCGCAACGCGGTGGCGTGGCTGGAACTGGAGCGCGGCATGGAGGCGGTGCGCATCGATATCGCGCTGGCCCTGCTCGACGGCTACCGCCAGGTGCTGCCGCTGTCGGCGGCACGCGTGCACCTGCTGGCCGACCTGCTGCCGATGGTCCATTTCGACTTCGCACTGTCCGAAGTGGAGTACTTCGAAGGCGTCACCGGCTCGACCGCCAATGCCGACGTCGCGTGGCAGCCCTTCATGCTGGGGCATCCGGCGTGGTTCCACAGCGCGCCGGGACAGGCACTGCTGCAGGCGCTGCACGCGGCGGCGTGACCCGGTTGGCGCACCATTGGGGTCAGATTCCTTTCCTGCGGAAAGGGATCTGACCCCGCAGCCTGGACCCCGCAGCCTGAAGGACGCCGGCTCGCAAATCCGTACCATTTGTAGTGAAATGGTCACCTGAAGCGGGGGTGCCTGGATCTGCCAGGCTGAGAGAGTCCCTTGGAACCTGATCCGGTTTGCACCGGCGTAGGGAGCTTTGAGCCGCAGCCACACCCCCATCATGGGCCCTGTGCACCTGCGCGCCGTCGCTTCGTCTCCCTTGTTGTCCGAAGACGAACCGAATGAACCGCTGCCTGCGCCCCACCCTGCTCTCCCTCGCCCTCTGCGCTGCGCTGCCACTGCACGCCAGCGAGGCCGATGCGTCCCCTGATGCGGCTGCCACCGGCGCCGAGCGCTCGCCCACCGAACTGGCGGCGGTACGCGTGCAGGCCGGCAAACCGAAGGCCGATACCTCACACGTGAACGCCTTCGGTGGCGGCAGCTGGAAGGACACGCCGGCCTCGGTGAACGTGCTTGAGCGCGATTACCTGGACCGTCGCCAGGTGCGTTCGCTGTCCGAGCTGGCCAGCAACGATGCCTCGCTGGGTGATGCGTATGCGCCGGTGGGTTACTACCAGAACGTCGCCATCCGTGGCTTTGCCCTGGACGCCGCCACCGGCTACCGCTTCAACGGCCTGTCCATCGCCGGCGAACAGCGCCTGGCGCTGGAGAACGTGCAGTCGGTGGAGATCCTCAAGGGTGAAGCCGGCCTGGCCGCAGGCGTGATGGCGCCGGGCGGCATCATCAACTACATCGGCAAGCGCCCGGCCGAAGTGCGCACCGCCACGCTCAGTACCGATTCGGAAGGCTCGCGCTACGTCGCCGTCGATGTCGGCCACTGGATCACCCCGCGTTTCGGTCTGCGCCTGAATGCCGCATGGGATTCCAGCAACTCCTATGTCGAGCACGCCGACGGTCGCCGCAACTTCTACTCGCTGGCCGCCGACTGGCTCATTGGCGAGCGCGGCAAGCTGGAAGTGGATGCCAATTACCAGACCAGCTCGCAGCGTTCGGTGTCCGGCTACCAACTGCTGGGCGCACGCGACCTGCCGCGTGGCGTCGACCGCGAACACCTGCTGGGTTACCAGCCGTGGCAGCGCCCGGTGGATATCGCCAGCACCAACATCACCGTGCTGCATACCTACGACTTCAACGAGGCCTGGCAGTCGCGCGTCTCGGTCGGCCACAGCCGTTCGGTGATCGATGACAACGTCGCTTTCGCCTACGGCTGCTACTACGCCGTGCAGTGCGCCGATGGCAGCGTGCCGGGCAACTACTTCGCGCCCAACGGCGACTACGACGTCTACGACTACCGCAGCCCGGACGACACCCGCCGCAACCAGCAGGCCCGTGCCGAGCTGCGTGGCCGCTTCGAGACCGGCAGCGTCGGCCATGAGCTGACCGTCGGTGCCGACTACTTCCGCCGCACCGTGGACAAGCGCCCGAGCGTCAACGAGTACGTCGGCACCAGCAACATCCACGAAGCACCGGTGCCGGTATTCGCGCCGTCGCCGAAGATGCCGGGACCGTCCGCACGTCGCCTGGACAGCCGCCAGACCGCGTTCTTCGCGCTGGACCGGATGAGCTTCGGCGATGACTGGCAGTGGCTGGCCGGTGGCCGCTTCGTGCGCCTCGATGAGCGCGCCTACGACAAGCGTGGCACCCCGCAGCGGCACAGCCGCTTGTCGCGCTTCCTGCCGCAGACCGCGGTGGTGTGGAAGGCCACCGACCAGCTCAATGCCTATGCCAGCTACGTGCGCGGCATTTCGCTGGGCCAGGAAGCGCCGTTCTGGACCAGCAACGCCGACACCTTCCTGCCGTCCGTGCAGTCGCGGCAGCTGGAAGTGGGCGTGAAGTACGTGCCGGTCGAAGCGCTGACCCTGGGCGCGGCCGTGTTCCGCATTTCGCAGCCGTACCAGTACGCCAGGCCAGACAGCAGCGACGTCGGCTACACCTTCGTCGAGGAAGGCACGCAGACCCACACCGGCCTGGAGCTGACCGCCAACGGCCAGCTGACCGACGCACTGCAGATCGTGGCCAGCGCCAGCGTGCTGCAGGCGCGCGCGCGCGACACCGGTACCCCGGCCTATGAAGGCCATCAGCTGGTGAACGTGCCGAAGGTGCGCGCCAGCGTGCACCTGGCCTATGCGCTCCCGTTCGTGCAGGACCTGGATGTGACCGGCGGCTGGCGCTATGCCGGTGCCAACGTGGCCCGCGCCGACGGCGGCGTACGCGCACCGGACTACTCGGTGTTCGATGCCGGCCTGCGTTTCCAGCATCGCCTGCACGAACGCGCGGTGACCTGGAACCTGTCGGTGGACAACGTGTTCAACCGCTTCTACTGGCGCGATACCGGCAGCAGCGGCGGTGACTACTACCTGTTCCCCGGCGCACCGCGACAGGCGCGCCTGTCGGTGACGTTCGCGCTGTGAGCGGCGTGATGCTCGAGTGGACCGCCGCACTGTGCAGCATCCTCGGCGTCTGGCTGATGGCCCGGCGCCGGCTGGCGGCGTGGCCGGTGGGCCTGCTGTCGGTGGCGCTGTATGGCCTGGTGTTCGCCGAGGCCAAGCTGTACTCGGACACCCTGCTGCAGATCGCCTTCGGTGGTTTCCTGGTCTATGGCTGGCTCAACTGGCGACAGCATGCCGCCGATGAGGGCAGCATCCGCATCGTGCCGCTGGCACGCGGCACGCTGCTGCGCGACCTGGCCATCGGCCTCTGCGGTGGCGTGGCGCTGGGTGCGGCCATGCACAGCTTCACCGACGCTGCCCTGCCGTGGTTGGATGCGCTGCTGACCGGTCTGAGCCTGGTCGGGCAATGGTGGCAGGCACGCCGCCACGTGGCCTGCTGGTGGGTGTGGATCGCAGTGGACGTGGTCTATGTGGGTGCGTACCTGTTCAAGTCGCTGCACGTGACCGCCGCGCTGTACGTGTTCTTCCTCGGCCTGGCCGTGTTCGGCCTGCGCGCATGGAGCGCGGCCGCGCGTGAACCGCAGGTGGCGCCGGTGCGTTGATGCGGATGGCCGGGCTGTGCGCTGGCCATCCACAGTAGAGCCACGCCATGCGTGGCTGGAGGATCACCGGTAGGCCCATCCACGCATGGCGTGGATCTACCGGTCAAGCACCAGACCCAACCGCAGCGGCTGGCGCATGTCGGCAGGCGGTGCGGCCTGCAGCGGCGCCGCCTGCAGGGTCGCGCGCAGGTCCGCATCCACCTGGCGGTCACCCAGGCTGTCGAATTCCAGCTTCGAGATGCGGCCATCCGCCGCGATCCATACGCTCACCGGCAACGGCGTGGGCGTATCCGGGTGTGCCCGCAGCCATTCCAGCACGCGCTGCGCCTGCGGGTCCTGCTCCTGCTGCAGGCGCTGCTGCAGCTGCCCCCCCACGGCGGCGGCATAGGCCATCCAGTGTGCAGGAGCTTCCTGCGCGGACACCCCGGCGCTACCCAGTGCCAGCGCACCGAACAACCCGGCCAGTGGCCGCCACCAGCGGCGTGCACCGGTTGTGTTCCTTGCCATCGCCATCGCCCGCCCCTGCGCTCTCATCCAACCGCTGATGGTCGGCGCGGTAGATGACAGACAGATGGCGGTACAGTAGAGCCACGCCATGCGTGGCTGCTACGGGCAACGTGCGCACCATCCACGCATGGCGTGGATCTACTGGAACAGAGCGCCAGTAGCATGCGCAAGGACGAGAGCCGCGATCAGTCGCCCAGGTCGGCCAGCACCTTGCGCGAGGGCGCGAAGAAGGTCACGCCGGTGGTGGCGGTGGAGAAATCAAGGATGCGGTCATGCAGCGGTGCGGGATTGCCGATGAACATGCGCTCGAGCATCTTCTCGATCACCCACAGGCGGCGCGTGTAGCCGATGAAGTAGGTGCCGTACTCGCCGCGACCCGGGTTGGCGAACGGCATGTTGTCGCGCAGGATCTCGTGCTCGCCGTCGGCATCCTCGATGGTGCACAGCGTCTTGTGCGACTTCTGCGCATCGGCCGGCGCATCATCCAGCTCGATGTTGTCGTGCTTGGTGCGGCCGATGATCGCTTCCTGCGCTTCGGTCTTCTGCGCGCGCCAGGCATCGAGGTTGTGCAGGTACTTCTGCACCACCACGTAACTGCCGCCGGCATGCTCCGGGTCTTCCTCGCCCACGATGGTGGCTTCCGGCAGTGACAGCCCTTCCGGGTTGGCGGTGCCGTCAACGAAATCGAGCAGGTCGCGGCCATCGAAATAGCGGAAGCCGGCCACGTCATCGACCGTCTCCACCGCATCGCCAAAGGCCATCAGCAGGTTGCGCTCGAACGCCACGATCAGGTCCATGGTACGTGCACGGACGTGGTACAGCAGGTCGCCCGGCGTGGACACGGCGGTGTGGGTCGCGCCCTTGATCTCGCGGAACGGCTGCAGCTCACGCGGTGGCGTGGTGCCCACCAGCGGCTTCCACACGCGGTGGCCGATGGCCACGTTGCAGGTGAAGGTGCGTTCGATCTCGCGGATGGCGGTGTTCTTGATCAGGTCGTCGGTGCTGGCCAGCACCTCGCGTGCCTTGGCGATCGACGCCTCGTCATCCTTCACCTTCAGCACCAGGAACGCCGCCGAATGGGTCAGTGGCGCGGTGATCTGCTGCGGCTCGTTGTCGAGCGTGTGGTTGACGGCGGTGATCGGTGCGGGCTGGGAGTTCACGGCGGTTCCTGCTGGCTTGAGGCGGGCGCATCGCGTGTGGCGATGTGCGGGCGATCATAGCGGAACCGCCTGACCGGGGACGGAGCGGTTCTCGTTCCGTCCACCGGCGAAGCTACGAAGGCCTCAGTCCACATCACTCCAGACCGCCAACTCGTAGCCATCCAGATCGCGGAACTGGAAGCGGCGGCCACCAGGGAACGCGAACACCGCCTGCACCACCTCGCCCCCAGCGGCAGTCACACGCTGCTGTGCATCGGCCAGGTCCGCGCAGTAGAGGATCACCAGCGGCCCGCCGTGGGCACGCACCGGCGCGTCGGCCACGAAGCCGCCTTTCAGGCGGCCATCGTCGAACTCGGTGTAGGCCGGCCCGTAGTCGGTGAAGTGCCAACCGAACACCTCGCCGTAGAAGCGTTTGCTGCGGGCAATGTCGGCGACGTTGAATTCGATGTTGTCGATGCGGCATTCGGCATCGTGGGGTGCGACGTGGCTCATGGCGTGGCTCCGTGGTGGGAGCCCCAGCTTCAATCAGCGCGGTATCGAGGTCTTGAACGAAACGGCCATCATTGGCCCCACTCCAGACGCAGTTCGCGTGCGGTCATGCCACTCAGCTCACGCGCCTCGCGACTGAGATGGGCCTGGTCGGCATAGCCGGCCTCGGCGGCCAGCATCGCCAGCGAGTGCTGCGGCAGCGCGCGGCTGTGGCGAAGAAAACGTTGCAGGCGCAGGATCCGCTCCAGCGTCTTGGTGCCGTAGCCGAACTGCGACTGGCTGAAGCGCCGCAGGCTGCGCGGACTCAGGCTCAGGCGTGCCGCCAGCGTATCCAGCGTGGCGTCACCAATGGCGAGCGCCTGGAACAGGGCATGTGCACGCTGCGCCGGGGTATCGAGCGCGGACGCACCCATATGCTGTTGCAGGCAGTGCGCCATCCGCTGCAGGCGCTGTGCAGGCGCGGTGTCACCAATGGAGGCCGCCGCCTTGCTCGCCCACGCGCCCTTCAGATCGGCCAGTGGCACGGCCTGGCCGATGATCTCGGCCAGGGGCAGGCCCAGCGCGGCCAATGCCTGGCCGGGACGGAAGCGTGCCCCCAGCACCTGCGCACCGGGTGCCAGCGCCGGGTGCGCGGCCACGCGGTCCGGGCCGACCACGAACAACGCACCGTCGCGCCAGAGGATATCCACGCAACCATCGGGCAGTACGGTGATGTGCCCACCGGCATCGTCAGGAAGCTGGCTCTGCCACAGCTGACCAAAGTGGCCGCGCAGCGGCGCAGGCGCCGGACGCTCCTGGTAGGCCGTGCCGGTACCTGCGAGAGAGGAAGGGTCGCCCATGCCACATTGTGGCGCCACAGGGCCCATAAAAGTGAAGCCCGGCGCGAGGCCGGGCTTCGGTTGGCGTGTGGGAGAGAGAGAGAGTCACACGCCAGCACAACACGCACTAACGACAGGCGTTTGTTACCAGGTGAAGCGCGGGCCCACGAACCACTCGCGGTCGCCGGCCTTGGCCAGCTTCACTTCGCCACTCAGGCCCCAGTTCTGGTTGAACTTGGCGGTGGCGCCGACACGGCCGTAGAACTCGCCGTCCGGGTTGATACCGTGCTTCTTGCTGAAATCTTCGTAGCCGGCCATCACGTAGCCTTCCACGTACGGATTGAACGCGGTGCGCACGCCCACTTCGGTGGAGTAGCCGTTGAAGTCCAGGCCGCGCTTCTCGTCGTACTTCTGGTACGCAACACGGGCCACCAGATCGGTGTTCGGTGCGATGCCGTAGTTGTAGCCGACACCCAGGCGCCACTGGTCGACGTCATTCTTGAACTTGTCGGTTTCCTGGGCGCTGTAGTCGCCAAAGACGTGGAAGTTCGGGTGCACCGCAACGGAACCCTTCACCTTCCAGCCATCGGCGTCGCCGCCCTTGGCATCGGTGTTCACGTAGCCGCCTTCAACGTAGTTGTACGACAGGCCATCGGTTGCCGATGCAGCGAACGGCAGAGCAGCCAGAAGACCCAGGGCAAGCAGCGAATTCTTGTTCATCGGGACACACCTTTAATTATTTTGGTTTCGTCGACCGCCTCCCGGGAGGGGGAGAGAAAGGAGGCGGTCGACAGGTGTGAATTATCCGTTAGGGGGTCTAATCAATCCTGAATATTGAACTGACTGGTGTATAAATAAGGCTGGCGTTCAGGGAACTCCGCATTGCTGTGAAATGACCGTGCTCGCATGCACTCGCATCGGCGACCAGCCTCTCCACCCGCCGAGTAGACGCCAATCAACCAGACTTGCTCCAGCAAAGGAAATTGGGCGAATCGAAAGCACAACTGCTATGCAATTCATGGATCCAGCTCGCTCCCCTTGCGCCGGTAGGCACTGGATCTGTTCCTCGATGAGAGCCAATCTTCATGCCTCTCCTCGCATTTGGGACAACCTCTACGCCGGTAAAGCTCGGCCCAGGGTCCTCCGGCAGATCAGTACTCAGAAGTCCCAGACAGGGAAGCGCCCTAGAACCTGCGACAGCCCTTGAACTGCCTTCACCGGCAGACCCTGCCAATTCTCTACGTGTGGTCCCCGTCGGATAGAATCGCTATAGGCCCACAGGGGGGCCGTCCAGGGGATGGAGAATGGCCGAACCACAACGCTCCAATTTTGCGCATCTAGCTCGAGTTCAGGCAGATCTGGCTCAACTTGGCGGCCGAGCGGAGCGCTTTTTCAGCGAGGACCCTAATACCTGCCTGCTCAAACTGCGCCAGTTCGCTGAACTGCTGGCCCAGCAGGTTGCCGCTCGCGCTGGGCTTTATGTCCCGGAGGAAGACAATCAGGCAACCCTGCTTAGCCGTCTTCGGCAGAGGGGCTGGCTACCGCGCGAAGTGGCGGATCTGTTTCACTGGATTCGCAAAGCCGGCAACCAAGCCAACCACCAATTGAACGGTAGTCACGCCGAAGCCCTGCAGGGTCTCAAGATGGCGACCCAATTGGCCGTCTGGTTCCAACGCAGCTTTCATGACTCGGCTTTCAGAGGCAGCGCTTTCATCCCCCCTCCTGCGCCGGCGGAGGATGCTGCAGAACTCCACAAGCAGATGGCCGAACTGGAGATCAAACTCCGGCAATCCGATGCCGCGCTCAGGACCGAGGCGGAAAAATCGGAAGCCGTGGCCCGACAACTGGTACAGGCCAAAGCCGACGCCAAACTCTGGGAGGAGCTCGCCCAGTCCTTCACCAATGAAGCGGATGCCAGCAAGGCACAGCTAGCCGAACTCAGGGCGCTGCAGTCCCAGGCGGCCGGCCAGTCGGCCGCATTCATGACCCAACTGCAGCAGGTTGCCAATCAGGCGGCAAGCCGGCTCGACCTTGACGAAGCGGCCACCCGGGTGCTCATCGACCAGCAACTACGCGACGCTGGTTGGGAAACCGATTCCGAGGCGCTCAACTACCGCAGCCACCGCACCGTGCCCGAATCGGGCCGGAACATGGCCATTGCCGAATGGCCTTGCGAGGGTGGTGACCGTGCTGACTACGCCTTGTTTATCGGCACGCGACTGGTCGCCGTGGTCGAGGCCAAGCGTGCCAGCAAGAATGTTTATGGCGACATCGAGCAAGCCAAGCGCTATGCCCGTGGCATCATCGGCGACGGCGGTGAGTGGCTCGATACTCAATGGCAGGGTAAGTACAAGCTGCCGTTCGTCTACGCCACCAATGGCCGCCCGTTCCAGCGCCAGTATCAGATGGCCAGCGGGGTGTGGTTCTGCGACCTGCGTCGGGTACAGAACACCAGTAAGCCGCTGGAAGGTTGGCATACGCCCACCGGTCTGACCGAGCTGCTCAAGCAGGACATCGACGCCGCGGCTGCAAAACTTGAAGCGACCCCGGTGGAATTCGAGTTCCCGCTTCGTCGCTACCAACGCGATGCCATCTTGGCCGTCGAGGCCGCGATAAAGGCTGGCCAGCAAGAACTGCTTGTGGCGATGGCTACCGGCACTGGCAAGACCAAGACCTGCATTGCGCTGGTGTACCGACTGCTCAAGGCGCAGCGGTTCCGCCGAATCCTTTTCCTGGTTGACCGCAGCGCCTTGGGCGAGCAGGCCGCCGACAGTTTCAAAGACACCCGCATTGAGAACTTGCAGTCCTTTGCCGACATCTTTGGCATCAAGGAAATTGACGAAGCACGGCCGGAGGCGGAAACGATGGTCCACATCTCCACCGTGCAGGGCATGGTCAAACGGGCTCTCAATAGTGAGAACGGCGGGATCCCAATCGACGCCTACGATTGCATCGTGGTTGACGAGTGCCACCGCGGTTATCTTCTCGACCGCGAGATGTCGCAGGCGGAGTCTGACTTCCGCGACCAGTCTGATTACATCTCCATGTACCGCCGCGTGCTGGACCATTTCGATGCGGTGAAGATTGGTTTGACGGCCACACCTGCTCTGCACACTACCGAGATCTTCGGCAAGCCGGTATTTGTGTATTCCTACCGGGAAGCAGTGCTGGATGGCTGGCTGATCGACCATGACCCCGCCACGGTCATCAAGACCGAGCTGAGCGACAGCGGCATCCATTACGCCAAAGGAGACGAGGTGCTGGTGCTCAACGCCCAGACCAAGGCGGTGGACAGCTACAGAACGCCCGACACTCTGAATTTCGACGTGAGCCAGTTCAATAAGAAGGTGCTGACAGAGTCCTTCAACCAGGTTGTGTGCGCGGAACTGACCCGGCATATCGACCCTTATGGGCCGGCCAAGACCCTGGTGTTCTGCGCGACCGATGAGCATGCCGATCTGCTTGTACGTCTGCTCAAGCAGGCTTACCAGGATGCCGGTTTCGATGAGGTTGGCGACGACACCATCGTGAAGATCACCGGCGCCTCGGACAAGCCGCTGTCGCTGATCAAGCACTATAAGAACGAGAATAATCCGACCATTGCCGTAACCGTGGACCTGCTGACCACCGGCATCGACGTGCCGGCCATCTGCAACTTGGTATTTCTGCGGCGGGTAAACAGCCGCATCCTGTACGAACAGATGCTGGGCCGTGCAACCCGCCGCTGCGATGACATCGGCAAGGACGTGTTCCGCATCTTCGACGCGGTGAACCTGTACAAGACCCTTGAACCCGTCAACAGCATGAAACCGGTGGTGGTGAACCCCGGCATTGACTTTACCCAGTTGATTGGCGAAGTCTCAGAGCATGCTGGCGAGGACATCGCCACTCAGGCCCGTGACCAAATGTTGGCCAAGTGGCAGCGCAAGAAGCGTCACCTGACCGAGGTGCAGGTGGCAGCGCTGGAATCCACTGGCACCAAGGTCGATGAATTCGGCAACTTCCTCAAGAGCAGCGACATCCATGCATTGGCCCAGTGGTTCAAGCACCATCCGGGGCTGGGCGAATTGCTGGACAAGGCACGGGAGTACCCGAGGGACCCGGTGGTGGTTTCTCAACACCCTGATCGGATTGCCGAGGTCAGCCCGGCGTACGGCAAGCCGGAAGACTATCTGGAGCGTTTTGCCCAGTTCATCAAGGAGAACGGCAACATGCTCCCGGCTTTGGTGGCCGTGGTGCAGCGCCCGCGTGACCTGACTCGCAAGGACTTGAAAGAGCTCGTCGCCGCACTGGAAGGCAACAACTTCGACGAAAAATCCCTTACCCACGCTTGGGCACAAGCCAAGAACCATGAGATTGCCGCCCGCGTGCTTGGCTTCGTGCGGCAGGCGGCACTGGGCGAGGCCCTGGTGCCTTGGGAACAGCGTGTGGACAATGCGGTGCAATCGCTGATCGCAAAGCGTGGCCTCAACCCAAACCAGCAGAACTGGCTGAAGAAGATCGCCGCGCAGATCAAGGCCAACATCGTGCTCGACGAGCAATCCATCAACGAGGGCCCGCTGCGCGAACAGGGTGGGTTCCGCC
Organism: Stenotrophomonas sp. YJH_SMC_64; assembly: GCF_059371375.1. NCBI lineage: Bacteria > Pseudomonadati > Pseudomonadota > Gammaproteobacteria > Lysobacterales > Lysobacteraceae > Stenotrophomonas > Stenotrophomonas sp. YJH_SMC_64. The sequence goes on along the minus strand of NZ_JCAFUN010000012.1, from coordinate 114,464 downwards.
GCCTCAACCAACTATTCGAAGGCCAGCTCAACGAGCTACTGGCCGATATGAGTGAAGCCATATGGCTGCACGCAGCCAATCAGTAACCGAGAGAATTCAGAGCAATGGACAAGATGACCTCCGATATCGTCGGAAAGCTGTGGAACCTGTGCAACGTTCTCCGTGACGACGGTGTCACCTACCATCAGTACGTTAGTGAGCTGACCTGGTTGCTATTCCTGAAAATGGCCAAGGAAACAGGTGCCGAAAGCGAATTACCCGCCGGCCACCGTTGGGATGATCTGGAGCGCACATCCGCTCCTGATCGCTTGGAGTTCTACAAGACGACACTAATTCACTTGGGCTCGCATGGCAGCCGCCTGAACCGCGAGATCTTCGCCAACGCCAGCAGCTTCATCAAAAAGCCCGCCACGCTGACCGCACTGGTGAAGGCCATTGATGCCATCGACTGGTACAGCGCCAAGACTGAAGGCCTGGGGGACCTCTACGAAGGCCTGCTGGAAAAGAACGCCAACGAGAAGAAGTCCGGCGCGGGCCAGTACTTCACTCCGCGGGTACTGATCGACAGCATGGTGGCGCTGATGCAACCGCAATTGGGTGAATGCATCCAAGATCCGGCCGCCGGCACCGGGGGCTTCTTAATTGCGGCTAACCACCACATCCGCGAGCACAACGACATGTATGCGCTGGATGAGAAGGCCTACAAACGCTTCCGCCGACAATTCCACGGCATGGAGCTTGTGCAGGATACCCATCGTCTAGGCCTGATGAACCTGATGCTGCACGAGCTGGATTCAGATGAGGACGCGGGTCTGCGTTTCGGCGACACGCTGTCCAGGGAAGGTCAGCAGTTGCCGAAGGCCGATCTGATCCTGACCAACCCACCGTTCGGCACGAAGAAAGGCGGCGGCTTGCCGACTCGCGACGACTTCACCTATCCCACTAGTAACAAGCAGTTGGCGTTTCTGCAGCACATTTATCGCTGGCTCAAGCCCGGCGGTCGCGCGGCAGTGGTTCTGCCGGACAATGTGCTGTTCGAGGCCAACGTTGGTGCGGATGTCCGTCGCGATCTGATGGAAAAGTGCAACCTGCACACCATTCTGCGCCTACCCACCGGCATCTTCTACGCGCAGGGGGTAAAGACCAATGTGCTGTTCTTCACTCGCGGCAAGACCGACAGGGGCAATACCAAAGACGTGTGGGTGTACGACCTGCGCGCCAACATGCCGCAGTTTGGCAAGCGCACGCCGCTGACGCGAGAGCATTTCGTCGCATTTGAAGATGCCTTTGGCGACCAACCGGATGGATCGGCCAAGCGCAGTGACACCGGCGTGGAGGGGCGCTTCCGCAAGTTCAGCCGTGGCGAGATCAAGGCGCGCGGTGATTCGCTGGATATCGCGTGGCTGAAGGATGAGAGTGGCGCAGCGGCTGGCGAGCTACTGCCACCGGAGGACTTGGCGCAGCTGGCCATTGCCGAGCTGGAAGGGGCCATGGATGAGTTGCGCGCCATCCTTGCTGAGTTTGGAATTGAGGAAGAAGACGCATGAACGCGCTACCCAAGAGCTGGACTGAGACCACTCTCGGCGCGGTGATTGATTACGGCAAGGCCGAAAAGGTGGAGCCTGACGCCATCGCGGACGACGCGTGGATTCTTGAGTTGGAAGACATCGAGAAAGACACTTCGAAGATCATCAGTCGGGCAAGCTTCGGCGAGCGCAAATCGAAAAGCACAAAGAATCGCTTTTACAACGGCGACGTTCTCTACGGCAAGCTACGTCCGTACTTGAACAAAGTAGTCGTAGCCGATGCCGATGGGTACTGCACCACCGAGATCGTTCCGATCACACCGACTGAAGTCACGGACAGTCGCTACGTTTTCTATTGGCTCAAGCATCCGCGCTTCCTCAGTTACGTCACAGAGGTGAGCCATGGGTTGAACATGCCACGCCTCGGCACCGACACCGGCAAGGCCGCACCATTCGTACTAGCGCCACTGTCTGAACAAACCCGTATCGCCGACAAGCTCGACGCCCTGCTGGCCCACGTAGATGCGGCGCGCGGACGACTTGATTGCGTGCCTGTGCTCCTCAAGCGGTTTCGCCAATCAGTGCTGACCGCAGCCACCAGCGGCGAACTGACGAAGGAGTGGCGTGACGGGAAGAAAGCGGAGTGGCGCGAGACTGATCTTCAGTTTGTCGCGCAAGTCGGCACTGGCTCCACGCCGCTGCGAGCCAACAAGTCATTTTACGCTGAGCAAGGAACACCCTGGATCACGAGTGCCGCGACTTCGGAACGATTTGTGATCAGCGCGGAAGAGTTTGTGACTGCAGATGCCATTAAGGCACACCGTTTGAAGGTGTATCCAGCCGGGACGCTTCTAGTTGCTATGTATGGAGAAGGAAAGACACGTGGCCAAGTTACCGAACTTGCGATTCCAGCGACCATCAATCAGGCCTGTGCCGCAGTACAGGTCGATGAAGGAAGAGCAGATCGACGATATGTTCGGTTTGTTCTAGAAGCGAACTACTACGCAATGCGTGAGTTGGCAGAGGGCGGAAATCAACCCAATCTCAATCTTACAAAGGTGAAAGAATTCCCAATCTTGATTCCTCCACTTGATGAGCAAGCTGAGATCATCCGCCGCGCCGAAGCACTGTTAGCCCAAGCCGATAAGGTGCACGTCCAGTACGAAGCCGCCCGCTCCCGGGTGAGCAAGCTCACTTCCGCGCTACTGACCAAGGCCTTCCGCGGCGAACTGGTGCCACAGGATCCGCAAGATGAACCTGCTAGTGCGCTGCTTGAGCGCCTCCAGGCCGCCAAGGCTAGCGCGCAAAAGGCGATGAAGCAGCGGCGCAAATGATCATCCACCCTTCGGTAGGGAAGGAACGCAGCCGATGAGTTCCGCCAATTTCACATGGATTCCCGTCTTCCGGGCAGTGGCCGACTGGCTGAGCGGTTTTGAAACCCGACAGCCCGAGTTGATCCAGGTTCTCAAAGAGGTCGGCATCGATGCCGGCCTTGAGGACAGGGATGAGAACGCAAAGACGATACCACTGCAGTCCATCGATCCGTTCACTTTCTTCTGCATGTTCATGAAGTACGGGGTCGAAAGGCGTAAGCAATTGTTTGCTCGATTGATTGAGGTCGCGGGGCTGAACGTAGCAGCACCGACCGATTTCGATGGCGTGCCCAGTGCCAATGCTATGAAAGTCTGGTTGTTCCCGTATCAGCGCAAGCGGGAAGATTGGATGATTCCCACGCTATGGACGCTGTTCAAGGAGGCCAGGGCCGGCCTAGACGCAGACACATTTGCGCGAGCACTGAAGATTCCCAGCACGGGTTTCACCAAGCTGACGCAAACCTTGTTCTACGTAGCGCCAGACTTGTACTTTCCTATCGACAGGCAGACTCGTCCGTGGCTGCTGACCATCGGTGTTCCCCGCCCGGAACGCACGCTTCCGGCTTACCTAGCGGTGCTGGATGCTGTGCGAAAGCACTCAAGCCAACCGTTTGCGGAGCTCTCCCACGGCGCTTGGGAGAATAGCCAAAGTGCGCCATTCGACGCGCAGGTCGCTATGGACTACCTGGACGAGCGCTATCCGGACAGCTACAGCGGCACTTCGCACATTGCTGCCTTTAGGACGCAGGCAGACCGGCAATTGGCTTTTGATCCCGGCGCTAATCCTGCCAAGAAAGTCGCCCTGCAGATCTTCGTCGATGCGCGACCTGCGCAGATCCAGGAAGAGCGGATAGGCGATTACCCGGCGGAGAAGAGCCGAAATCACCATCTGAGCAGCCATGCGCCGCGTCTGGCTGCCGGCCAGCAGGCCTACACGGTGCGGGTGTCCTCAATGGATGAGCTCGTCGAACTCTGCAACTGGTACGAGTCCAAGCAGCTCCCTCCCCTAATCTCCGCTTTGCCGACTTCAGGGCCCAACGTGACTACTCAGCCTCTGAACCAGATCCTCTTTGGACCGCCGGGCACCGGCAAGACCTTTGCTACCGTCGACAAAGCGTTGGCAATCATTGAGCCCAGCTTCACTGGCAGCCGTGAGGAGATGAAGCAGAAGTTTGATGCATACGTTGCGGCCGAGCAGATCAAGTTCGTTACCTTCCATCAAAGCTTCAGCTACGAAGACTTTGTGGAAGGAATTCGCGCAGGTACCAACGAAGCCACCCACCAGATCGAGTATGCGACCGAGGATGGCGTGTTCAAGCAGCTGTGCAATGCAGCCCGCCGCCGGGTGGTTCAATCGACCGGCAAGCCAATCGACCTGAAGGGCCGCCGGATCTGGAAGATCTCCCTGGGCGAGGCCGGCATCGAGGAGGGTGTCTACGAGGACTGCATCAAGCAAGGTTTGGCCCTGATTGGCTTCGGCACCGATGCAGACTACAGCGGCGTCAAGACGCGCAACGACATCGCCCACAGGTACCAGAAGGCCACCCCAGAGCGGGACGCTTCCGATTACCCAGTCACGGCGCTCAATATCTTCATCCGCCAGGTCAAAGCCGGCGACCTGTTTGTGGTCACCCAGGGAAACCTGCGTTTCCGCGCTATTGGCGAGGTCACCAGCGAGTACCTGCACGTCCCGCGTGAAAACGACAGCTACTCGCAGGGCCGCAAGGTCAACTGGTTGCGCGTGTATGACACCGGCCTGCCATACGCCGAGTTGATGGAGAACCGCTTCAGTCAGATGACCATTTACGAGTTGCGCCCCGGTTCGATAAATATGGACAAGCTAGCCAAACTGCTTGCACCCGCTGAGGAGACGCAGGACAAGGCGCCGCGGGTATTGGTCATCGACGAGATCAACCGCGGAAACATTTCCCGGATCTTCGGCGAGCTCATCACCTTGATCGAGGAATCCAAGCGAGCCGGTAAACCGGAAGCACTCGAAGCAACCTTGCCCTACTCGCAGGACAAGTTCAGCGTGCCGGACAATGTGTACCTGATCGGCACCATGAATACCGCCGACCGCTCGTTGGCCGGGTTGGATGTGGCCCTGCGCCGCCGCTTTGTGTTCGAAGAGATGCCGCCCAGGCCCGACTTGCTAGGCAATGTGGCCGGTATCGACCTGCAGCAACTGCTTATCGTCATGAACAATCGTATCGAGGTGCTGCTGGGTCGTGACCATCTGCTGGGCCACGCCTATTTCATTGGCATCCAGTCGTTGGAAGAGCTGAAGGGCGTATTCCGGAGGCAAATTCTGCCACTGTTGCAGGAGTACTTCTTCGACGATTGGGAAAGGATCGCACTGGTACTGAATGATCCGCGCAAGGCCAAAGCGCACCAGTTCCTCAGCCAGCCCACCTACGATGAGCTCGCCTTGTTTGGCAAAGCTGGATTCGCCAATGGCGGTCATTGGCAGATCAATGCTGGGGCTTTCGAAGACCCCGAAAGCTACCTGAGCATCTATAAGCTGACCGAAGCAAACCAGTGAGCGTGCTGATCACCGTCCGAGAGCATGCGCGCCTGACCACGGCCAATGTGCCCGCGTCGGAGATGCTGGCGCAGATTTCACAGACTGCGTTTGACTGGTTACTGGCCGAGAGCTCACGCTTGCGGGGCTCTGGCAGCGTCGCCCGGCTGGTTGAGCTGGAAGACCGGCGCGAACTGCGCTTGGACAGCTATGTCGGTGTGCTGGAATCACCCTGTGGCACTCGCATCGAGATCCTGCCCAAAGCCATGGAGCAGAGTGAGAACATCGAAGCCGGGCGTAATCTGCTGCAGAAGATGCTGGCGCGCTGCCTGAACCTGACGCCGCGCCAGTCCAGCCCTACGGCACTACGTACCTTTGATGCCCCGCTGACCGAATGGGTGGCGCGGGAGTTCTTACAGCGCGTGGACTATCTGGTCAAGCGCGGCCTACGCTTTGACTACCACCCGGTGCAGGAAGAGCTGCGCTATCTGAGTGGTCGGCTGTTGATGGCCCGGCAAGTTCGCCAGCCTGCGGGGCGAGCCCACGTCTTCCAAGTGGAGCATGACGTGTTCGACGCTGATCGCGCCGAGAACCGACTCATCCGCTCGGCACTGGAGGTGGTTCGCAAGCACACCCGTGAACCAGGCAATTGGCGCTTGGCAAACGAGCTTGCCCACCATCTGCATGAGATCCCCGTCAGCAACAACGCGGCTGCTGACTTCCAGCAATGGCGAGATGATCGCCTGATGGCGCACTACGCACCTGTGCGGGGTTGGTGCTCGCTGATCCTGCACGGGCAGATGCCCTTGACGGTGGTCGGCACCAGCAACGGCCAAAGTCTGCTGTTCCCGATGGAAAAGGTGTATGAGCAGTTCGTCGGACAGGGACTGCGCCAATGGCTACCGACAGGGACCAAATTCACACCGCAGGCAGCACGCCACTACTTAGCCAAACACCGCGATCAACACTGGTTCCAGCTGCGTCCCGACTTCTTGATTGAGCACGATGGCCGGCGCGTGGTCGCAGACGCCAAATGGAAGTTGCTCGATGCTGCTCTGGACAACGGCGAACAGAAGTACGGCCTGTCCCAAGCGGATTTCTACCAGCTGTATGCCTATGGCCAGAAGTACCTGGATGGCACGGGCATCATGTACCTTTTTTATCCCAAGACTTCGCGATTCAATGTGTCGCTACCACCGTTCCACTTCAACGAACAACTGCAACTTCTCGTCGTGCCGTTTGATCTGGAGCGTGAGCAGCCAGTTCCGGTTTGCAGGTTGTCGCTGAACTAGCTCGGTACTTTGACGCGTCCCAACAGTGGGTTGCCTCTCAAATTACTGGGGCCACAGGGGACTACCTCACCTTCGTTTTGGCCGAGAATGGACGGATGAGGTCCAAGCTCCATCCAGCGCCTCACCTTGCGCAAATATCCATTCCCGGCTTGCAGGCGTGCCAAAGCTACGCATTGTGACGCCCACTTCATACTGATGAATTGGCGATCTTGAGCAGGCGCAAGGCACTTCGCCGCCGCAGATCAGCCCGCCTTATCCCGCTTGTTAAGGTTTATTGATGGAGAGATTTCACAGCCCATCCACGTATTCAAATTCCAGCTGAAAGCGCTTGGTAGCGACGGGAACAAACGCCGCTATATTCCAGCTTCCCCAGACGAAGGAGGGAGTGCAATGAACCTGAACCCGCAACACATGAAGACGGCCCGCGCACTTGCTGTAGCGCTCATCGCCACCGTCAGCCTTGGCGCCTGCGCCTCTTACAAGAACGAGTTTGCAACCATCAACTCGCGTCTCGATCAGCTCGACGTCAAGGTGCAGGGTGCTGCGCAGAGTGCGGAATCCGCCAACCAGTCCGCACAGCAGGCCAACCAGCGTCTGGACCAGATCGAAGGCCGCGTGCAGCAGCTTGAAAGGGCACCGGCCGGCCGCAAGCCGCGCGGGTAATCGCTCCCTCACTGCTTGAATTGATCCATCTCTGTATCGGGAACCAGTGGCCTTCGCCGGCCACTGGCGTCCTTCCACCCAAGACTGCATTGCAAGGAGCCGTCTCATTCGTACCTACTCCTCCCCTGCACGCCGCGCCCTCCATGCCGCACTGGCCATGGCACTGGTCGTTGCGTGCAGCGGCGTAGCCAACGCCAGGGACAAGGACGCACCTGCATCACCGGTAGCCGCCGTTGATGAACTTCCGGCTGACCAGAGCGTGTCCGAAACGGTGATCGAGCTGGCCGGCTGGGTCGTCGCCAGCAAGGACAACCAGGGCTATCCGTTCGCAGTCATGGACAAGGCGGCGGCGCAGGTTCTGATCTTCAGCGGTGACGGCAAGCTGCGTGGCGCGGCACCGGCGCTGTTCGGTTCGGCTATCGGCGATCATTCCGCACCCGGCGTCGCCAAGCTGGCACTGAGCGCGATTCCCGGCCACGACCGCACCACGCCGGCCGGCCGCTTCATCGGTGGCTACGGCCCCTCCGACGATGCCGGGCGCGTGCTGTGGGTGGATTACGATTCCGCGGTTTCAATGCACCCGCTGCCGCCGGGCAGCCCGAAGGAAAAGCGTGCCGAACGACTGGCATCGCCCACGCCGGACGACAACCGCGTCACCCACGGTTGCATCAATGTCTCGCCCGCGTTCTACGGGCAGATCGTGCAGCCCATGTTCGAGAAGGGCGGCGTGTTCTACATCCTGCCGGACAAGGATTCGATCGCGAAGACCTTCCCGGAGTTCGCGCAGAGCCGCGGGGATGCGAAGGACGAAGACGAGAAGGGCGCGCGGCGCGCAAGCAAGTAATACGCTCGTCGGCAGATTGGAATTCAGGAAGCCGCAGCCCCTGCGGCCCGCGCCATTACCGCGGCATGCGCGTCGCCCTTCCGCTCGCTGTAGCGGTCCACCAGGTAGTCCGACCGCCCTCGCGTCAGCAGCGTGAACTTCACAAGCTCCTCCATCACATCCACCACGCGGTCGTAGTACGGCGAGGGCTTCATGCGCCCATCGTCATCGAATTCCTGCCAGGCCTTGGCCACCGATGACTGGTTGGGGATGGTCAGCATGCGCATCCAGCGGCCGAGCACGCGCAACGTGTTGACGGTGTTGAACGACTGCGAGCCGCCACTCACCTGCATCACCGCCAGCGTCCTGCCCTGCGTGGGCCGCACGCTGCCATCTTCCAGCGGCAACCAGTCGATCTGGTTCTTGAACACGCCGGTGACCGTGCCATGCCGCTCGGGGCTGACCCAGACCTGCCCTTCCGACCACTGTGACCATTCGCGCAGTCGCTGCACTTCGGGGTGATTCCTGTCCACGCTGTCCAGCATCGGCAGCGCATGCGGATCGAACACCCGGGTTTCGCACCCCAGGTGGCGCAGCAGCCGCTCGGCTTCCAGCGCAAGCTTGCGGCTGAACGACTGGGGCCGCAGCGAGCCGTAGAGCAGGAGAATGCGTGGCGGCCCCAGATCTGCCGCGGCGAGCTGGTGATGATTGGGCTGGGGCAATGACGATTCCAGCAGGTTGGGCAGGTCCAGGCTTGTGATTGGCTCATTCATTCGACTATTCTAGAAATATGGAAACATCTAATGCAATCACCGCCCTGACCGCCCTCGGCCATGCCACCCGCCTGGCTGCCTTCCGACTGCTGGTGGAGGCGGGCCGGGCAGGGCTCATGGCGGGCGACATCGCCACGGCCCTGCAGGTACCCCCAGCCACGCTCAGCTTCCACCTGAAGGAGCTGGTGCAGGCCGGGCTGGTGGAGAGCGAAAGCCAAGGCCGCCACGTCTGCTACCGCGCCAACTTCGATGCGATGAACGGCTTGATCCAGTACCTGACGCACAACTGCTGCGCGGGCTCCCCGGATGAGCGGTGCGCGGTGAGCGAACCGGCATGCAGGTGCTGAGATGAAACCCGACCCGGTGATTCGTGCAGGCACGCGCGACGACCTGTGCTCCATCCGTGACCTTCTGCAGCAGGCGCAGTTGCCCGTGGCCGATCTGGAAAGCAGCGAGGTGGCGTTTCTCGTCGCAGACCTCGACGGCGTTCCCGTGGGTGCCGTTGGATTGCAGATCTTCGGCGCGTCGGCCCTGCTTCGCTCGCTGGTGGTGTCCGACGACCAACGCAATACCGGCCTTGGGCGCGCGTTGCTGTCAGCGGCCGAGGACATGGCCCGCCGCATGCAGGTCTGGGAACTGGTGCTGCTGACGACGTCGGCAGGCCCATGGTTCGCGCGGCACGGCTATGCCGGATGCGATCGCGCGCAGATAGCGGAGGCGATCCGCAGCTCTGCCGAGTTCACTAGTCTCTGCCCGGCCAGCGCGCTGTGCATGTCCAAGCCACTCACTGACCACGGAAGCCACATGACCCGCAATGTCTTGTTCCTCTGCACCGGCAACAGCGCGCGCAGCGTGCTGGCTGAAGCCACCCTGCGCGCCTGGGGCGGCGATCACTTCAGCGCATTCAGTGCGGGCAGCCAGCCCACTGGCCAGATCAATCCCTTCGCGCTCGCCCAGTTGCAGGCCGAAGGAATGCCCGTTGAAGGGCTGCGCAGCAAGTCGTGGGATGAGTTCGTGGATGCAGCCCCGATGGATCTGGTGATCACCGTGTGTGACGCGGCCGCTGCCGAAGCCTGCCCTGTGGTGTTCGGTGACTTCATCCGCAGCCACTGGGGCCTGCCTGATCCGGCCGCCGTGGCAGGCAGCGATGCCGACAAGGCCGCGGCCTTCGCACTGGCCCATGCCATCGTGAAAACGCGCCTGCGTGCGCTGCTCGCACTGCCCGAATCGGTGTGGTCCGAACGCGAAGCGCTGCAGCACGCGCTGGACCGGATCGGCCAGCTGCTGCCGACCGACGGCGCACAATGACGGTGCCACTGCCATGAGCCTGTTCGAGCGACACCTGACGCTGTGGGTTGTGCTGTGCATTGCGATGGGCACGCTGCTGGGCCACGTCCTGCCCGATGCCTTCGCGGTGCTGGCCTCCGCCGAAGTGGCCAAAGTCAACCTGCCGGTTGCGGTGCTGATCTGGCTGATGATCATCCCGATGCTGCTGAAGGTCGACTTCACTGCGATGCGCCAGTTGCAGCAGCACTGGAAGGGCATCGGCGTGACACTGTTCATCAACTGGGCCGTGAAGCCGTTCTCGATGGCGCTGCTGGGCTGGCTGTTCCTGCGCCATGCCTTCGCGGACTGGCTGCCCGCAGCACAGATCGACAGCTACATCGCCGGTTTGATCCTGCTGGCGGCCGCGCCCTGCACCGCCATGGTGTTCGTGTGGAGCAACCTGTGCCGCGGTGATGCCAACTTCACCCTGAGCCAGGTGGCCTTGAACGACGCGATCATGGTGGTCGCGTATGCGCCGGTGGTTGCGCTGCTGCTCGGCCTGTCGGCGATCACTGTGCCCTGGGACACGCTGCTGTTGTCGGTTGGCCTCTACATCGTGGTGCCCGTGCTGGTGGCCGCGTTGCTGCGGCGCTGGATGCTTTCGCGCAGCGGCGAGGCGGGCCTGCAGCGCGCGCTTCGACGGCTGGGCCCGCTGTCCCTGTCCGCGCTGCTGCTGACGCTGGTGCTGCTGTTCGGGTTCCAGGGCCAGCAGATCGTGAAGCAACCGCTGGTGATCGCGATGATTGCGGTGCCGATCCTGATCCAGGTCTATTTCACTTCGGGCCTGGCCTACCTTCTGAACCGCCGTCTGGGCGTGGCGCATTGCGTGGCCGGCCCGTCAGCGCTGATTGGTGCGAGCAACTTCTTCGAACTGGCTGTGGCCACAGCGGTGGGACTGTTCGGCGTGCACTCGGGAGCGGCGCTGGCCACCGTGGTGGGTGTGCTGATCGAGGTACCGGTCATGCTGTCCGTGGTGCGGATCGTGAACCGTACACAAGCCTGGTACGAGAGACGCGAAGAGCACTGACAGATCAAAGTGTGTGGGAGTCGAATTGCGTTCTTCGCCCCGCACTGTCGTCATCGACTTGGTGGGGTGCCCGTACGCCACGTCATCAACTTCGACCCATGTCGCATATTCCCCATGCCGCTACGGCCGTTGCGGCGCCTGCGTCTGCGACAGCTTAACAGCGTGCAAAAATGCCAAAAGCGTCTTTGATCAAGCGTTGAATGCAACTGTTCTGATTGGCACCGCGCAGCAGCACGCGTACAGATGACGTGCCATCGAAAAAGGATGGCCGGGCTTCGAAAACCCGTGCGCTTGTTTAACAACGCTTGCCCGTCGGCGTCACCCCTCGTGGCGCCGGCGGGCAATCCGTCTGCCGGCTATGGCGGGCGGAGCGTGGAGGCCCTGTGCCTGCCGGTTTCAACAAGCGCCCGGTTTTCGAGCCACGTCTCCGCCCGCCACCTTTGCGTGGCGGCTGCCGTCTGTCCTGCACGGAGCATTGCCATGAGCACACCCGAATCCTCCCGACTACGCACGCAATACGTGCCCGCCAACGCGGACGCGCCTTCGGAAGCACCGCACCAGCAGGATCCTCTCGGTTTCATCGCCACCCTCGACCGCATCGGCAAGGGCGCCGCCGCCGACGGCCAACCCTGGCCCGAACGTCATCAGATGCCGGGCCGCCGCATGGCGCTGGCCGACGCGGATTGCGCATTGACCGGCCTGCGCGTGGCGCTGGAAATGCTGCTGGCTGCCGAGCGCGTGCGCCAGAACGGTCCCGACGAGGAGTACGTGGGCGACCGCGTGATGGAGGGCCTGATGATGGCCAGTCTGTCGCTGACAGCACAGGTCAGCGCACGCATGCGGCCGGAAGGGTGATACGGGGAACAACGCTCACTGCAACGCCGGGCACGGCCCGGCGCTGCGGCGCGCGCCACATCACTCGCAGAGTGCGCTGTCTTCCTTCAACGCGGCATCCTGCAGTGGCTGGCGCTGTTCGATCTGCGCACGTTGTTCCGCCGTCGGCTCGCCCAGCCACCATACACGGCAGCGCGCGGTAAGACGGCCAACCATCTTCGACTGATCGGGCGAATACAGCATCGCCAACGCCGTGCCGGGGCAGTCGTGGGCCTGGCAGGCGGTGTAGAACCACCACGGCTCACCCTGCAGGACTACCAGTTCGCCAGGACCGCTGGGCCCGCTCAACAGGCGTTCGCGCAGCGATGGAATCTCCTTGTCAGCGGATTCGGCTGCGGCCGTGTTCTTCATCAGGGCGTTGAACGCGGCCAGCACCTTCGGATCCTTGCGGCCGCAGTCGTCCACGGTATTGCCGCCCACCAGGGTGAAGAAATGCGTCGCCAGCGGGTTGTCCGCGCAGGTGAGTTCCCCGCCGGCGCTCGGGTCTTCCGGTTCGCCTTCGTTGTCCCACACCGAGGGGTCCACACCGTCTTCGGCGGACGGTTCCTTCTCGACCACCGTCGCTACGGCGGCCGGTGCTTCGGTGGTCGGCGCTGGCGCCACAGCAGGTGCAGTCTCGCCAGTCTTTTCCGGTGCCTGTCCGCAGGCTGCCAGCAGCGCGGCCATCATCGCCATCCCTGTGATTCGCATCTTCATTCCGTGTCCTTGTCTGATCTGCGCTGCATCCACCAAATCGGCGGCCGCGTGATTCTAACCAGCGGCGCGCTAGGATGCGTCTGAAGCCTTCCCATCATCGCCAGGGCCTGGACGCATGCGCCGCACACGACTCGCCATGATCTTCTGCAGTGCCCTGCTGATGGCATCGTCGGCAATTGCCCACGATGCCGAAGGCGCGAAGCCCGCACAGCCGCTTCCCGATATCGCGCTGCCCGCACCGCTGGACCGTGTACTGCGCGACTACGAGCAGGCGTGGCGCACGGGTGATGCCAAGGCATTGGGTGCGCTGTTCGCCGAGGATGGCTTTGTGCTGCAGAGCAACCAGCCGCCGGTGCGCGGCCGCAGTGCGATCGAGGCCGCGTATGCCGGCCAGGGCAGCAGTCCGTTGCGGCTGCGTGCCTTGGCGTATGCGGTGGAGGGGAATACGGGCTACATCATTGGTGCGTACAGCTACGGCAACAACGTGGGCGATACCGGCAAGTTCACGCTCACGTTGAAGCGCGTGGGGGATGGGCCGTGGCTGATCTTTTCGGACATGGACAACACCAGCGCGCCGCCGCGGGCGCGGTGATCGGCGTTGCAGTAGATCCACGCCATGCGTGGATATGCAGCGCGCGTGATGCCAAGCAAGCTTGGCACCCACCAAAGCCTGTCTCCCGTCCGGCACCCGCGTGTACTCCCTGATGAAAAAACCCCGGCACGTAGCCGGGGTTTTTCGATTCACTTGAACAGCGTGTCCGGGTATTCCGGTTTCTGTTCCCGCGCCAGCAATGCGCGCAGGCCTTCTTCCGGCGTCTGCTCGCCATGCAGCACGGCACGCACGCGGTCGGAGATCGGCAGGTCGATGCCATGGCGGCGCGCCTGTCGCATCACTTCGTCGGCGGTCTGCACCGATTCGACCACCTGGCCGATTTCGCGCACGGCATCCTGCAGCGTCTGGCCACGGCCCAGGGCCAGGCCCAGGCGGCGGTTGCGCGACAGGTCGCCGGTACAGGTCAGCACCAGATCGCCCAGGCCCGCCAGGCCCATCAGCGTTTCCGGCTTGGCACCGATGGCAGCGGCCAGGCGCAGCATCTCGTTGAGGCCACGGGTGATCAGGCCGGCACGGGCGTTGAGGCCCAGCTGCATGCCATCGGCCACGCCGGTGGCCACGGCCAGCACGTTCTTCATCGCACCGCCCAGCTCGGCACCGACCATGTCGTCGCCGGTGTAGGCGCGGAACGCCGGGCCATGCATCGCCTCGGCCACCGTCTGCGCGAACTCGGGCACGTCGCCGTGCACGGTGATCGCGGTCGGCAGGCCCTGGGTCACTTCCTTGGCGAACGACGGCCCGGTGACAACGGCCAGCGGCACGTCCTCACCCAGCACTTCGCGCGCCACTTCATGCAGGAAGCGGCCCGAACCGGGTTCGAAGCCCTTGGTGGCCCAGGCCACGCCGGCACCGGCAGGACGCAGCGGCGCCAGCGCACGCACGGTTTCGCCGAAGGCATGCGAGGGGGTCACCACCAGGACCCAGGCCGCGCCCTCCACCGCCGACGCCAGATCGGTGGTGGCACGCAGGCTGTCCGGCAGCGGGATGCCCGGCAGGTAACGCGGGTTCTCGTGGCGCTGGTCGATGGCTTCGACCACGGCAGCATCGCGCCCCCACAGCACGGTCGGATGACCGTGCCGTGCGAGCAGGCTGGCCAGCGCGGTTCCCCAGGAACCGGCGCCAAGCACGGCGATCTTGTCAGCGGTAGTGCTCATCCGTGACGTCGCGGCAGGAATCAGGCGTTGCCAGCCGGCTCGGAGTCAGCCAGCGACGGTGCGTCGCCCTGCTCCTGGCGCTGGCGCAGGGTTTCTGCGTACAGGCCTTCGAAGTTGATCGGCTGCAGGAAGAACGGCGGGAAGCCGCCGGCCTGGATCAGGTCGCTGATCAGCTGGCGCACGTACGGGAACAGGATGTTCGGGCACTGGGTGCCGAGCAGCACGTCGATCGACTGCGGGTCCAGGCCGACCAGGCCGAACACGCCGGCCTGCTTCACTTCGGCCACGTAGGCGGTGCGCTCACCGGCCTGGCAGGTCAGGGTCACGGCCAGCACGACTTCGAAGGCGTTCTCACCCAGGCGCTGCACCTGCTGGTTCAGGTTCAGCTGCAGCTCCGGCTGCACCTGGTCATTGAAGATGGTCGGGGCGTTCGGCGACTCGAAGGAGACGTCCTTGACGTAGATCTTCTCGACGGTGAAAGCGGGGCCGGTGGCGGCATCGACCGGCGCAGCAGCGCCGTTGGTGATCTCTTCGGACATTTCCAGTAACTCCAATGAATGCAATGAAAACGATGGTCGAATTACTGCGATGGGGGCGGGATCAGGCCCATACAAGGCCGGATCCGCCACCTGCGGCAATCAGTTGCGGCCCTTGACCAGCGGCAGCTCGGCCTGCTGCCAGGCGGGAATGCCGCCGTCGAGCACGTAGACCTTCTCGAAGCCGGCCTTCTTCAGCGCCTTGGCGGCGGTTTCCGAGGCGTTGCCGCTGCGGCACACCAGCACCACCGGCGACTGCTTGGCGTTGGCCACCAGCTTGTTGTCCGGGCCGAAGGCACTGGCCTGGGCGTTGCGGCTGCCGGCAATGTGGCCCTTCTCGAAGTCACCGCTGGCCGACAGGTCGACCACCACCGTGCCGCCCGCGTTCATCAGCTGGGTCAGTTCGGCGGGCTTGATGCCCTTGAAGCCCCGGAACAGGCGGCGGATCTCGGTGACGATGATGGCCACGGTCAGGCCGACCAGGGCCGCGGACAGCATCGGGTTTCGGCCTGCAAAGGCCAGCAACTCTTCGTAATTCACTCAGGTCACGGGTCGATTAAGCGGGCGCCGATTGTCGCACAAGCCGGACGCGGCCCGTCACTGCCCCTTCCACAGGTCCGGCAGGCCGGCGGTCTGCCACCAGCGCTTGGCCTCCGGATCCCAGCGCCAGCGCTCGACCACCATCACGGTGCGTTCGGCCTGCGTGTTCTGGTTGATCACCCCGATTTCGACCCGGCGCTCGACCAGGCCGCCTTCCAGCGCCGCGCTGCTGCGCTCGCGGTAGGACGACACGCGCAGCTGCGCGTAGCGGTTGAGCTCGAACTCGGTGGGCGGCTTCTCCTTGCGCAGCTTGGGGTCCAGATAGCCGATGGCATCGTCCATGCTGCCCCAGCGGATGGTGGCGCCGTAGGCGATCTGGGTCTCTTCCAGCAGCTTGCGCTGCTTGCGGCTCAGGTCGTCGGCCGAAGCCACGGCGCTGACCAGCAGCAGGGAACACATCAGGAACTGGATGAGGCGGCGCATCGGTGGTTTCCCCAGAACGTCAGCCTGCCATCCTACCCTTTGGCGAAGGCAACAAAGCGACCGCTGAACTCGGCGGCCGGCTTGCCATCGGTGCCGGGCTGGGTGGCGATGATGCTGATGCGGGCCTTGCGGCGCTGGCGGAAGGTATTCAGGAAGGCATCCCAGCCGCTGGCTTCGGCCGCTTCGGCATGGGCATGCAGGTCTTCGTAGACCGGGGCCAGGTAGCGCAGGTTACTGTCGGCCACGTAGACCTCGGCATCGTGGCCGGCCAGGCGCAGGCGCAGGCTGACCAGTGCCCAGCCCGACAGGGTCAGCACCGAGGCCAGGCTGCCACCGAAGGCGTTGCCCTTGTCGTTGACGTTGGCGGCCAGCGGCGCGGTGATGCGCAGCACGCCGTCGGCATAGCCGTCGAGCTGGATCTGCATGGCGCGGACCGCCGGCATGCAGTCCAGCACATCCTGCAGGGCGGCCAACGAGGAAGTCAGGGCATCAACGGACATCGGAGCAGCGACCACGACAACGAAGGGCCCGCATAATGCAGGCAATGGCCGACCATACGATACCCACTGGCGCTGCCGGTTCCGAGGCGGGCTGGACCTTCATTTCGCTGCGCCCACGAGGCCAGAATGCGGCGCTGCGCCGCGCCGTCGCTGGGCTGGGCGGGCATGTCGTGGCCCTGCCGCCCTGGCGCTTGCAACGCCTGCAGGGCACGCCAGTGGTGCGCCAGCTGCAACGCGCGCTGAACTGCGATCGGGTGGTGTTCACCAGCCCGGCCGCCGTGACCGCGGCCGCCACCCTGCTGCCACTGGCCGAGGTGCAACGCAGCCCGTGGCTGACCGTGGGCGAAGGCACCGCGCGCGCGCTGCGGGCGCAGGGCGTCGGCGAGGTGCATGCACCGCAGCGGATGGACAGCGAGGGCCTGCTGGCGCTGCCGGTGCTGGCCGAGGCGCGGGGCCTGCGCATCGGCCTGGTCACCGCGCCCGGCGGACGCGGGCTGATTACTGCACACCTGCAGGCCGCAGGCGCCACGATCGAACGTGCCGATGTCTATCAGCGCCGCCTGCTGCGCCTGTCGCCCCGCACGCTGGCTCGATTGGCGCATTCAGCGCAGCCGTGGGTGCTGGCGGTGAGCAGTGGTGAGGCGTTGCTGCATTTCTGGCAGCAGCTTCCGCCGGCATTGCAGCAACGCCTGCAGGCCCAGGCCACCGTCGTCGTGGCCAGCGAACGGCTGGGCGATCAGGCGCATGCACTGGGGCTGCAGCGCGTGGTGCGCGCGGCCGGGCCCACCACGGCGCAGCTGGTGGCCGCTGCACACGCCACGCTCACCGTCCCGGCAGCGACCTGAACAGGGACGTGGGTCACGCTTGCCGCTGTGGTCGGCAACAGTGATGCTGTGCACAACGCGGCCTGCCGGATCCTGACCGGCGACGTTGCCGACAAGGAAGCCCCATGAACGAGACTCCGCCCGTTTCCCCGCCCCGTCGACCCGTGCGCTGGCTGCTGCCGCTGGCCGGGGTGGTCGTGCTTGGCGTGGGCGGCTATGCCGGCTGGTACGTCTGGCAGCAGCAACAGCACGAACAGGAAGCGAAGGCACAGACCATGGCCGTGCAGCTGCAGGGCCTGGAGGCGACGCTGGATGCACTGCGCCGCGACCAGCGCGCGACCAGCCAGCGGCTGCAGGATGCGGCGACCACCAACCGCGTGCTGCGCGACGAGATGCTGGGCCTTTCGCAGCGCAGTGCGCTGCTGGAAGAGAACCTGGCCAAGCTGGCCGACAGCGCCAACCAGGGCCGCCAGGCGGTACAGCGCGATGAGGCCGAACTGCTGCTGACCCAGGCGGCGCAGCGGCTGAATTATGCCGACGATGTGGAAGGCGCGCGCCGCCTGTATGCACAGGCCGCCACCGCGCTGGCCGATCTGCCCGACAGCGATGGCCTGAACCTGCGCCAGGCATTGGTGCAGGAGCGCGATGCACTCGATGCGCTGGGCGCCGGCCCGCGCGTGCAGTCGCTGCAGCGGCTGGATGCCTTGGCCAGGGCACTGCAGGGGCTGCCGTCGCAAGTGACTGGCAACGCTGCGACCGACACCGCAAAACCGTGGTGGCAATCGACGCTGGCCCCGTTCGTGGACATCACCCCGAGCCGCCAGAATGGCCCGCTGACCGCCGCCGAACGTCGCAATGCCGACGACGCCCTGCAGCTGGAACTGACCCTGGCGCGCGCCGCGATCGAACGCGGCGACCGCACGGGCCGAGATACCGCACTGGAACGCGTGGAGCACTGGGCACAGCGGCGCTGGCCGGATTCACCGGCCCTGCGCGCGCAACGTGCTGAACTGAAGGCCTTGCGCGAGCTTCCGCTGCAGGCCAGCAACACCGTGCTTGGCAGCACCCTGCAGCAACTGCGCACCCAGACCGACCGGAGGTAGTCCCGCATGAAACCCCTGCAATCCCTGGTTGTGCTGTTGCTGGCGGTGGCCATCGGCGTGGTGGCCGCGCAATGGCTCGGCGCCGATGACCTCAACCGTTTCGGTGAAGTGACCCTGCGCTACGGCGGTTACGACTACCACAGCAACCTGCCGAAGGTGGCGCTGCTGTCGGTGATCGCAGTGCTGGTGCTGTGGCTGCTGTGGAGCCTGATTGCCGCACCGTTCCGCGCCTGGGGCCGCTACCGCCGCAAGCAGGGCCGGGTGCGCCTGATCGACGGCCTGCAGGCCTACGAGCACGGCCAGTGGCAGCGTGCCGAGAAGCTGCTGGATGGCGCTGCCAAGGACCCGGAAGTGAGCGCGGTGGCGCTGGCCAATGCCGTGCGCAGCGCACAGGCACGTGCTGACGGCCCCGCCGGTGAAGCGCTGTTGCAGCGTCTTGGCGAGAGCGATGCCACCCTGCAGGCGCTGCTGCGCGCCGAACAGCTGCTGGCGCGCGATCTGCCGGTCGATGCGATCAACGCATTGGACGTGGCGGCGATCCAGCCGCTGCCGCCGCGCGGCCTGTGGCTGCGTACCGAAGCGCTGGCGCGTGCCGGCCGCGCACACGAGGCCTATGGCCAGCTGGGTGCGCTGCGCCAGAGCAAGGTGCTGCCGGCCGAATCGAACAGCGAACTGGAAGCCCGCCTGGCCGCACAGGCGCTGCTGGAAGCGACCGACGTCAACGCATTGGCCGCACAGTGGGAAGCCACGCCGAAGGCGCTGCGGCCGACCCCGGACGTGGTGGGCGCCTATGCCAGCCGTGCGGTGGCCCTGAACTGGGATGAGCCGGCGCTGCTGGCGCTGGAACAGGCGCTGGACCAGCGCTGGGACGACGAACTGGTGGCGCTGTACGGCCGCCTGCCGGCCGAGCGCCTGGCCACCCGCCAGGCCAACCTGGCGCGCTGGCGCAATGTGCATGATGGCTCGGCCGCACTGCATCTGGCGCAGGGCCGCGTGGCCCTGGCCCAGCAGCAGTGGGATGCCGCCGATACGTTCCTGCACGAGGCCATCGCCGCCGGCGCCGGTGCCCCGGCGTGGGAAGCGCTGGGTGAACTGTTCGCGCAGCGTGGCGAGCACGCGCTGGCCGCGCAGTGCCTGGCCAATGCGCTGCGACTGCAGCGCGGCGAGGACAGCGTGGCGCTTGTGCGCGGCAGCGAGGCGCCGCTACGTGCCACGGTGGAAGAGCAGCCGATCACGGTGCAGCCGCCGGTGTATGACGCCAACGAAGAGCGCGACGAGTTCGGCAACCCGCGGTTGCCGTGAGGCGTGCCGACCAACGGTCGGCACCCACCGGAGCAACAAAAAAAACGCCGCCCATTGGGCGGCGTTTTCGTACCAGCGCTGCCGGCCAGCGGCCGGCACTACCGTGATGCTCAGCGTTCGACGATCGCCACCACGCCCATGCCGCCGGCGGTGCAGATCGACACCAGCGCGCGGCCACCGCCGCGTTCGGCCAGCTGCTTGGCTGCGGTAGCAATCACACGTGCACCGGTGGCGGCGAACGGATGGCCGGTGGCCAGCGACGAGCCCAGCAGGTTGATCTTGTCCGGGTCGATACGGCCCATCGGTGCATCCAGGCCCAGGCGGTTGCGGCAGTAATCCTCGCTCTCCCACGCACGCAGGGTGCACAGCACCTGTGCAGCGAAGGCCTCGTGGATCTCGTAGATGTCGAAGTCCTGCAGGGTCAGGCCATTGCGCTTGAGCATCTCCGGCACGGCCACGGTCGGTGCCATCAGCAGGCCTTCGCCATGCACGAAGTCCACCGCAGAGACGTGCGCATCGCGCAGGTACGCCTGCGGCTCATGGCCGTGCGCACGCGCCCACTCTTCACTGGCCAGCAGCACCGCGGCGGCGCCATCGGTCAACGGCGTGGAGTTGGCGGCGGTCAGGGTGCCACGGCCGGAGACCTTGTCGAAGGCCGGCTTCAGCGTGGCCAGCTTTTCCAGCGAGGTATCCGGACGCAGGATGTTGTCGCGCTCGACGCCACGGAACGGTGCGATCAGATCGTTGAAGAAACCGCGCTCATAGGCAGCGGCCAGCTTCTTGTGCGAGGACACCGCCCACTCGTCCTGCGAGTCGCGCGAGATGTTCCATTCCTTGGCCATGTCCTCGCAGTGGTCGCCCATGCTCTTGCCGGTGCGCGGCTCGGCCACGCCCGGGAACTCGGGCTTGAGCTCGGAGAACTTGAAGCCGGAAGTGAGCGCGCGGATCTTGTCGCCAGTGCTCTTGGCACGGTTGGCGGCCAGCAGGCGCGCGCGCAGCTTCTTGCCGTAGACGATCGGCACGTCGGAGGTGGTGTCCGAACCGCCGCCGATGCCCGATTCGATCTGGCCCAGCGCGATCTTGTTGGCGACGGTGATGATGCTGTCCAGCGAGGTGCCACAGGCGCGCTGCAGTGTGATGCCCGGGGTCAGCGGCGACAGGCCGGACGACAGCGTGGCTTCACGGCCCAGGTTCCAGTCGCTGGAGTGCTTGATCACCGCACCCATCGCCACTTCACCCAGCTGCTGGCCGTGCAGGCCGAACCGTTCGACCAGCGCGCCCAGCGTACGGACCGACATGCCGAGGTTGCCGACATCCGAATACGCGGTGTTCTGGCGGCAGAACGGAATGCGGACGCCACCGAGGATGGCGACGGGACGAGCGTTGGGCATGGAGATACCTGGCATGGATGAGGGTGTCTGCAACATGGCCTGCACGGCGGAGCAGGCATAATGGAGCCAAGTGTAGCTGCCGCCCTGTGATGGGCCAACCGTGGAACCATGAGCAAACCCGACCCCGCGATGAATGCCCTTGGCGTGCTGGCCCTGGAACTGGCCGGCGGTGAAATCCCCCGCCAGGCGGTACTCAGCGCCGAACAGGCCGGTGAACTGGCCGATCGCGTCGGCCGCGACCTGTCCAAGCTGGTGCCGCAGGTGGCCGAGCTGGACCTGGTGTTCGCCGCCGCCCATTTCGACCCGGCCGAAGTGCTGCGCCCGGGCTGGCCGATCCACCGCCGCCTGGAAGAACTGCAGATGCGTGCCCCGGGCCGCAACCAGGGCCCGCGCCTGCTGGCCTTTGGTACCGACGCCCAGGGCGACGTGCCGCTGCCGTTCCAGGCCGACGCCAGCCTGGTGGGCGGCGGCCTGCGCGTGGTGCCGTTCCTGCTGACCGGCAGCGACGTGGCGACGACCAATGCGGTGGCCGAGGCGCTGGAAGACACGCTGCTGGCCAACGGCATGGCCCATGCCGACACCGCGTTGATGGCGCAGAACACCTTCGGTGCCCGCATCGAGCACGCGCGCTATTTCACCGTGAATGATCTGGCCGCGATGATGTCGATGCAGTACGACAACCAGGGCCTGGCCGCACTGTGGCCGCTGATCGAGACCGCGATCATGGCCCCCGGTGAAGACGAATGGCTCAACGCCGCGCCCGAGCCGCTGCTGCGTTACACGCATGGCGAAGCACGCATGGCGCTGTTCGATCCGGCCGGCTGGTGCGCGCACTACGATCACGGCAAGAACGATTGCGACCGCCTGAAGGGCATCTACGAGCAGTTCCTGATGCGCCAGCGGCAGATGGCCGCGGTGCTGGAAGCACATGGCGTGCCGGTACTGTTCGTGCACTGCGAGGCCGGCCAGGACGCGCGCGAACTGCTGGCGCGCTGATCAAGCCGCACCACGCGCCGCCAACCGGTTCGGCGGCGCGATGTGCCACCATTGCGGGCTAGTGCATGGATACTCATGCGCGATCAAGGACGAACTGCATGCTGTGTAGACTTCAATGCGCAGGGCTGACCCTGCTTGCCGCAGCCGTCTGTGGCCTTCCGATCATGGCCCAGGCAGCGGTACCGGTTGCCGCGACACCCACCTGCACAGTTGCGCCGGCCTTCGCTGCTGCCGTGGCGGAGCCCGAGGTCTATGACAGCCATATCAGCTTCAGCAACACGGTCAAGGTGCAGGTCAACGTCGATGCGCAGGGCCGCGCCCACGATGCGCGCGTGCTGAACGGCTCCCGCAACCGGGTGCTGGATGATGCAGCCCGGCAGGCGGCCCTCAGCTGGAAGTATCAGTGCACGGGCCCGGGCGGCATCGCGCAACCGGTCGTGCCTGTTCCGGAACCGGCTTGCCGGCTGGACCGCCTGAGCTGGGCGGACAACGAACCCAGGTTCTCCAGCGCAGTGCGGTCCAGCGGTTTGCGCGGCTCGGCGGAAGTCTGGTTGCGCCCGGTGGCCGGCGATCCGGCAAAAACGGAGGTGAAGATCGGCCGGAGCAGCGGGGATGCACGCATTGATGACACGCTGCTCAACGCCGCACGGAACTGGCGGCTGACCTGCCCGCCGGACGCGCCCGTGAAGCACCCCTGGATCAGCTTCACCCAGTCATTCAACTTCGAACCGCGGCGCCAGCCAGCGGCCACGGAGGCATCAGAGCCGGAGCCAGATGATGTGGTGATTGCAAATGATGCCCTGCTGGAATTCGGCACCGTCGCCGGCTTCGTCGAAGCGCTGCCGAAGATGAAGGGTGTAGATCTTGCGCCGGATCAGTCGAGTCAGCCGGGGATGACGCTCTACAACACCAGTCTTGGCGCGATCATGCGGGAAATCGAGATGACCGAGGGACGGTTGAAGCCGGTGACCATGACCCACTGGCTGGTGATGGTGCCGCCCCACCGCACGGCACCGGCCGTGGTGCGCACCTTCAAGCGCGAAGTGATCGATGCCAAGACGGGCAAGGCCCACATGCAGACCGATATCTCGATCCTGTGTGAAAGCGGCCCTGCCGAATGCGCTGAACTGCGGCGGCGACGCGACACATTGCTGCGATCCCCCTGACCGCAGCAAAGGGAGCCGAGCATCGGCTCGGCTCTACAGGAAGGGATGCAAGAAAAGCGCCGGCTTGCGCCGGCGTTTTCCATTTCCAGCAGGAGCGCGCTTACTGCGCCTTCTGGATCACCGCACACGCCAGGCGCGCGCCGGCATTGCCGGTCGGCTGGGTCTTGTAGTCATCCGCATCGGCGTGGACGATCAGGCCACGGCCGATGATGTCGAAGTCATCACCCTTGCCGATGTTGACGTTGCTCGACACCGGGCCGTCGATGGTGGCCACGCCCTTGTCGTCGGCCTTGATGTTGGGCATGTCGCCGCCGTGGTGCGGATCGGTGGCGACATTGCCGTGATCCTGCTTGCCCGGGTTGAAGTGGCCACCGGCGCTCATGCCGTCCGGGGCGCTGCAGTCGCCCTTCTCGTGGATGTGGAAGCCGTGCTCGCTGCCCGGCTTCAGGCCGCTGATCTGGCCGGTCACGTGGACCTTGCCGTCAACCACCTTGAAGGTGACGCTGCCCTTGGTCTCGTTACCCTGGGTCGGTGCCAGTTCGGCGGTGGCGGTGGCATCGGTGGCCGCTGCAGCGGCCGGCGCCGGCGTTGCGGCCGGTTCGGTGGTGGCGCCGTCGGCCGGTGCGGCCGGCGGGGTTTCAGCCTGCGGCGCGGCCGGCTGCTGGCTGCAGGCCGCCAGGCCCAGTGCAGCAATGGCTGCGAACAGCGACGTGTGGATCAAACGCATGGAATCTCTCCCTGGATGATGCCTGCAGTGATCAGCGGACAACCCGGATCACGCCACAGGCGATGCGGACGCCGGCATTGCCGGCGGGCTGGCTGCGATAGTCGTCGGCGTTGGCATGCACGACCAGTGCACGTCCGGCGATATCGGTGGCGGCGCCTCCGCCAAGGGTAACGCCCTTGAGGTGGATATCGACGTTGGCGCGGCCCTGGGCGTCGGCACGCAGATTGTCCATGTCGCCCAGGTGGTGCTTGCCGGTGCCGGCGCGGCCATGCGCAGCGCCACCGGGATTGAAGTGATTGCCGGCACTGCTGGCATCCACCGCACTGCAGTCGCCGCGCTCGTGGATGTGGAAGCCGGCCTGCTGCATCGGCTGCAGGCCACCGATCAGGCCGGTGATGTGGATACCGCCGGGCTCCACCATCAGTGCGATGCGGCCACTGACAATGCTGGCCGAGGCCGGCGCAAGATTGGCCTCGCCCTGCTTCGCTGCGCTGACCACGGTCGGCGGCGGCGGAGTAGGTTCGGTCTTTTTCGGCGCGCTGCCGCAGGCAGACAGCAGCACGGCGGCGGACAACGGCAGGATGGCAAAGGACAGACGCATCAAGGACTCCTTGCAGATGACACTAAGCGTTGCATCGTCCATGAACGATCAACAGTTCGGCAAGCGGGCGCGAGGATCGCGTGCAGGGGCCGTTCAATGGCCCCCGCGGCGGCGTCCGGCGCCCAGCTTGCGGGTAAGGGTATTGCGGCCAAGGCCCAGGCGGGCCGCGGCTTCGGCACGGCGGCCGTGGGTGATCTGCAGCGCGGCCTCCAGCAGGGCATGGTCGACCCGCTCGCGCACCTGCGCGTGCAGCCCTTCTACGCCTTCGGCCAGCTGACGGCGTGCCCATTCGGCCAGCAGCGCTTCCCACTGCCCCGGATCGGCGATGGTGGTGCTGCTGCGACGACCGCGCGTACGGTTGAGCGCGGTATCGACGTCGGCCACGCCGATGGTGTCGGCGGCCGCCAACGCCGCCATCCGCCAGCACACGTTTTCCAGTTCGCGCACGTTGCCCGGCCAGTCGTGTTCGCGCAACGCCTGCAGTGCGGCCGCGGTCAGGCGCTTCGGCGGCGTATCCAGCTTGCGCGCGGCGGCGGCCAGGAACGTACTGGCCAGCTGTGCGATGTCCTCGCGGCGCTCGCGCAGCGGTGGCAGCTGCAGGCGCACCACGTCGAGGCGGTGCAGCAGGTCGGCGCGGAACTTTCCTTGTGCAACCAGCCCTTCCAGGTCCTGGTGGGTGGCGGCGACCACGCGCACGTCGACGCGGATCAGTTCACGGCCACCGACGCGGAAGAACTCGCCCTGCGCCAGCACGCGCAGCAGCCGGGTCTGCAACGGCAGCGGCATGTCGCCGATCTCATCCAGGAACAGTGTGCCGCCATCGGCCTGCTCGAAGCGGCCGATATGGCGGCGCTGCGCGCCGGTGAAGGCGCCGGCTTCGTGACCGAACAACTCGCTTTCCAGCAGCTCGGACGGGATTGCAGCGGTATTGAGCGCGACGAAGGGCCCCTGCGCGCGCGGTGATTCGCGATGCAGCGCATTGGCCACCAGCTCCTTGCCGGTGCCGGTCTCGCCGGTGATCAGCACCGCCAGCGGTGCCTGCGCCAAGCGACCGATGGCGCGGAACAGCGCGCGCATCGGCGGGGTATCGCCCACCAGTTGCGGCGGTTGGTCGCTATGCGCTTCGGCCGCAGGTGTGGCCGCTGCCAATGCCGGTGCGACGGCCGGCAGCACCCGTTGCGCCAGTGCCACCGCATCGTCCAGATCGAACGGCTTGGACAGGAATTCATGCGCGCCACCGCGGAACGCGCCGGCCGTGCTGGCTACATCGGTATAGGCCGACATCACCACCACCGGCAGCTGCGGCAGCGCGGCCTTGAGCTTGTCCAGCAGCACCAGGCCATCGTCGC
Source organism: Stenotrophomonas sp. YJH_SMC_64 (assembly GCF_059371375.1). NCBI lineage: Bacteria > Pseudomonadati > Pseudomonadota > Gammaproteobacteria > Lysobacterales > Lysobacteraceae > Stenotrophomonas > Stenotrophomonas sp. YJH_SMC_64. The sequence continues at coordinate 88,265 of NZ_JCAFUN010000012.1, read as the reverse complement.
CGGGCATGCGCACATCGGTGAACAGCAGCGCCGGTGGCGGGCCTTCGCTCAACGCCTGCAGGGCGGGTGCGGCGCTGTCGAAATCGAGGACCTGGTAGCCCGCCTCGCGTAGCGCGGTGCACAGCACGAAGCGCACGGCCCGATCGTCATCGACCACCCAGATGCACTGCGGGGACGAAGAGGACTCAGACATCGCGCGGGGCCTCCTCGGCCGGGGCAGCGCCGCTGACGATCGGCAGCAGCAGAGTGAACACGGTATGGCCCGGGCGCGAGCGGTAGGTCAGCGTGCCGCGATGCTCGCGCGCCACCTGCTGGGCCAGCGCCAGGCCCAGGCCAGTGCCTTCGGCACGGCCACTGACCAAGGGCAGGAACAGGTGTTCAGCCAGTTCCTCGGGAACGCCACGGCCGTCGTCGGCGATTTCCAGGCGCAACGCCAGCGTGTGCAGCTGCTCGGCAATGCGCACGCCATGCTCCACGCGGGTACGCAGGGTGATGTTGCCGGCGCCGGCCTGGATCGCGTTGCGCACCAGGTTCCAGACCGCCTGGGTGAGGCGGTCGGCGTCACCATGGAATTCGGGAATGCTGGGGTCGTAGTCGCGCTGCAGGCGCACCGCCCAGCCGGCTTCGCTCTCGGCCAGGCGCAGCACGCGCTCCAGCGCGGCATGGATGTTCAGTTCGGCGTGGGGCGCCGCCGGGGCCGGCGACAGCAGCTGGTCGAGCAGGCCGTTGAGGCGCTCGATCTCCGAACCGATCAGTTCGATCAGCTCACGTTCGCCGGCGTCGCGCTGAGCGGCACGCCGCGCCAGCAGCTGCGCCGCGCCCTTCAACCCGGCCAGCGGATTACGCAGTTCGTGGGCCAGCCCCTTCAGCGCCGCGCTGAGCGCGCTGGGCAGCGCCTGGGTGGGATCGAGTCCTGGGAACTCATCGACCGGATGCGCCTCCAGCAGCCAGCCGCCATCGTCGCGGCGGCTCATCCAGCCCTCGGCGAAGCGCGGCGCCTCGCCGGGCACCGCCAGCGCCAGCCGGTTCAGGCGCAGGCTGTCGCGCTCGTCGCGGGCCAGGAAATGGGCCAACGCCTCGCCCTGCACTTCCAAGGCGACCAATGGCCGACCCAGCAGGCGCCGGACGCTGACGCCCAGCCAGCGGGCGAAGGCCGGATTGCAGCCGGCAATGCAGCCATCGGCCCCGGCCCAGGCCAGCGGCGTGCCCAGGGCATCGAGGGACGGCGGGGGTGCGGGGTCGGACATTGCACCAATGTAGTGCAAAACGGGGGTTCGGGGTCAGAGCCCTTTCCTCGGGGAAAGGGATCTGACCCCTTGCGCTGCGGGGTCCGGGGTCGGATCCCTTTCCGTGAGGAAAGGGCTCTGACCCCTGCCGCAGGTCGAGCAAGCTCGACCACTACCAGATGCGTGGCCGGTTACAGCTTCATGTTCAGGCCGACGAACACGCTGCGGCCCGGGGCCGGCGAGAACATCGGGCGGGCGCTGTCCCAGAAGAAGCTGTCGTACCAGGCGTAGGCGTACTGGCGGCCGGTGACGTTCTTCAGCTGCAGGTCCACGCTGAAACGCGGGGTGAGCTGATAGGCCGCACTGAGGTCGAGCACGGCGAAGCCACCGAACTTGCCGGCCACGTTGCGTTCTTCCAGGTAGTAATCGCCCTGTGCACGCGCCTGCAGGCCCAGCCGCAGCGCATCCGTGGCGCGGTAATCCACACCCAGATTGCTGATATGGCGCGGGGTGGCAGCCACTTCGCGGCCCTGCAGGGAAATGCCGGCATCGCGGTCGTCGCGGGTGATCTTCGCTTCCTGGTAGGCGTGCGAAGCCCATACCGTCCAGTCGTCGCCCAGTTGCAGGCTCAACTGCGCATCCACGCCTCGTCGGCGGGTCTTGCCCAGGGTGACCGTGGTGCCAGTGGCCGGCATGTTGGATACCTCGTTTTCCGCGTCCTGCTGCCACACCGCCAGGCGCGCCTGGGCGCCCTGGAACGGCTGGAACTTCAGGCCCAGCTCCATGCCGGTGTTGGTGGACGGCTGCATCGGTGCCTGCCCGGGGGTGAGGTAGGCCGGCGCGGTGGACCCGGTCAGTACCTGGAAGGTGCGGCCCCAGTTCGCGTAGACGTGGGTGGTCTGGCCCAGGCTGTGGATGATGCTCAGCTTGGGCTGACCGATGCTGCCGTAATCCTGCAGCCGAGCGGTGATGCCGTTCATCAGGTGCGTGCGGCCACTGAAACGGTCCACGCGGTAGGCCGGCACGATCTTCCAGGCCTCGACCGGCTGGTAGACGGCCTGCACGTAGGCACCCCAGTTGTCGAAGCTGTGGCGATCGTTGTTCTGCACCCGCGCCGGCGGCTGGCTGAAATCGGTGGGTTCGGCGTAGGCGTAGCGCTCGCGGATGTAGCCGTTGTCCTGCTGCTCGTAGTTCAGGCCGCCCTCGACAGTAAGCGCGGGGCTGGCCTGCCAGGTCAGCGTGCTGAGCAGGCCATGCTGCCGCTCGTCCCACACGCGGCGCTGGCGCGGCAGGTTGCCGGTGGGCAGGTTGCTGAAGGTCACGCGGCGGTCGTCTTCGTAGCGGTTGTAGTACAGCCGCGTGCCGAAGGTGAGTGCGTCGGACAGCTTCATATCCAGGTGCGCGGCAAGCTGGCGCATGTCGCGGTCATCACCGTCGTTGCCGTTGCGCAGCTCGCTGCCACGGCGGTGCGTGCGCAGTTCCTCGGCGGTCATGAAGCCCGGTTCGTCGGCCTCATGGTGGTAGGCGCGCGCGGTCAGGCCCACGCGCAGCCCTTCGTCCAGCGTGCCGAAGAACCACTTGCCACCCAGCGAGTACTTCCTGGAGGTGTCGTGGTCGCGATAACCATCGCTGGCCTGGGTGCCGACGAAATAGTTCTGCGCGAAGCCATTGGCTTCGCGGCCAACCGCCAGCTGTGCATCACGGGTGTTGTAGCTGCCGTAGGCCAGGCGCGCATCGGTGTAGCTGCCACCCTGGCGCGTACCGAAGTTCACGTTGCCGCCGATGTTGTGCAGGCCATAGCGCGGATCGTTGGTACCGCGCACTACTTCGATGTAGCTGATGTCCAGCGGAAACAGCATGTCGATGAAGCGCTGGTTGCCGCTGTTGACGTTGCTGGGGATGCCATCGATCAGCGTCTTGATGGCATTGAGGTAGCCCTCGCCGTTGAAGGCGCGGAAGCTGACCTTGCCCGATTCGGCACCCTGCCGCGTTTCGGTGAGCTGGATGCCGGGCATCTGCCCCAGCAGCTCCCAGCTGTGCGAGACGTTGCGGTCTTCGATCTGGTCCGCGCCGAGCACGTCCACCGAAGTCAGCACCTGGTGCGCGCTGAGCTGGCCTTCGCCATGCTGGTGCACCTGCACCTTGCCGAGGGTGAGCGCGGCATCGGCGGACTGTGCGAAAGCTTCAGGGGCGAGCGGCGCGGCCGCCAGGGCGGCCACAAGGGTGGGAGTCTTCATGGGAAGGGGCGGCTGCGGTGAAACGTAATCATATAACATTTCACATGCCCGCTTTTGCAGCGTCGAGCAAGGCTCGGCGCTACAAGGGCGGGTGCCGGGGGCTTGGATTACACCGGGTAGCCGGTGGCTTCCCGTGCCTTCTTCCAGGCGGCTTCGAATTCACGCGCGGAGATTTCGTCGTCCTCGTCGAAATCCAGGAACGACACTGGCTGGTCGGCCAGCAGGAAGCGGTCGTCGCTGTGGGCCTGCTCGTCGGCCCAGACCATCCTGGTGCCGTAGATTTCCACCTGGCGCACGATCTTCTCGCCACGGGCTTCCATCAGCACGTTGCCCTTGCCCAGGCCCGATTCGGCCCAGTGCTTGTAGTACTTCTTTGCGGCGGATTTCGCGCCGGGTTTTGCGTTGTGCTTTGCGTAGGTCATTGCAGGGGTCCTGGCCGCAGGCGCGGCCGGAAAGTTCGGAATAGCGCCATTATCAGGCATCCGGGGGTCAGAGCCCTTTCCTTTGGAAAGGGATCCGACCCCTGCTGCTTCAATTCGGCAGGGGCACGCCCTTCGGCCACAGCATCCAGATATTGCCCTTCTGCTTCATGTCGCCGGCCAGCTTGCCGGCGGCATCCCCGCTGCCCCAGTACAGGTCGGCGCGCACCTCACCGGCGATGGCGCCGCCGGTGTCCTGCGCGGCCACCGGGCGCACCACCGGGGTGCCGTCCGGGCGCGTGGTGGAGAGCCACAGCAGGCTGCCCAGCGGCACCACGCTGCGGTCCACCGCCACGCTGTAGCCGGCGGTAAGCGGCACGTTCAGCGAACCACGCGGGCCTTCCGGGCTGTCCGGGTTGCGCACGAAGAACACGTAGCTGGGGTTGCTGCGCAGCAGTTCCGGCACGCGCGCGGGATTGGCCCGTGCCCAGGCGCGGATGGCGTCCATGGTGACGTCTTCCTTCTTCAGCTGGCCCTGGTCCACCAGCCAGCGCCCGATGGCGCGGTAGGGGTGGCCATTCTGTTCCGCATAGGCCAGCCGCACCTGCTTGCCATCGGCCAGGCGCACGCGGCCGGACCCCTGGATCTGCAGCAGCTGCAGGTCCATCGGGTCGGTCAGCCACGCCAGCACCGGGGCGTTGGCGCCCTTGGACGCGATGGTGCCGGCGTCGTCATAGGGCTTGAGCACCTTGCCTTCGACGCGACCGCGCAGGCGCTTGCCCTTCAGTTCCGGGTAGAGGCTCTCCAGCTGCACCACCACCAGATCATCCGGCGTGCCGTAGACCGGTACGGTCGCCGTGGCGGTGCGGGTCAGGCTGCCGGCATAGATCGGCTCGTAGTAGCCGGTAATCAGTCCGTCGGCCTGGTGGCCACCGGCACGCAGCGCATAGACATCAAGGTCGCGCTGCAGGAACTGGCGGATCGCGGCCGGGTCCTTGTCTGATACCGCGGCGGCGGTGGTGCAGGGTTTTGCCCAGACCGCATCGTTCTTCAGGCGGGTGCAGCTGCTGCGCCAGGCAACGAAGCCGGCCTGCAGATCGCTGTTTGAGACCGCTGGCAGGGCTTTCCAGTCGACCCTGGCGTAGGTGGCCGCCGGCGGTGAGGTCGGCGTGGGCGCTTCGGAACCCGTGCGGGGAGCGGTGGTGGCGCAACCGGCGAGCACCGCCGCTGCCAACAGGGTCCAGTGCTTGCGCTTAAAGAAGGTAGCGGAATCGATCATGCCGCCATGGTGGCGGGCCGGCCGCTGGCGAGCAAGCCATGCCAGGAGTCCGCGTTCATCACCAACGCATCCGGCCCAGCACCGGATTGCCCGCCAGGTGATGCCGGGCGACGGCCGCCACGTGCAGTGCAACCAGGCCCGCCAGCACCATGCAGGCGTATTTGTGGGTGGCGTTGAATGCAGCGGTGGCCACGGGTTCGGAGAGCGGCGCGGGGATCACGACAAGATGGAACACGTCGATGTCCCGTTCCATCATCAGCACACCGGTTACCAACACGACGGTGGTTACCGCGTAGAGGGCCCAGTGCGCGATTCGTGCCACCGCCTCGCCAGGATTGTGGCGACGGCTGCCGGCGATCGCCAGGCACAGGCGCAGCACGAAGAACGGAATCAGCACCGTGGTGAGCGAGACATTGATGAAGCCGATGCCCTGCTTGAGGCCGGCCGGGGCATCGGCGAATGCCACGTAGAAGCCACTGAACGTAGCCCACAGGATGATGGCGGCAGAAAACCAGTGCAGCAGCACCTGTGTTCTGGAATAAGGCATGGCGTGTCGCTCCGGCAATCAAGCGCAGCGACCTTAGACGTTTGCCGACGCGTACTGAATCAGACACCTTGCAAATGCAGGCCGCACCGCTGCAATTCCCAACGCAGGTCACGCCCTGCCGGCGATCACGGCGTCTGCAGCAGAAGCGAATGCAGGATGCGGGCGTCCTCTGCGTCCAGCGTCATCGGCAGGTCGTCGCGGCCACGGAAGCGGCGGTGGAAGGCGGCGACGGTGGCTTCGCGGTTGTCCAGTGGATAGCCGAAGCGGGCCAGCGCATTCCACGCGTCGAAGCCTTCCGGTGCCGCGCCGTCGGCGGCGCGCGGCCACACCCCGAAGCCGGCCTCGGCCAGCTGCTGCCAAGGGAAGAAGCGGCTCGGATCCTGCTTGCGCGTCGGCGCCAGGTCGGCATGGGCGATCACCTGACGCGGCGGGATGTTCAGGCGGGTGGTGAGATCGCGCAGCAGCACGATCAGCGATTCGATCTGCGCCGCACTGAACGGGCTGCGGCCATCGTTGTCGAGCTCGATACCGATGGAAGCCGAGTTGAGATCGGTGATGGTGCCCCAGCGCCCGGCGCCGGCGTGCCAGGCGCGGCGCTCATCGGCGACCAGCTGGTAACGATGGCCATCGGCACCGACCAGGTAATGTGCACTGACCGGTCCACCGCTGTTGGCAGTGCGCAGCGTATGCAGGCTCTGCTGCGCCGACTTCTGCTCGGTGTGGTGGATGACGATGATGACCGGCGTGCGCGCGTTCTGGTTGGGTGATGGCACCCAGGTGGCGAGCGGGTTGCGGGTTTCCTGCGGCGCGGAGGCACAGGCAGCCAGCAGCAGGCAGGCCGAGAGCATCAGGACAGTGCGGATCGGGTGCATGGCCTGATTGTGCGCGATCAGGCGCGATGATGCATGTCACAAGGAAGATTCGGTTGGTCCACGCCAGGCGTGGATGCGCCACTCCGGCTGTGCCGACCAACGGTCGGCACCCACCAGAGCAGACCCAGACCCCGTGCCAAGCAAGCTTGGCACCTACCAGAACGAGGACAGTGGAAGTGCCGACCAACGGTCGGCACCCACCCCGTCCATGCACCGCTACTTCAGGCGTCGTAGGCGGATTCGCCGTGCGAAGTCACATCCAGGCCGGTGCGCTCTGCTTCCTCGGTCACGCGCAGGCCGACCACACTGCGCACCACCAGCAGGATCAGCGTGGTCACCACCGCCGACCACACCACGGTGAGGCCGACGCTGACCACCTGCACCCAGACCTGGTGCGCGATATCCAGATCCGCTTTGGTACCACCCAGCGACTGTGCACTGAACACGCCGGTAAGGATTGCGCCGACGATGCCGCCGACACCATGCACACCGAACACGTCGGCGGTGTCGTCCACTTTCAGCAGGCGCTTGAGGCCCGTGACGCCCCAGACGCAGACCACGCCGGCCACGAAACCGATCACGATCGCGCCGAGCGGACCGACGGTACCGCAGGCCGGGGTGATGCCGACCAGGCCGGCCACCGCACCCGAAGCAGCGCCCAGTGCCGATGGCTTGCCCTTGCTGATTGCTTCCACCAGCGTCCAGCCGAGCACGGCGGCGGCGGTGGCCAGCACGGTGTTGAGGAAGGCCAGCGAGGCCACGGTATCGGCGGCGGCAGCGGAACCGGCATTGAAGCCGAACCAGCCCACCCACAGCAGCATCGCGCCGATGTAGGTAAACGGTACGTTGTGCGGCTTCAGCGCGGTCTGGCCGTAGCCCAGGCGCTTGCCGACGAACCACGCGCCGACCAGGCCGGCCACGCCCGCATTGATGTGGACCACGGTGCCGCCGGCGAAGTCGATCGCACCCAGTTCACCCAGGTAGCCGCCGCCCCAGACGATATGTGCCATCGGGATGTAGCTGAGGGTGAACCACAGCGCCGAGAACAGCAGCACCGCGCGGAACTTGATGCGCTCGGCGAACGCGCCGACGATCAGTGCGGTGGTGATGCCGGCGAAGGTCGACTGGAAGGCGACGAACAGGTAGTCCGGCAGGCCCTTGATCGGCGTGTTGCCCACCGACTCCGGGGTGAAGCCCTTGAGGAAGGCGAATTCGGTGAACGAGCCGAAGAACGGATTGCCGGCGCTGAACACCGCGCTGTAGCCATAGGCCACCCACAGCAGCAGCACCAGCGAGAACACCACCAGAATCTGGCTGAGTACCGACAGCACGTTCTTCGAACGCACCAGGCCGCCGTAGAACAGGGCCAGGCCCGGCACGACCATCAGCAGCACCAGCAGGGTGGAGGTGAGCATCCAGGCCACGTCGCCATGATCATAGGCGGCGGCCGCTTCGGCCACGGCCGGCGCCGCGGCTGCCGCTGCAGGGTCCTGCAGCGGTTCAACGGCCACGCTTTCGCTCGGCAGTGGCGACACCTGCGCCTGGGCGTGGGCATTGCCCGGCCAGGCACCCGCAGCCAGCGCACTCAGCAGCATCAACAGGCACACGATATGGAACCGGGCTTGCCACCCGGTGAGAAGGCGCATCTTCATGGGGGAGTCTCCGGAAGGGGGTTACAGCGCGTCGGCACCGATTTCGCCGGTGCGGATGCGGATGACCTGTTCGACGGCGGTGACGAAGATCTTGCCGTCACCGATCTTGCCGGTGCCTGCCGACGATTGGATCGCTTCGATCACCGCATCGGCACGCTCGTCGGTGACTACGGTTTCGATCTTGATCTTGGGCAGGAAATCGACGACGTACTCGGCGCCGCGATACAGCTCGGTGTGGCCCTTCTGGCGGCCGAAGCCTTTCACTTCGGTCACGGTAATGCCCGACACGCCTGCGTCGGACAAGGCCTCGCGGACCTCGTCGAGCTTGAACGGCCGGATGATGGCGGAGATCAGTTTCATGCGCATGTCCCGATGGTGGATGGGGCCAGCACGCCAGCGCGCGTTGGCATCAGGCAACCACGGGTCATCAGGATGATGACCGTGGCTGTTGCACCGGACACGTACAGGGCCGGGACGGCCGTGCCTCTCTCCTTGCACGACCGACGCGGGAGGGAGGGCGGCCCTGGTCGCGTATCCGGTCTCTCTCTTGCCCCTGGATCAGGGGTCAGAGCCCATTCGCAAACGAACGGGATCCGACCCCGATCTGACCGCGGCTCCCCAGCCGCGAAAACGGAAGCGATGGCGGCGGGTGGGAGGGGGAAGCCCACCGCCATCGCATCCGGTCAGCTGGCGTAGTACAGCTGGTATTCCAGCGGGTGGGTGGCCGCGCGGAACTTGGTCACTTCCTGCATCTTCAGCGCGATGTAGCCGTCGATGAAGTCATCGCTCATCACGCCACCGGCCTTCAGGAACTCGCGGTCCTTGTCCAGCGCTTCCAGCGCCTGGTCCAGCGAGGAGCAGACCTGCGGGATCAGCTTCTCTTCTTCCGGCGGCAGGTCATACAGGTCCTTGTCGCTCGGTGCTCCCGGGTCGATCTGGTTCTTGATGCCGTCCAGGCCGGCCATCATCAGCGCGGTGAAGGTCAGGTAGCCCGACTGGATCGGATCCGGGAAGCGCATTTCAATGCGGCGCGCCTTCGGGTTGGACACCCACGGAATGCGGCACGAGGCCGAACGGTTGCGGGCCGAGTAGGCCAGCATCACCGGCGCTTCGAAGCCCGGCACCAGGCGCTTGTAGCTGTTGGTGCCCGAGTTGGCGAAGGCATTGATGGCCTTGGCGTGCTTGAAGATGCCGCCGATGTACCACAGCGCCAGCTGGCTCAGGCCGCCGTAGCCGTCACCGGAAAACAGGTTGGTGCCGCCCTTGGACAGCGACTGGTGCACGTGCATGCCGCTGCCGTTGTCGCCGACGATCGGCTTGGGCATGAAGGTGACGGTCTTGCCGTTGCGGTGCGCGACGTTCTTGATCACGTACTTCATGCGCAGCAGTTCGTCGGCCTTCTGCACCAGGGTGCTGAACTTGGTGCCGATCTCGCACTGGCCGGCGGTGGCCACTTCGTGGTGCTGCACTTCCACTTCGATGCCGACCTGTTCCAGGGTCTTGCACATCTCGGCGCGCAGGTCGTGCAGGGTGTCGGTCGGCGGAACCGGGAAATAGCCGCCCTTCACGCCCGGACGGTAACCGCTGTTGGCGCCGTCGTACTTGGCGCCGCTGTTCCAGGCGGCTTCTTCGGAATCGACCTTGAAGAAAGTGTTGCCCATTTCATTGGCGAAACGGACCGAGTCGAAGATGAAGAATTCCGGCTCCGGGCCGAAGAACGCGGTTTCGGCGATGCCGGAGGACTTCAGGTAGGCCTCGGCGCGCTTGGCGATGCCGCGCGGGCAACGGCCATACGGCTGCATGGTGGCCGGGTCGAGGATGTCGCAGCTGATCACGATGGTCGGATCGGCGTAGAACGGGTCGACGTAGGCGCTGGCGGTATCCGGCAGCAGCACCATGTCCGACTCGTTGATGCCCTTCCAGCCGGCGATCGAGCTGCCATCGAACATCTTGCCTTCTTCGAACAGCGACGGTTCGACGATGCTGACCGGGAAGGTCACGTGCTGCTCGACACCACGCATGTCGACAAAGCGCAGATCGACGAATTCGATCTGGTTGTCCTTGATCAGCTTCTCAACGTTTTCCACGGACATCGGTACGACCTCGGATGGGGATGAATGCCTGCTGAGGTAGAGCAACGACCGTGCCAACTTTTCAGATGCCGCAAGTCATTGATTTCATGAAGGCCGCCCCGTGCGGGTGCAGAACGCGGCGCACCAAACGAGTGCACCAACCACCAGACGCACCCGTTTGGTGCAGCGCGGATCGTCTATCCTCTCGCCCTTCTTCCTTCCGCCGCGCGTGCACGCACCGTCCATGTCCGACCTGCTCTCCGCCCTGCTGCTGGGCATCCTCGAAGGCTTGACCGAGTTCCTGCCGATCTCCAGCACCGGCCACCTGCTCATCGCCCAGCACTGGCTGGGTGCCCGTTCGGACTTCTTCAACATCGTCATCCAGGCCGGCGCCATCGTGGCCGTGGTACTGGTGTTCCGCCAGCGCCTGCTGCAGCTGGCCACCGGCTTCAACCAGCGCGGGAACCGCGAGTACGTGTTCAAGCTGGGCGCGGCGTTCCTGGTCACCGCGGTGGTCGGCCTGGTGGTACGCAAGGCCGGCTGGTCGCTGCCGGAAACGGTCAGCCCGGTGGCCTGGGCGCTGATCATCGGTGGCGTCTGGATGCTGCTGGTGGAGGCCTACACCGCGCGCCTGCCCGACCGCGACCAGGTGACCTGGACGGTGGCGATCGGCGTCGGCCTGGCGCAGGTCGTGGCCGGCGTGTTCCCCGGCACCTCGCGCTCGGCCTCGGCCATCTTCCTGGCCATGCTGCTGGGCCTGAGCCGCCGCGCGGCCGCCGCCGAGTTCGTGTTCCTGGTCGGCATTCCCACCATGTTCGCCGCCAGCGCCTACACCTTCCTGGAAATGGCCAAGGCTGGGCAGCTGGGCAGCGAGAACTGGACCGACGTGGGCGTGGCCTTCCTTGCCGCGGCCGTCACCGGCTTCGTCGTAGTGAAGTGGCTGATGGGCTACATCAAGTCGCACAGGTTCACCGCCTTCGCCATCTACCGCATCGCGCTGGGCGCGGCGCTGCTGCTGTGGCTGCCGTCCGGCAGCTGAACAGCACCGGGGCATGGCAACCCCGTTGCCGGCCCTACCCCGTTTCCCCCACGGTTCCCCAAGGAGAATCACCATGAACCGCAAGCTCACCCTGCTCCTCCCGCTGGCCCTGATGGCCGCCTGCAGCCAGACCCCGGCACCGGCCGGCACCGGCGGCGACGACGTGGCCCCGGCCGCGGCCAAGGCAGCAGACCAGCAGACGCTGGCGCACCTGGATGCGCAGCGCCTGCAGAGCCAGCACTGGCTGCTGCAGCAGGCCACCGACGCCGACGGCAAGCGCATCGACGCGCTGTTCGCCCGCGAGGACAAGCCGGTCACCCTGGACTTCGCTGATGGCCGCCTGTCGGTCAGCAACGCCTGCAACCACATGGGTGGCGGCTACACCTTGGCCGACGGCAAGCTGACGGTCAGTGCGATGGCCTCGACCATGATGGCCTGCAACGACAAGGCGCTGATGGCGCTGGACGAGGCTGTGTCGAGCCGCCTGCAGGGCGAGCTGAAGGCCGAGCAGGATGCCGATGGCAAGCTGACCCTGACCACCGCCAAGGGCGAGGTGCTGGTGTTCAACCCGGAACCGACCGCTGAAACCCGCTACGGCGGCGCAGGCGAAACCGTGTTCCTGGAAGTGGCTGCGAAGACCGAGAAGTGCTCGCACCCGCTGATCCCGGACTACCAGTGCCTGCAGGTACGCGAAGTGAAGTTCGACGACAAGGGCCTGAAGCAGGGCGAGCCGGGCAAGTTCGAGAACTTCTACGGCAACATCGAGGGTTACACCCACGAAGACGGCGTGCGCAACGTGGTGCGCGTGAAGCGCTACGAGGTGAAGAACCCGCCGGCCGATGCGCCGTCGCAGGCGTACGTGCTGGACATGGTGGTCGAGTCGGCCATCGAGAAGAAATAAAACGATGGAAGGGCGGCCGAGAGGCCGCCCTTCTTCATGGTCGGTAGGGCCGGCCGCTGGCCGGCTGCCCTGCGCGGCACTGCCAACACACGGATGCTGCCGGCCAGCGGCCGGCACTACCCGGATGCATCGGGAGATCGGCATGAAGCACGTCCCCGTCCTCATCATTGCTGCGCTGCTGGCCATGTCCGCGAATGTGGCCGCTGCCAGCACGCCCAGCACGCCCAGCACCGATCAGCTTGAAGCGCACCTGTGGCAACTGGTGCGTGCCACCAACGCGCAAGGAAAGCGCATCGACGCGTTGTTCGTCCGCGGTCGCGCGCCCTACACACTGCGCTTCCAGTCCGGTTTCATGAGCGAGTTGAACCTGTGCAACCACGTCAGCAACGAGTACCGGCTGCAGGGCAACCTGCTGATCCTGCGCAACAGCGTGCAGACCACAGCGCTATGCGTCGATCAGAGACTGCCCACGCAGCAGAAGCTCGCCGGAAAGCTGATGCACGGCGAAGGCTCGGCACCGACGCTTGCGCTTGACGACCGCGGCGCGCTGGTGCTGCGCAACGCGAGGGGCGACACCGCAGTGTTCGAACCGGCGGCGCTGCAAGCGGATGGAAGGTAGGGCCGGCCGCTGGCCGGCATCTTCCCTGTGTTGCCGCCGTTGCGTGCAGCAGCCGGCCCGCGGCCGGCTCTACCCTGTGTGCTGCTCAGCCCAGCGCCGGGTTCAACGTGTAGGTGCCGTGCAGTGCGGCTTCGGCCAGCACGTGGCCGTGCATGGCGCGGTACGCGTCGGCGGCGGTGAAGCGCTGCGGCAGGTCCAGCGACGCCACGTCCAGCGCGAATACCCGGAAGAAATAGCGGTGCATGCGCTCGTCGTTGAACGGCGGATACGGGCCGTCATAGCCCAGGTAATCACCGGCCATGTCCGGGTTGCCCGCGAACCAGCCGGTGAAGTCGTTCAGGCCCTGGCGGCTGCCGGCCGGGCCGGCGGGTGCGGGCTTGCCCTTCACCACGAAGCCGTCGCTGCAGCTGCCAGCGGCGATCTCCTGCACCGTGGCCGGGATATCGGCCATCACCCAGTGCACGAAATCGCAGCGCGGTTGGTCGCGCGGCACGCTCATGTCGCTGCGGCCAACCGTCTCCGGCACGGTCGGTACGTCCGGGTCCACGCATACCAGCAGGAACGAACGGGTGCCGGCCGGCGCCCCGCTCCAGGCCAGGTGCGGGTTGCGGTCCGGGGCGAAACCGTTGGCGTCGCCCGCGGCGAACTCACGATCGATCGGTGCGCCGTTGGTCAGGCTGTGGCTGGTCAACTGCATCGGACTCTCCTCACTCTTCGGGGTAACCCAGGCGCACCGCAACCGGGGTGAGCTGGGCGAAGGCGGCGCTCATCACGTCGCGGTAGTTGCGCCAGTGGCCGGCCGGCAGGCGCGGGGCTCCCAGCTGTGCCGCCGGCGGCATCGGCCGCTCGAACAGGCGGCCCAGCAGTTCGGCCATCGCCTGCGGATCGTTGCCGATCTGGTCGATGCGCAGCAGCACGTGCGGGTACAGGTCGTCCTCATGCAGCGTGGCGATCTGGGTCAGCGCGCGGGTCAGCCATTCACTGGCTTCGGCCAGCGACGTCATCGCCAGCGGCGCGGCGGCACCGTAGGCCACCCAGTCCAGCAGCATGTCGCGCGGGTCGCGCAGCACCAGCACCAGGCGGCCCTGCGGCAGCTGCGGGCGCAGCGCCCACAGCAGGGCGTTGTCCCACCACAGCAGCCAGTCGATCACGGTGTCGCTCTGCAGGCCACGTGCCGGCAGCTGTTCACGCCAGCGCTGCACCAGCCGCTCCGGCGTCAGCACGCCTGAGGCCAGGTCCTGCAGCGTGTTGTAGTTCTGGAACGCATCATCGGGCGGCGTGTTGGTGTAGCGGTCGCTGCGCAGCACCGGGCTGGCAGCAGCCAGGCCGGTCGCTACCCGCTCAACGCCCGAACCCGGCGGGCCCCAGAGGAAGATCGGCGCGGAGCTGGCATCGCCGTCAATGCTGCCCTTGTCCGGCCAGCTCGGCGGGGACTTGGCCTGTGGCGGCAGTGGCAAGCGCTGCGGCGCCTGGTCAGCCTGCAGCGACAGCCAGGTGCGCAGGGCGTCCTGCGGCTGCCCGGCGCGGTCCTGGATCTCGCCCATCCACGTCCGCAGGTCGGCGCGATGCTCTTCCGGCGCCAGCTCGATCAGCGCCTGCACGCGGGCCACGGCGGCGGCGGGATCGCGCTGCAGCAGGCCTTCGACCAGCCGGGTCTCGCCGCTGACGCGGCCCGGTTCCAGGCTGACGATGCGTTCGGCGATCGCTTCGGCCTGAGCATGTTCGCCGACCATGTCATGCAGGCGCAGGCGCGCCTCCAGGGCCGGCAGATGCGCGGGCATCGCCGCCATCCAGCGCTCGACCGCGGTCACGGCGCTTTCACTGCCCACCTGCTCGATGGCCAGGCGTGCCAGCCACACATCGTGCAGCTGGTCATCGGTATCCAGTACCGCATCCAGGCGCGCACGTGCTTCATCCTCGCGCCCCAGGCGCTGCCATGACATCAGCAGCAGCTGCAGCACCTGGCGGTCTTCCGGCTGCGTCTCCAGCAGCGGCAGCAGGTAGTCCAGGGCCTGCAGCGGCTGGCCATTGCGCAGCGACAGTTCACCCGCCAGGCGGCGCATCGACGGTACGTCCATCTCCGGCTGCTGCAGGGCCACCTGCATCGCTTCGGCGGCGGCCGGTACGTTGCCCTGGCGCAGTGCCAGCTGCACCACCAGCCCATGCAGCGAGGACAGCGACGGATTGAGTTCCAGCACGCGGCGGAACGACTGCTCTGCAAACGCCAGCATGTCCTTGCCCAGGTAGGCAAAGCCCAGCGCGTACAGCACGCGGGTATCGTCCGGCAGTGCCTTGCTGGCAGCCGACAGCAGCGCCAGTGCGCGGTCGGCGTCACCGCGGCGCAGTGCAACCATGCCGTCGATGGTCAGCAGTTCCGGATGGTCCGGCTCCACGCGCGCGGCCAGGGTGGAGATGCGCTGCGCTTCGTCGAAGTCATTGCGGCCGATCGCCAGGTGCGCCTGCATCAGATAGGCGGAGAACGAGTTCGGATCGAGGCCGGTGGTGCGCACCAGTGCTTCGTCGGCACCCTCGAACTGGCGCAGTGCCAGCAGCAGGCCGGCATGCTGCAGGTGCAGCTGGGCGTCGTCCGGGGCCAGCCGCAGCGCCTGCTGCAGGGCCTCCATCGCCTCCTCGGCGTTGCCCTGCTGCTGCAGCGCAAGCGCCAGCCAGCGGTGGGCGTTGGCCTGGCCGGGTTCGTCACGGGTCCACGCCTGGGCCAGCTGCACGGCCTGGTCGGCCTGGTTCTGGCGCAATGCTTGGATGATCTGGTCTTGCATGGCAGTCCGGTTCAAGTGCAAAGCCGCATTGTAGCGGGCTGCGCGCTGTCGCCGGTTCAGGCCTGCAGGACCCGCTGCAGGCGCTGGGCGACCCAGCGCTCGGAGAAGCCGTCGCCGCGCCAGTTTTCGATGAACCCGCAGTGGCCGCCCCAGCAGGCGGTTTCCAGGCGCGCCTGGCCCGGCAGCTGCCAGTTGCTGAAGGTCGCGTACGGAATCACCGGGTCATCCTGCGCCATCAGGATGTCGGCCGGTACCTGCAGGGACGACAGGCGGTCGCCGGCGATCGAGTAGCCGTCGAAATAGGCCTGCAGCGAACCGAAGCTGGTGTGGCGCTCGACCAGCCAGGCGGTCAGCGCGCGGATGTCCAGCTTCAGCACGCGGTCGTCGCAGTCGCTCAGCTCGGGGAACAGATCGCGCTTGCGGCGCAGCGAGCCGGCCCACTTGCGGCGGAAGTACCAGTCGTACATCGCCGGGCCGTTCTCGATGCTCTCCATCGTCAGCGCCGGGTCCAGCACCGGGCACACCGAGGCGACGCGCAGCAGCGGCACGCCGGCCACCGGCGCGCGCAGGGCCAGGCGCAGCACGAAGTTGCCACCCAGCGAATAACCGGCGGCCACCAGCGGCAGCTGCGGCCAGCGCTGGGCGATATCGCCCGCGGCGTGCACCACTTCATCGATGAGATTGGAGTGGAAGATGCCGGGGTTCAGGTGATGGGTGTTGCCGTGGTCGCGGAAGTTCAGCCGCACCACGTCGAAGCCCTGCTCGATCATGCGCGCGGCGGCCATGCGCATGTAGCTGGATTCGGCACTGCCTTCCCAGCCATGCAGCAGCAGCGCGATGCCCTTGGGCTCGCGGCCTTCGACATGGCTGTGCCAGCCCTGCAGGCGCACGCCATCACCACCATCGAGGATCAGCTCTTCGCTGACCGCACCGGTGGCCGCCAGCAGCAGCAGGCCGCGCTGCAGGCGCATGCGGCTGGAGCTGAGCATCGACTGCAGGTGCGGATTGCGCAGCCAGCGCGGCGGCTGATAGTCAGCCGCATGCAGCGTCGGCGTACCGGCGTCCAGGACAGGTGGCGGGATCAGGGCCACCGCAGCCTCACCCGGCGCTCATGGCCGCCACGATGCGCGCGCGCGAGGTTTCCGCGATGCGCCGACGGCCTTCCAGGTCCTGTGCACCGATCGGCGCCAGGAAGTGCACTTCCGCACGTCGCGCCGGCTCGCCGAGCAGGCGCAGGAAATTGGCAAAGAAGCTCTCGTTCGGACCGAACGCGACGATGGTCTGCGCGTCGCCCTTCGCCCCGTACACCAGGGCCACCGGCTGCACCGGCACGCCGGTCTCGACCGCGGCCTGGAAGATGCGGGCGTGGAACGGGCCCACTTCGTGACCGCCGCGGGTCCGCCCTTCCGGGAACACGCCCACGGCCTTGCCCTCGCGCAGGCGGTCGGCCATCACCTGCATCACGCCACCGAGCGATTCGGTGTTGCCACGCTGGTGGAAGATGGTCTGGCCGCGCGCGGCCAGCCAACCCACCAGCGGCCAGCTGGCGATCTCGCGCTTGGCGACGAAGCCCATCATGCGCTGGCTGTGCAGGATGCAGATATCCACCCAGCTGACATGGTTGGCCACGAACAGCACGGCACCGGGCAGCGGCGCGCCGACCTGCACCAGGCGGAAGCCGAAGATCCACATCAGCCCGCCCTGCCACCAGTTGACCACCTTGGCGCCGAAGGTCGCCTCGCCCACGCGCAGTTCGCCCCACGGCGGAAGCATGCCGATCAGGATGAGCGGCAGGAACACGATGATGTGGACCAACAGCAGCGGTACGCGGTACAGGTAACGGCACACACGCGCCACGCCGCCACGGGGGGCCGGAGTGGGGGAAGTCATCCGCGCACGATACCGGAGGGCCGTCATCGCTGCCAGCCGATTTAGGCCATAACCGCCATCGACCGGGGCAATCGGCGGGGAACGCTGGGTTCCGCTGCCGTCAACGAGCCCCAGGGGGGCTCAGCCGTGACCGGCAGCCACCACCGCCAGGGTCAGCCGCGAGATGCATACCAGGCGGCCCTGCTCGTCCTCGATGCGGATCTCCCACAGCTGGGTGCTGCGGCCGACGTGCAGCGCGCGGGCGGTGCCGGTGACCGTGCCAGAGCGCACGGCACGCACGTGGTTGGCATTGATTTCCAGGCCCACGCAGACCTGCTTGCCGGTATCCACGCACAGGTTGCCGGCGCTGCTGCCCAGGGTCTCGGCCAGCACCACCGAGGCACCGCCGTGCAGGATGCCGTAGGGCTGGCGGGTGCGCTCATCCACCGGCATGGTGGCCTGCAGCCAGTCCTCGCCGGCGGCACTGAAGACGATGCCCAGGGATTCAATCGCCGTGTTGCGGCTGAGCGCGTTGAGCTGCTCGATGGAAACGGCTTCGCGGAACACCTGGGCCATGCGGGTACCTTCAGAGGATGGGAACGAGACCGGCGCCGAATGCAGTCAGCATGCGCACCAGCAGCCACTTCGGGCCGACGTTGACTTCGGGGAAGTCGCCGACGGCGACGTAGCAGCGATGGAAATCAGGATCCTGCCGCGGCAGCGGCTGCGGGCACTCCGGGCCGGGCTTGAACTCATAGTCGGTGGCGTAGCGCCAGGGCCAGAAATCAAGGATGGGCAGCGCTTCGGAGGCCTTGCCGACGCTGTAGTTCAGCCCCGACAGCACCGGTGGCTTGGCCCGTGGCGCCACCGTCCAGGAGTTCTGTGGGTGGGTGTCACGCAGGATGCTCTGCGCCAGTTCCTCGGCAAAAACCGGGTCGTCGATGATCACCGCGCCTTCGGTGTTGTAGTTCTCGCTGCGCGGATCGAAGTTGTGGGTGCCGACCACGCCGATGCGGCGGTCGACCACCAGCGACTTGGCGTGCAGGCCCATGCGCGCGCCCTTGCGGGTGACCGGCAACGGCTTGTTGACCGCCTTGCTGCCCAGGAACGACGGCCGCGTCTCGGTGCGCAGCAGGCGCGTTTCCACCTCGCTGCCGGCGGCGCGACGGCGTGCGCGTGCGTTGTCGTAGGCACCATCGCTGTGGCGATTCAACGGGCCCTGCCTGCTGCCGGCATCCGAACCACTGCTGCTGCCACCGCGTGCGTTGCTGCCGGCAGCACTGCCACCGATCAGCGGATTGCGACCGCCTTCGTCTTTCCCCCCGGGCGCAGCGATCGGGTCGGGCAGCAGGTTGCGGTAGTCAACCGGCGCGTCCAGCGGGAACGGCTTGTATTCGAAGATGTTGAAGCCCAGTTCGCGCATGTTGCGCCGCTTGTACTTGTACGACAACGCATACACGATCGGGTTGTCGGTCGCCGCCAGGCTGTTGCTGGACACCACCACGCGCGGTGGCTGCGGGCGCTTGCGCAGTTCACGGAACAGCTTCTGCGCCGGCTTGGACAGCACCAGGTACGGCGTCTGCAGGATCACTTCCTTCTGCGCACTGGCGATCAGCGCATCCAGCTGGGGCTCGGTCACATGCTGGCCGGCCAGCGGTGCATCGGCCTTCTCGCGGCGATGCTTGCGTGGCAGATCGGCCACGTAGCGCACCGAAGCCACCGGTAGCGCGGCATCGACGAAGGAACGGGTGACGAACTCGGTGTCGTTGGCTTCGGCACTGACCCGCTGTACCCGTTCCGGGCGGCGGAAGCTGGCCGGCGGCAGCGTTGGCACGCCCTCGCGCAGCAACGTGCGGCCCACGTCGTTGAGGCGCTCGGCCGGCACGCTGCGGTGTGCGCGCCAGAACGCGTCGAAGTTGGCCGCCATCGCACGTGCTTCCGGGCCGGCGATCAGTACATCGCGGTCGCGGAAGTTGTACTCGCGGTCCCAGTCGTAATAGTCGTCCTGGTAGTTGCGGCCACCGACCACGCCGATCGCATCGTCGATCACCAGCAGCTTGTTGTGCATGCGCTGGTTGAACCGGCGGAAGCAGCACAGCACGCTGCCGGCATAGTCGAAGTAGTTCAGCCGGGCCTTGCCGAAGGTCGGGTTGTAGACCCGCAGCTGGAAGTTCTGGTGGGCGCCGGACAGGGCGCCGAGGATCTGCAGGTCGGAGATTGCCGAGAGCTGGTCGATCAGCAGCCGCACCTTCACCCCGCGCCGCGATGCGGCCAGCAGTTCGTCGATGACCAGACGGGCGCTGTCGTCCTTGTCGAAGATGTAGGTCTGCAGGTCGATGCTGCGGGTGGCGCTGCGCAGCAGGTTCAGGCGTGCGACCAGGGCGCCCTCGCCCTCATCGAGCAGGGTGGCGTAGTGGCGCGGTCGTTCCGGGGTGGATTCGGTGAACGCCCGGCCGGCCAGCGCCCGCAGCGGCGAATCCTGTGCACAGCGGTCTGCACGCTGGCAGTCGACCACGGTCGAACGTGCCTGCACGGCGATTGCCTCGGCGCGGTCGCGCTCGGCATTCGACAGCGATGCACAACCGCTGCCCAACAACACGGTTGCCAGCGCCAGTACACGCAGCAGGAGGTTCACGGTTTCGGCGCCTCGCTCAGGCGCGCACGCAATACGAAAGTCACTCGGTCACTCAAGGCAAGCTGCCAGCTGTCCATGCCATACCGGCCTCGCTGCACGGTACCGCGGCTGACGACGTCGCAATCATAGCCGGGTCGGGCGCACTCCGCCTTCTCGACCTTCAGTGTCTCGGGGTGGCTGATCCCGCGCAGGGTCAGCCGGCCGTTGATGTCGCCACCGCTCTCCACGGTTTCCGGCCAGTACGGCAGCGAGTCGAACTCGACCACCGGATGGCGGCCGGCATCGAAGAACTCCTCGCCGCGCATCCACCCGGTATAGCGCGCCTTGCCGGGGATCTCGACCGAGCGCGTGAACATCTTCAGGTGCACCTGGTGGCGGCCGTCGGAGAGGATCTCGATGCGCCCTTCGAAGTGTGGGAACAGGCCTTCGATACGCTGCCCGAAACGGGTGCGCACCTCGAAGCCGATCTGCGAACGCTGGGTATCCAGGCGCATTACCCGGTGCGCTTCGGCGACCACCGGTGGCAGGGTGGTCGGCGTGGGCACGGCCGCCCAGGCCGGGCCGAGTGCCAGCAGCGCGGGCAGCAGATAGCGGCTGCGCCGCGCCAGGCTCATCGGATCACGGCCACCAGAATGCGTTCAGGCTGGCCACGCCTGGCTCGATCGAGGCCTCGCGCGGGAAGCCGAGCACGGCGATGCCGGCCGGCGGCATGCCGCGGTAGTCGCTGCTGGTGCCCTCGGTCATCAACGCCACCAGCCGCTCCAGGCCCGGGTTGTGGCCGACGATCAGCACCCGGTCGAGATCACGCCGGTCGTCCACCAATGCCGCCAGGGTGCCGGGGGTGGCTTCGTAGATGCGGTCTTCCAGGCGCTTTTCCACGTAACCGATGGTGCCGAGCACGGCTTCCAGCGTTTCGCGGGTACGCCGCGCCGGTGAGCACAGCACGCAGTCCGGCAGCAGGTTGTTCTCCTTCAGCCACTTGCCGGCGGCTTCGGCTTCGGCGAGCCCCACCGGCGACAACGGCCGGTCGAGGTCGGCCTGGCCGGGGGTAGCCGGTTCGGCATGGGCATGGCGCAGCAGGATCAGTTCACGCATCGCGGGTTTCCATGAAGAAGAGGATGCAGCAGGAAGAGTGACGCAGGCATCAAAGCTTGAGCCAGGACAGCAGCGGCTCCCAGTCGGCCTGATGCTCCCGCACCTGGGCCGAGCGGTAGTCGAACAGGCTGCGGCCGAGGCCGGTCATGACCACGTAGCTCTGGCTGTCACGCAGCTGCGCGACCACCGGGTACGGCCATTCGGCCAGCATCTGCAACGCCTGCTGCGAGGTCTGGGTCCAGGGCTTGGTGCGGTTGAGGACCAGCCCCACCGGCAGCTTGCGGCTGTGCACCCGCGGGTTCTGGGCCAGGCTGTTGAGGAAGCCGACGATGGCTTCGATGTCGAGCGCCGAGGGCAGCACCGGCACCACCACCGCGTCGGCAGCGTCAAGGAAATGGGGGATATCGTCGGCCAATGCGCCCGCCGGTGCGTCGATGATGACGGTTTCGGTGCCATCGGGCAGCTTCTGCGCCCACTGCTTCTTCCGATACACATCAATGGGGAGCACCGCGCTTTCCAGCCCGGCCCGCCGTTGCGCCCAGCGGGTGCTGGAGCCCTGAGGGTCGGCGTCGGCGATCACCGTGGCCCTGCCCTGCAATGCCGCGTACGCGGCCAGGTGGGTGGCGACGGTGGTCTTGCCCACCCCGCCCTTGGAACCGGCCACCAGGATCGTCTTCATGCCAGCCTCGCTTCCGGGTACGTGCCCCGAGCGTACACCGGCGGTGGTGACGGGAGGTAGCACCGCGCTGAACCTGCGGCCATCGCCTTTGCTATCGTGGCGCCCCCGAAGGATCGAACCGGCATGAGCGAGCTGCAGGATCTGAGCGCGTTGATCCGCGCCAATACGCCACTGATCGTCATTGAGACCCAGGACGAGGGTCGCATCGTCGACCTGTTCCGGCAGACGCTGATGCACGTCTGGCGGGCGCTGCACCGGTGGTCGATCACCGAGGGCCTGCGCCGCATCGACCTGGACAGCGAAGATCCGCCGGCCGGGCCACCCGACGCCAGCGCGGCCCTGCAGATGATCCGCCAGGCCGGGCAGCGCGGGGTCTACCTGCTGCTCGATTTCCACCCCTACCTGGGCTATGCCAGCCACCAGCGCGCCCTGCGCGACCTGATCCAGCGCCGTCACAGCGAACCGCACGTGCTGGTGCTGATCGGCGCCAAGGTCGAACTGCCGGCCGAGCTGGAAGCGCTGGCGGTCCGCTTCAACCCGCGCCTGCCCGATGCCAACGCCCTGCTGAAGATGCTGCGCGAGGAGGCCGATGCCTACGCCCGCGAACACGGCGGCCGCCGCGTCGAAGTCGACAGCGAGGCGGTGAAGAAGATCCTGAAGAACCTGCAGGGCCTGAGCCTGGTCGATGCCCGGCGCATCGCCCGGCAGCTGATCTACGCCGACGGCGCGCTGCGCGACGACGACCTGCCGCAGCTGGCACGGCTGAAGTTCGAGCTGCTCAACCGCAGCGGCCACCTGTTCTTCGAGCATGACAGCGCGCGGTTCGGCGACGTGGCCGGCGCCAACCGGCTCAAGCGCTGGATCAACCAGCGGCGTGTGGCGTTCATCGCTGGCTCCGCACCGGCCGGGCTGGACCCACCGCGCGGCATGCTGCTGCTGGGCGTGCAGGGTTGCGGCAAGTCGATGCTGGCCAAGGCCACCGCCGCCGGTTTCGGCGTACCGCTGCTGCGCCTGGACGTGGGCGCGCTGTACAACAAATACCACGGCGAGACCGAGGCCAACCTGCGCCAGGCCTTGGCCTCGGCCGAGCAGCTGGCGCCCTGCGTGCTGTGGATGGATGAAATCGAGAAGGGCCTGGCCAGCGGTGGCGAGGACGGTGGCGTGTCACGCCGCGTGCTGGGCCATCTGCTGACCTGGATGGCCGAGCGCAAGGCACCGGTGTTCATCGTGGCCACTGCCAACCAGGTGCACGAGCTGCCTGCCGAGCTGCTGCGCAAGGGCCGCTTCGACGAGATCTTCTTCGTTGACCTGCCTTCGCCGGAGGTGCGCGTGGAACTGCTGCGACTGCATCTGGGTCGGCGCCAGCTCAATGCCGACGACTTCGCGCTGCCAGCGCTGGCGGCCGCGGCGAATGGTTTCTCAGGTGCGGAGATCGAGCAGGCGATCGTGGCCGGGCTGTATGCGGCGCACGCCGAAGGGCGGCCACTGGATACCGAGCTGCTGATGAACGAGATCCGTGCGACGCGACCGCTGTCGGTACTGATGGCCGAGCAGGTCGAGGCACTGCGGGCATGGGCGTCGGGACGGACGGTTTCCGCGGACGATTGAGGTTTCCAGCGAACGGCGCAGCCCCTCGTGGCGGCTGGTTGGCTGTGAACATCAAAAGCCACGCTTGGCCGGGCGGGGTGGATTCGCGGGGGACGCCGTGAACCCGGCCGAACCCCTCCCTCAGGGCCACGCAGGCGGGGCCGCCGCCCAGGCCTGCTGCACCTCGGCCAACGACGCGCGCTCATCCTCGCGCCACTGCGGCAGCAGCTGCGCGTAATTGGCACTGGTGCTCCATTGCGACGGCTCGGTACGCACTGCTGCGGCATACCACTGCACGGCCTCCTGCTTCTGCCCCATCCGCCATAGGGCCAGCGCGTACGTGGGTGGCACCCAGCTGGGCTTGCTGCGCGCATTGCCGGCCGACGACAACCATTGCTCCAGCGCCGCCTCCGGCTTGCCCTGGCGCAGCAGGTCCCAGCCATAGTTCCAACGCACGCTGCGGCCCGCGCTGCTCTGTGCCGGCGCCTCCTTCAGGGCCTCGCCATACAGCTGGTCGGCCAGCTCGGCACGGCCCTGGGTGCTGGCCACCGAAGCCAGCTGCACGGTGGCTTCCACCGCGCGCCGGCCGCGCTCGCGCAGCCTCACCAGCTGGGTGACCAGCTCATCGCCTTCGCCCTGCATCGCCACCATCGGTGCCGCCGCCAGGTCGCTGTCGAAGTAGAACTCCTGTGGTGCCGGCATGGCCGGCGCGGCCCACGCCGTGGCCGCTCCCGAGGCCAGCAGCACGCTGGCCAGGATCTTTCCTGGAACTGACATCCCTTCTCCCCAGGCTGCACAACCGCAGCCTCCCTCTCTCGCCCCGATCCTAACCCCAGCGGCGGCGCGGGCGCGAGTGCCGGGCCCACCACGGCCCCGCTGCTACAATTCGCGCCTTTCCCGCCGCGTGCCTGCACGCGGCCGGTGCCAGCCGATCCTACCGGGCCAGCCATGACCAGTACCGCGCAACTCACTTCGCCCTCCTCCGCCGACCTGCTCGACCGTGATTACACGCTCGACCACAAGTACACCCGCAACGAGGGGCGGATCTACCTGAGTGGCGTGCAGGCGCTGGTGCGGCTGCCGCTGATGCAGCGCCTGCGCGACGCCGCCGAAGGCATCGACAGCGCCGGCTTCGTCAGTGGCTACCGTGGCAGCCCGCTGGGTGGCTTCGACCTGGAACTGTGGCGCGCGCGCAAGCATCTGGAAGCGGCCAAGGTGAAGTTCACCCCCGGCCTGAACGAGGACCTGGGCGCCACCATGGTATGGGGCACCCAGCAGACCAACCTGTTCCCCGGCGCCAACGTGCAGGGCGTGTTCGGCATGTGGTACGGCAAGGGACCGGGCGTGGACCGCTGCGGCGACGTGTTCAAGCATGCCAATGCGGCCGGCACCTCGCGCTATGGTGGCGTGCTGGCACTGGCCGCCGATGACCATGCCTGCCGCAGTTCGACCCTGCCGCATGGCAGCGAGGACGAGTTCGTCAGCGCGATGATGCCGGTGCTGAACCCGGCCGGCGTGCAGGACATCCTCGACATGGGCCTGCTGGGCTGGGCGATGAGCCGCTATACCGGCCGCTGGGTCGGCTTCAAGACGATCGCCGAGACGGTGGAATCGTCGGCCTCGGTGCAGGTCGATCCGATGGCGCGCCGCATCGTGCTGCCGGAAGACTTCGAGATGCCGTCGGGTGGCCTCAACATCCGCTGGCCGGACCCGCCGCTGGACCAGGAAATGCGCCTGCACCGCTATGCGGTGAAGGCCGCGCAGGCCTTTGCCCGCGCCAACGGCATCGACAAGGTGGTGATGGATGCGCCGCGCGCGCGGCTGGGCATCGTCACCACCGGCAAGAGCTACCTGGACGTGCTGCAGGCGCTGGAGTACCTGGGCCTGGACGAAGCCGCGTGCGCCGACATCGGCATCCGCGTGTACAAGGTCGGCATGACCTGGCCGCTGGAACCGCAGGGCATCGCGCGCTTCGCGCAGGGGCTGGAAGACATCATCGTGGTGGAGGAGAAGCGTGCCTTCATCGAGCGCCAGATGAAGGAACAGTTCTTCAACTGGCCGGCCAGCTGGGGCCAGCGCCCGTCCATCGTCGGCAAGTACGACGAGAGTGGCGAATGGATCCTGCCGTCCACCGGCGAACTGACCCCGGCCACCATCGCCGGCGTGATCGGCCGCCGCATCCAGAAGTTCTTCAACAACGAATCCATTGAACAACGCCTGCAGTGGATGCAGCAGAAGGAAGCCGAGCTTGCGTTGCCGCGCGCCAGCTTCCCGCGCGTGCCGCACTACTGCTCCGGTTGCCCGCACAACACCTCCACCCAGGTGCCGGAAGGCTCGCGGGCACTGGCCGGCATCGGTTGCCATTACATGGTGACCTGGATGGACCGCAGCACCGACACCTTCACCCACATGGGCGGCGAAGGCGTGACCTGGGCCGGGCAGGCGCCGTTCACCGATACCCCGCACGTGTTCCAGAACCTGGGCGACGGCACCTATTTCCACAGCGGCTCGCTGGCGATCCGCCAGGCGGTCGCGGCCGGCGTCAACATCACCTACAAGATCCTCTACAACGACGCGGTGGCGATGACCGGCGGCCAGCCGGTGGACGGCCCGCTGAGCGTGCCCGACATCGCACGGCAGATGCGCGCCGAAGGCATCCACACCATCGTGGTGCTGTCGGACGACATCGGCAAGTGGACCGGCCAGCGCGAGCACTTCCCCAGCGACGTGGAGTTCCACGACCGCAGCGAACTGGAGGAGGTGCAGAAGCGCCTGCGCGAAGTGAAGGGTGTTTCGATCCTGATCTACGAACAGACCTGCGCCACCGAGAAGCGTCGCCGCCGCAAGCGCGGCAAGCTGGAAGATCCGCAGAAGCGGGTGCTGATCAATTCGCTGGTCTGCGAAGGTTGCGGCGACTGCGGCAAGAAGAGCTTCTGCGTGTCGGTGCTGCCGAAGGAAACCGAGTTCGGGCGCAAGCGCGAGATCGACCAGTCCAACTGCAACAAGGACTATTCGTGCGTGAACGGCTTCTGCCCGAGCTTCGTCACCGTACACGGTGGCCAGCCGCGCAAGGGCAGCAAGCGCGATGCCTCCACGCTGCTGGACAATCTGCCGGCACCAACCATCCGCGGCACGCTGGAACAACCCTGGAACATCCTGATCACCGGCGTCGGCGGTACCGGCGTGGTGACCATCGGTGCACTGCTGGGCATGGCCGGCCACCTGGAAGGCAAGGGCGCGACCGTGCTCGACCAGACCGGCCTGGCGCAGAAGGGTGGCGCGGTGACCACGCATATCCGCATCGCACGCCGCCCGGATGACATCCACGCCGTGCGCATCGCCGCCGGTGAAGCCGACCTGGTGCTGGGCTGCGACATGGTGGTGGTCAACGACTACTGGGCGCTTTCGAAGGTGCGCGCCGGCCGTTCGCAGGTGGTGCTGAACACCTACGAAGCGATGCCGGGCACGTTCACCACCCGTCCGGACATGCAGTTCCCCGCCGCCGACATCATCGCCGGTGTGCGCGTAGCCCTGGGCGGCCAGGAGCCGCTGCTGCTCGATGCCACCCAGCTGGCCACCGCGCTGCTGGGCGATGCCATCGCCGCCAACCTGTTCATCCTCGGCTACGCCTGGCAGCAGGGCCTGGTGCCGCTGTCGTTCGAGTCGCTGATGCGCGCCATCGAACTCAATGGCGCCGCCGTGGCGATGAACCAGCAGGCCTTCGCCTGGGGCCGCCTGGCGGTGGTCGACCCGCAGGCCGTGCAGCAGGCCGCCGGCCTGGTGCGCAACCGCCACACTGATACCGAATCCACCCCGGGCCCGCTGCATCCGCTGCCGCCGGGCGAGTGGGAGGGCAACGAATGGGGTGCCACCGCCGCACCGCGCAACACCGGCGACGAACGCGAACTGCGTGGCCTGCCCTCGCACGGCGGCGACGTGGCGTTCCTGCCGCTGGACGACGCACGCCTGTCGCGCTCGCTGGATGAAATGATCGAGCGCCGTGCCGCCTTCCTGGTCGATTACCAGGACGCTGCCTATGCCAAGCGCTACCGTGATCTGGTGGCACGCGTGCGCGCCACCGAGGCCGAGCGCATCGGCGGTTCCACCGCGTTGACCGAGACGGTAGCCCGCTACCTGTTCAAGCTGATGGCCTACAAGGACGAGTACGAAGTGGCCCGCCTGTACACCAGCGGCGACTTCCAGCGCCGCCTGCAGCAGCAGTTCGAGGGCGATTACCAGCTGCGCTTCCACCTGGCGCCGCCGCTGTTCGCGAAGAAGGACGAGCAGGGCCGGTTGCTGAAGAAGGAATACGGCCCGTGGATGTTCAAGGCCTTCGGCCTGCTGGCCAAGCTGAAGTTCCTGCGTGGCGGCCGACTCGACGTGTTCGGCCGCACCGAGGAACGCCGCATGGAGCGCAAGCTGATCGGTGACTACGAGGCGACCGTGCAGGTGCTGCTGGATGGCCTGGATGACGACCGCCTGGCGCTGGCGGTGGAGATTGCCAGCATCCCCGAGCACATCCGCGGCTTCGGCCACGTCAAGGAAGCCCACTTCGCGCAGGCCAAGGCGCGGGAAGCCACGCTGCTGGCGCAGTGGCGGAACCCGAAGGCACTGCACATCGTGCAGGTGGTTTGACGCGGCGCTGCGTCATGGAAAGGCAACCTATAGGTTGCATAGCGATATAGCAATCGATAGGTTGCCTCCTCAGCGAGAAAGCGATAGGTTGCTTGTCGTAAAGCAACCTATCCTTTGCGTACGCGTTGGCATACGGTCATCTTTCCTTGAGGACTGCCGGTATGGACAGGCCGCTGCACACAGTGAGGACAGCCCAACAACTTGCGCCCCTGATGCGTGCTTTCCGGCGCCAGGCGGGCCTGAGCCAGGCTCAGCTGGCGGAGCGACTCGGGATCAGCCGCCAGGCAGTGGGCGCGCTGGAACGCGACCCTGCATCGGCAAGTTTTGAACGCCTGATGCGGATCTGGGCGGTGCTGGGTCTGGAGGTCAGCCTCCAGCAACGAAGTCCCCAGGAGAACACGTCGTCATTGGAGTGGTGAGCCATGGGTACGCTGCAGGTCTGGATGAATGGTGTGGAAGTCGCACTTTGGGATGATGTCCGGAACGGGTCATCCCGGTTGTCGTATGTCAGCCAGTGGATCAGCTCGCCCCAGTCCCGACCGTTGTCGCTCTCTCTACCCCTGCTCCCAGATGGCGAGAGCCATCGGGGCAGCGTCGTCAACGACTACTTCGATAACCTTCTTCCCGATAACGTCGCCATACGCAACCGGATCCGCGACCGGTTCGCCACGCGCGGCAGCGATACGTTCGATCTTCTTGAAGCCATTGGACGGGATTGTGTCGGCGCAGTGCAGCTGTTGCCGCCAGCGCGTCCACCCGAAGACATCCAGCAGATCACGTGCGAGGTGTTGGACGAAGCAGGTGTCGCTACGATCCTGCGTCAGGTGACGACAGGGAACCTGCCTGGCGCACCCAGCCGTGATGATGCATTCCGCATTTCCATCGCCGGTGCGCAGGAAAAGACCGGTCTTCTGCTGCATGCTGGCAAATGGTGCATTCCTACCGGCAACACACCATCCACTCACATCTTCAAGCTGCCGCTTGGCATTGTTGGCAACATGCGGGCAGACATGCATCAGTCCGTGGAGAATGAATGGCTGTGCATGCATCTGCTTTCCGCCTTTGATATCCCCGTGGCCGAGACGCAGATGGGCCGCTTCAACGACCAACGTGCTCTCATTGTCGAGCGGTTTGACCGTCGCCTGTCTGCCGACCGCCGGTGGTGGCTGCGACTGCCACAGGAAGACATGTGTCAGGTCTTTGGTCTGCCGGCTGCCAGAAAGTATGAATCCGATGGCGGCCCCGGTATCGTTCCGATCATGGATCTGCTTCGACAGTCCGAACACCCCGAGGATCGCGCGATCTTCTTCAAGACGCAGATTCTTTTCTGGATGCTGGCCGCAACCGACGGCCATGCCAAGAATTTCAGTGTTCACCTGGAAGCCGGTGGACGCTTCCGCCTGACGCCCGTCTACGACGTGCTGTCGGTATATCCCATCCTCGGCAGGGGACCCAATCAACTCGATCCACGAAACGCACAGCTCGCCATGGCCGTACATGGCAAGAACCGCCACCGGAAACTGCACCTTGTGCGACGGCGGCACTGGAATGAAACCGCGCGCGCCTGCGGCGTTGCCGATGGTGCAGAACCATGGATCAAGACATTGATCGCGGCCGTCGAGCCCGCCATCCAGCAGGTCACCCGTCAGCTCCCGGATGACTTCCCCTCAAACGTGTCCGAACCGATTTTCAACGGACTTCGTGCTGCGGCAGCACGCCTTTCCAGCATGGCCCCCGAGGCTTGATCACCCCAACCGCCACAGCAGGAGGCGGTTGTTGGCCGGCATCGCCACGTCGCGCAGGCGGGTGAAGCCGTTGTCCTCGGCCAGCGCCTGCACGGCTTCCACATCGCGGATGCCGCTGCGCGGGTCACGTGCCTTCAGCCACGCATCGAACTGCGCGTTGCTGTCGCTGGTGTAGCGGCCGCCGTAGTTGAACGGGCCGTAGACCGCCAGCAGCGCACCGTGGCGCAGCAGCGGCGGCAGCGCGGCAAACAACGCCTGCACGTGCTCCCAGCCCATGATGTGCAGGGTATTGGCAGTGAACGCCGCATCGAACGTGCTGCCCTGTGGCAGGCTGAGCCCGGGCGCCGGTGGCAGTTCCACCTGCAGCGCCGCCGGCGGCAGCAGGTTCAGCAGCGCCGCCTCGGCGCGCCAGGCCTCGATGCCGGGCAGATGGTCCGGGTGATCGCTGGGCTGCCAACGCAGCCACGGCCAGCGCTCGGCGAAGAAGGCCGCATGCTGGCCGGTGCCACTGCCGATCTCCAGCACCCGATGGCGGTCGCCCATCCACGGGTCGAGCGCGGCCGCGATCGGTTCGCGGTTGCGTTCGCAGGCTTCTGAATACGGCTTGCTCGACATCAGGACGGGGTCCGGGCGGGGTCGGCCCCATTGTGCACGAGGGGGTGTTGCTCGGCAGGGCTTGCAGCCCTGCACCTGCTTCAAGCCACAGCAACGGCAACAGCCACGTCAAATTCAAAAGCGGGCTTTCCGTGGGATGGCGGGGTGGGTCCGATTGAGGGGGACGCTGCAAGTACGTCCATGTAAGCTCGGTCGCCGCATCCATGCGGCTCACGCCCCCTCAACCGGACCCACCCGCCTTCGACAGTTGGCCGCGATCTGTCGGAAACACTCTTGGGGTCAGATCCGTTTTCCGCAGGAAAACGGATCTGACCCCGAATTTCATTCGATATCTGACAGATGTGCCGACCAACGGTCGGCACCCACCAACAGCCACCGGCCAGCTGTCAGAGGTGGGGCGGTGTGGGTGGGCAGGACCGTTGGCGCCATGGATGGCGCCATCGAGCCCCCAGGGACGGGTTTACGGCGTGTCCTGCCCACCCACACCGCCCCGCCATCCCACGGAATGCCGCTCTGGCTCTGGCTTTGGCCGTTGCCGTTGCTCTGAGCAGGTGCAGGGCGCAGCCCTGCCGAAACACCCCCAACCATGACTGCAGTCACTTGTCCCCACGCCCCGCGCTGGCGAAAGTCGAGGAGTTGACGTGATCGGTCCGGCCCATTGCCAACCGCACGCAAGCGAGAGAGAGAAACGCTGTGCAACGACGTGAGTTCCTGGCTTTTTCCGGTCTGGGCCTGGCGGGCCTGCTGCTGCCGCATTCCCGTGCCATCGCCGCCGAGCAGCTGCTTGCCCCGGCCGATACCGCCCAGCGCAGGCGCCTGGCGGACGTGGCGCTGGCCGCCGCACGCACCGCCAAGGCCAGCTACTGCGATGTCCGCATCGGCCGCTATCTCAACCAGTCGGTCATCACCCGCGAACACCAGGTCGGCAATGTGACCAACCGCGAGTCGTCCGGCGTGGGCGTGCGCGTGATCGTCAACGGCGCCTGGGGCTTCGCCGCCACCCATCAGCAGACCGAGGCCGCCGTGCGCGCCGCAGTCGAGCAGGCGGCCGCGATCGCCCGTGCCAACGCCAGCATCCAGACCCGGCCAGTGCAGCTGGCGCCGACACCCTCGGTCGGTGAGGTGCGCTGGCAGACGCCCGTCCGCAGGAACGCGATGGCGGTGCCGATCCAGGACAAGGTCGAGCTGCTGCTGGCACTCAATGCCGCTGCGCTGAATGCGGGCGCCGACTACATCAATTCCACCCTGTTCCTGGTCAACGAGCAGAAGTACTTCGCCTCCAGCGACGGCTCGTTCATCGACCAGGACATCCACCGCATCTGGCTGCCGTTCACCGCCACCGCCATCGACAAGGCCAGCGGCAGGTTCCGTACCCGCGCTGGCCTGTCCTCGCCGATGGGCATGGGCTACGAGTTCCTCGATGGCGATGCGAGTGGCAAGGTGCAGCTGCCCGGCGGCATCACCGCTTACCGCGATTCCTACGACCCGGTCGAGGACGCCATCGCGGCCGCCCGCCACGCGCGCGAGAAGCTGAAGGCGCCGTCGGTAAAGCCCGGCAAGTACGACCTGGTGCTGGACCCGTCCAACCTGTTCCTGACCATCCACGAGAACGTCGGCCACCCGCTGGAGCTGGACCGCGTGCTCGGCTACGAAGCCAACTACGCCGGCACCAGCTTCGCCACCCTGGACAAGCGCGATGCGGGTTTCCGCTGGGGCAGCGACATCGTCACCTTCTTCGCCGACAAGACCCAGCCGGGCAGCCTCGGCGCCGTCGGCTACGACGATGAAGGGGTGAAGACGCAGCGTTGGGACCTGGTGCGCGACGGCATCCTGGTTGACTACCAGGCCACCCGCGACGAGGCCCATATCCTCGGCCGCGATGCATCGCATGGCTGCAGCTATGCCGATTCCTGGTCCAGCGTGCAGTTCCAGCGCATGGCCAATGTCTCACTGGCACCGGGCAAGCAGCCGCTCAGCGTCGAGGACATGATCAAGGACGTGGAGAACGGCATCTGGATCCACGGCCGCGGTTCGTATTCGATCGACCAGCAGCGCTACAACGCGCAGTTCGGCGGCCAGCTGTACTACCAGATCAAGGACGGAAAGATCGCGGGCATGGTCGAGGATGCGGCCTACCAGATCCGAACGCCGGAATTCTGGAATGCCTGCACCGCCATCTGCGATGAACGCGACTTCCGCCTGGGCGGTTCGTTCTTCGACGGCAAGGGCCAGCCCGGCCAGGTCTCGGCGGTCTCGCACGGTTCGTCCACCACCCGCTTCAACGGCATCAACATCATCAACACCGCGCGCAGTCTCGGCGCTTGAGCCACCCATCCTTCGACATGGAGAGCAGCCTTGCAAAGACGTGACTTCCTGGCCCTGACCGGGCTTACCGCGGGCGGGCTGATCGTGCCCTCCTTCTTCGGCAAGGTGATCGCCGCCGAACAGCTGCAGAGCTCGCTGGACCTGGGGCTGAAGAAGCGCCTGGCCGATGCGGCGCTGGCCGCCGCCCGCCAGGCCGGTGCCACCTACTGCGACGTGCGCATCGGCCGCTACCTGCGGCAGTTCGTGATCACCCGCGAGGACAAGGTGCAGAACGTGGTGAACACCGAGTCCACCGGCGTGGGCATCCGCGTGATCGTCAACGGTGCCTGGGGCTTTGCCGCCACCAATGCGCTGGGTACGGCCGATGTGGCCAAGGCCGCGCAGCAGGCGGCGGCGATCGCCAAGGCCAATGCCGGCGTGCAGACCGCGCCGGTGCAGCTGGCCAAGGCGCCGGGCGTCGGTGAGGTGAGCTGGCGCACGCCGATCCGCAAGAATGCGATGGAGGTGCCGATCAAGGACAAGGTCGGCCTGCTGCTGGACGTCAACGCCGCCGCAATGGGCGCCGGTGCCAGCTTCGTCAACTCGATGCTGTTCCTGGTCAACGAGCAGAAGTACTTTGCCTCCACCGACGGCTCCTACATCGACCAGGACGTGCACCGTATCTGGGCGCCGATGACGGTCACCGCCATCGACAAGTCCAGCGGCAAGTTCCGCACCCGTTCGGGCCTGTCCTCGCCGATGGGCCTGGGCTACGAGTACCTGGATGGCGCCGCCGCAGGCAAGGTGGTCGGCCCCAATGGCGTGGTCAACTACAGTTCTTCCTACGACATGAAGGAAGACGCCATCGCCGCTGCCAGGCAGGCGCAGGAAAAGCTGAAGGCACCGTCGGTGAAGCCGGGCAAGTACGACCTGGTGCTCGACCCGTCGCATACCTGGCTGACCATCCACGAATCGATCGGCCATCCGCTGGAACTGGACCGCGTGCTCGGCTACGAAGCCAACTACGCCGGCACCAGCTTCGCCACCCTGGACAAGCGCGAACAGCATTTCCAGTACGGCAGCGAACTGGTCAACATCTTCGCCGACAAGACCCAGCCGGGCAGCCTCGGCGCGGTGGCGTACGACGATGAAGGCGTGAAGTGCAAGCGCTGGGACCTGATCAGCAACGGCAAGCTGGTGGACTACCAGACCATCCGCGACCAGGCCCACATCCTCGGCAAGACCGAATCCGACGGCTGCTGCTATGCCGACTCGTGGTCCAGCGTGCAGTTCCAGCGCATGGCCAACGTGTCGATGGCACCGGGCAAGAAGCCATTGAGCGTGCCGGACCTGATCAAGGACGTGGAGAACGGCATCTACATCATCGGTGATGGTTCGTTCTCGATCGACCAGCAGCGCTACAACGCGCAGTTCGGCGGCCAGCTGTTCTACGAGATCAAGAACGGCCAGATCACCCGCATGCTGGAAGACGTGGCCTACCAGATCCGCACGCCGGAGTTCTGGAACGCCTGCACCGCCGTGGCCGACGAGCGTGACTACCGCCTGGGCGGTTCGTTCTTCGACGGCAAGGGCCAGCCGGGCCAGGTCTCGGCGGTCTCGCACGGTTCGTCCACCGCGCGCTTCAACGGCATCAACGTCATCAACACCGCACGCAGCCTCGGCTGATCGGTCAGGAGCCCTTACACCATGAGTATCTTCACCGAAGCCCAGGCCAAGGCCATCCTCGACAAGGTCATCGCCCTGTCCAAGGCCGACGAATGCACCGCCGTGCTGGCCGGCGCGATCGACGGCAACATCCGTTTCGCACTGAACAATGTCTCCACCAGCGGCATCGTCGACAACACCGAACTGGCGGTCACCGTTGCCTTCGGCAAGCGCGTCGGCACGGCCTCGATCAACGAGTTCGACGATGCCGCGCTGGAACGCGTGGTGCGCCGTGCCGAAGACCTGGCCCGCCTGGCCCCGGAAAACCCGGAGTTCATGCCGGCCATCGGCAAGCAGACCTACCGCGCCAGCCCCACCTTCAGCGAATCCACTGCCGCGATCGATCCGGCTTTCCGTGCCAAGGTTGCCGCAGATTCAATCGCGCCGTGCCGTGGCCATGGCCTGATCGCCGCCGGCTTCCTCGAAGACGGCCAGGGCTTCCAGGCCACCGCCAACAGCAACGGCAACTTCGCCTACCAGCGCACCACCAACTTCAATTACACCTGCACCGTGCGCACCGAGGATGGCCGTGGTTCGGGCTGGGTCGGCCGCAACCTGAAGGATGCGGCTGACTTCAAGGCGGACCAGGACATCCGCATCGCCATGCGCAAGGCCACCGAATCGGCCGAAGCCAAAGCGCTGGAACCGGGCAAGTACACGGTGATCCTGGAGCCGGCTGCGGCGGCCGGCCTGATCAGCTTCATGATGAACTTCTTCAGCGCACGCTCGGCCGATGAAGGCCGCAGCTTCCTGTCCAAGAAGGGCGGCGGCAACAAGCTGGGCGAGCAGGTCTACGACCCGCGCGTGACCATGATCGCCGACCCCTGGCATCCGGACGCACCGGTGCTGCCCTGGGACAACGAGGGCCTGCCCCGCGAGCGCATGGCCATCATCGAGAACGGCAGGATCGCCAACCTGGACTACTCGCGCTTCTGGGCGCAGAAGCAGGGCAAGACCGCCAAGGCGTCGCCGGGCAACCTGCTGATGAGCGGTGGCGATAAGAGCACCGCCGAACTGGTTCGCGGCACCCAGAAGGGCATCCTGGTCACCCGCACCTGGTACATCCGCATGGTCGATCCGCAGACCGTGCTGCTGACCGGCCTGACCCGCGACGGCACCTTCTACATCGAGAACGGCCAGATCAAGTATCCGGTGAAGAACTTCCGCTTCAACGAATCGCCGGTGATCATGCTCAACAACATCGAAGAGCTGGGCAAGCCGGTGCGCGTGGCCGGTGATGAATCCAGCTACGTGATGATGATCCCGCCGATGAAGCTGCGCGATTTCACCTTCACTTCGCTGTCCGACGCGGTCTGATGGATCGCCGGGCCTGCCTGCGCTGGTTGGCCGCTGCCGCTTCGGCGGCGGCGCTGCCAGCCTGGGCACAGGCAGGCCCGCGCAGTTCGCGCTACGACTTCTGGTTCACCCGCCTTCAGTACGACTCCGGTGACTGGGACGTGGACGCGCGCATGCCGTCCAACCTGATCACCTCGCTGATCGACTACACCTCGCTGCGCGTGGACCCGCAGGAACACGTGGTGGCGCTGGCCGACCCACGCATGCTGGAAGCGCCGTTCTGCTACCTGGCCGGGCACACGCTGGTGGAATTCAACGCCGCCGAGCGGCAGAACTTCGTGCGCTACGTGCGCAATGGCGGCTTCGTCTTCGTCGACGACTGCAACCACGATATCGACGGCCTGTTCGCTACCTCGTTCGAGGCGCAGATGGGTCGCCTGTTCGGGCCCAGGGCATTGCAGAAGCTGCCCAACAGCCACCCGCTGTACCGCAGTTTCTTCCGCTTCCCGGATGGCCCGCCTGCCACCAGCTTCGAACTCAACGGCTGGGGCGACGACCTGGTGCACGACTACCTGAAGGGCATCGAGGTCGACGGCCGCCTGGGCCTGCTGTACAGCAACAAGGACTACGGCTGCGAGTGGGACTACGACTGGCGCAACAAGCGCTTCCTGGCCGAAGACAACACCCGCTTCGGCGTCAACATCGTGATGTACGCGTTGAACAACTGATAGGACCTGCACGCCCATGACCTCCCCCGACCTCGATTCCCTGCTGCCGCGCCTGGATGAGCTGCGCGCCGCGCTCGCACGCGCAGTGGTGGGCCAGAACACCGTGGTCGAGCAGCTGCTGATCGGCCTGCTGGCCGGCGGCCACTGCCTGCTGGAAGGCGCACCCGGGCTCGGCAAGACCCTGCTGGTGCGCTCGCTCGGCCAGGCACTGGAGCTGCAGTTCCGGCGCGTGCAGTTCACCCCCGACCTGATGCCCAGCGACATCCTCGGCACCGAGCTGCTGGAGGAAGACCACGGCACCGGCCATCGCCACTTCCGCTTCCAGCAGGGCCCGATCTTCACCCACCTGCTGCTGGCCGACGAACTCAACCGCACCCCGCCCAAGACCCAGGCCGCACTGCTGGAAGCGATGCAGGAGCGCACGGTCAGTTACGCCGGTACCACCTACGCGCTGCCCGCGCCGTTCTTCGTGCTGGCCACGCAGAACCCGATCGAGCAGGCCGGAACCTACCCGCTGCCGGAAGCGCAGCTGGACCGCTTCCTGCTGCACGTGCTGGTGGATTACCCCAGCGAAGACGAGGAGCGGCAGATCCTGGAACAGACCACCGGCGGTGCCACCGACGCAGTGCCGAAGGTGATGGATGCCGACGCGGTGATCGCGCTGCAGGCCGCAGTGCGCCAGGTGCATGTCAGCCCGGATGTGCTCGCCTGGATCACCCGCCTGGTGCGCGCCAGCCGGCCCGGCGACGGTGCTCCGGCGGCGATCAACCAATGGGTGAAGTGGGGCGCCGGCCCGCGTGCCGGCCAGTCGCTGGTGCTGGCAGCGAAGGCACGCGCACTGCTGCAGGGCCGTTTCGCCGCCACCCGCGAGGACGTGCAGGCGCTGGCCGCGCCGGTGATGCGCCATCGCCTGCTGCTGTCGTTCGCCGCCGAGGCCGAGCAGAAGCGTGCCGACGACGTGGTCGCCGCGCTGCTGCAGGCCGTGCCCTTCCCGGGTTGAGCCACGCGTGAACGCAGGTACGCCGTTGACCCTGCCGCCGGAACTGCGTGCGCGCCTGCGCCTGCTGCGGTTGCGGCCGCGCCTGGCCAGCGGTGCCAGTGGCATCGGCCAGCACGCCAGCCGCAGCCGCGGTGCCGGCCTCGAATTCGCCCAGTACCGTGCCTACGAACCGGGTGACGAACTCCGCCAGATCGACTGGAAGCTGTATGCACGCTCGGACCGCTTCTTCGTGCGCGAGTCCGAACGCGAAAGCCCGATCACGGTCTGGCTGCTGCTCGATGCCACCGCCTCGGCCGGCCAGGCGGATCGCGCGGCACCGCAGCACTCGCGTCTGGACCATATGCGCGGCGTGGCCGCGTGCGTGATTGAGCTGGCCTTGCAGCAGGGTGACCGTTTCGGCCTGCTGGCAATCAATGGCGATGGCCTGCAGCTGGTCCCCGCGGCGAACGGCGCGCGCCAGCGTGATCGCGTGCATCTGCAACTGCACGCCCTGCAGGCGCGCGGCGCCTGGCCTGCGGCCGATCGCCTTCGGCCGCTGTGGGAGCGCGTGCGCCCGGGCGACCTGCTGCTGGCAATCGGTGATGGCTTCGACGACGCCGGCATCGTGCTGCTGGAACAACTGGCCAGCGCGCGCCGCGAAGTGGCACTGCTGCAGATCCTCACCGCCGACGAGCGCGACTTCCCATTCGACGTCGGCCACCGCTTCCGCGACCCGGAGACCGGCGAGGAACTGCTGGGCGATGGCGCGGCGATCCGCGCTGACTACCTGCAGCGCTTCGCCGACGCACGCAGCGCATTGCATGCGCGCCTGCAGGCCAACGGGATTGCCAGTGCCACCGGCTGGCTGGACCAGCCGCTGGACCAGGCGCTGCAGGCGCTGTTTGGCCGTGGGGGCGATGCATGACCCTGCTGTTCCCGCTCGGCCTGGCCGCGCTCGCCGCAGGGTTGCTGCCGCTGCTGATCCACCTGGCCCGCCGCCATCCGTACACGCCACTGGATTTCGCCGCGCTGCGCTGGCTGCGCGCGCAGATACGGCCACGCCAGCGCATCCGCTTCGATGACTGGCCGTTGCTGCTGGTGCGCCTGCTGTTGCTGGCCGCACTGGCCCTGCTGCTGGCACGACCTGTGTTGACTGGCCCGACGGCGCCTCCCGCTGCATGGACCGTGGTAGCGCCGGGACTGGATGCTACGGCCCTGCGTGGAACGGCCGAGGATCGCAACTGGCACTGGCTGGCACCCGGCTTCCCCGGCATCGATCAGGCGCCACCTGCATCAACCGCCCCCCTGCCCAGCCTGTTGCGCGAACTGGACGCGCAGCTGCCCGTCGGCACCGCATTGACCGTGCACGTTCCCGATCCCCTGCCCGGCCTGGATGGTGCCCGCCTGCAGCTGTCGCGCGACGTGCAGTGGCACACGCAGCCGATGCCGGTCACTGCGCAACCGAGTGCCGCGACGTCGCCGCGCCTGCGCGTGCACAGCGATGCTTCGGCCACTGCCCAGCGCTGGTTGAACGCACTGCAGCGCGCGTGGGGCGTGCAGGCACCGCTTGCTCCGCCGCCGGCGGATGCCCTGCCGGAGCGCGGCGAGATCGGCGTGTGGAGCCGCAGCGATGCACTGCCGGCGAACTGGCAGGCGTGGCTGCGCGGCGGCGGTCGTGTCATGACTGCCGGCAAGCCTGCTGCCAGCGCCCGCATCCTGCTGCGCGATGCCGAGGGCGCACCGCTGCTGTGGCAGCAACGCATCGGCCACGGCTATCTGCTGGCGCTGCCGGGTGGCTGGAATGCCGCCAGCAACCCTGCGCTGCGCGATCCGCGCCTGCCACGTGCCCTGCTGCTGGCGCTGCAGCCGCCTACGGCCCCGCGCCTGGGCGATGCACGTGACCAGGCACCGCAGCGGGCCGCATTGCCTGCTGCAACACCACCGCTGCGTGAGCCCACGCCTTGGCTGTTGCTGGCCGTCGTGCTGCTGTTCGCGCTGGAACGCTGGATGGCCAGCAGCGCCCGGCGCAGGGTGGCCGCATGAACACCCTGCAGCACGCCTGGCAACGCGCACGCCGCCGCCGTGCGCTCATCACCCTGCTGTTGGGCCTGCCATGGGCGCTGGCCGCCACGGTGCTGGCCCTGCGTCTGGCAGGCTTCGATACCGCCTGCGTCGTCGGCACGGTCAGTCTGCTCGCGTGTGCGGCCTTCGCCACTGCGCATGTCCGCCAGCTGGACCGGCAGTGGCTGCAGCGCCAGCTCGATGGCAGCGGTGCCAGCGAGGACAGTGCCGATCTGCTGTTCGCCGATGCCGCCACGCTCAATCCGCTGCAGCAGCGCCAGCGCACGCATGTGCTGGCCATGCTGGAACGCGCGATGCCGGAGCTGCGTCCACGCTGGCCGCGTGGGGCATTGGCGCTGTGCTGGATCGCAGGCCTGGCCATTGTTGTGCTGGCATTCGGCTGGCCACGTTCCGGCCCCGGCTCCATGCCTGTCCGCACGCCGGTGCCTGGCAGCGCTGCTGCTGCGGGCCCGCTGCGCCTGCAGTCCACCCGCCTGCGCATCGACGCGCCGGCCTATACCGGCCAGGCCACGCTCACCCAGAATGCGCTGGATGCGAAGGTTGCCGCCGACAGCCGGCTGTCCTGGTCCCTGCGCTTCGACCGCGCCCCGGACAAGGCGTGGCTGCAGTTCCACGATGGTCGCCGGTTGCCACTGAGCGAGCGCGAAGGACAGTGGCAGGCGCAGGATGTGGCACGTATGCCGCTGCTGTACCGCGTGGTGAGCGAACCGGCGCTGGCAGAGACCCGCCTGCATCGGCTGGATGTGGTGGCCGACCGTGCACCCAGCGTGCGCGTACTGGAGCCCACGGCCAGCCTGGTGCTGGGCACGCCGGGGCAACGGCAGTGGGCACTGCGCTTCGAGGCCAGCGACGATTACGGTGTCGCGGCGCAGGCAACGCTGTCGATCACCACTACCCAGGGCAGCGGTGAGAACATCACCTTCGTAAAGCGCAGCGTCACGCTTGCCGGCAGCGGCGAAGCCACCGCGCGGCGTTTCGCCCACACCCTTGATCTGGCTGCGCTGGGCGCGCAGCCTGGCAACGATGTGATCGCCCAGCTGGAAGTACGCGACAATCATGCACCCACGCCGCAGACCGGGCGCAGCAGCAGCGTGATCCTGCGCCTGCCCAGCGCCGAAGTCGCGCTCGGTGCAGAGCTCGAGGGCCGCATCAAGAAGACCCTGCCTGCGTATTTCCGCAGCCAGCGGCAGATCATCATCGATGCCGAAGCGCTGATCCGGCAGCGACGCAGCCTGGCCGCCGAGGACTTCGTGAAGCGCAGCGATGCGATCGGTGTCGACCAGCGCATCCTGCGCCTGCGCTACGGCCAGTTCCTGGGCGAGGAAAGCGAAGGTGCGCCGAAGCCGCCGCCGACCAGCGACCTGCCCACCAGCGATGCGCCGACCGCAGACGGCCACGACGACGATCACGAGCACGACCATGGCGCGCAGGCCGGTGCGCAAGACGACCATGGCCACGATCATGGCAGTACAGCCAACGCAGATATCCCGCCGGTGTTCGGCAGCGAGACCGACGTGCTTTCCGAATACGGGCACACACATGACCACGCCGAGGCGACCACCCTGCTCGATCCGCAGACCCGCGCCACGTTGAAGGCCGCGCTGGATCAGATGTGGTCGGCCGAAGGCGAGCTGCGCCAGGGCCGCCCGGAGCAGGCGCTGCCATTTGCCTACAAGGCGCTGGGCTTCATCAAGCAGGTGCAGCAGGCCGAGCGCATCTACCTGGCCCGGGTCGGGCCGGAGCTGCCACCCATCGATGAAAGCCGCCGGCTGGGCGGTGATCGCGCCGGACTGGCCAGTCGTGAACTGCCGTTGGCCGCGCGAACCCCGCCGGACCCGGCCATCGTTGAAGCCTGGCAACGCCTCGGTGATGACAACGGCGCACCGGATCTCGATGCGCTGGCGGCCTGGCAGCAGCGCAACGCCGCCTACCTGCCCGATGCACTCGATCTGGCTGCGGCCATCGAGCAGCTGCGCATCGAGCCCGACTGCGGCGACTGCCGCCAGCGCCTGCGCGCACAGTTGTGGCGGGCGCTGCAGCGTCCGCTGCCACAGGCGATGCGGCGCAGTGCCGCCGATGCGATGGGCCAGCGCTACCTCGACGCGCTGGAGGCGCAGCCATGAATGCCTCCGCTGTGAACCTGTGGATTGCACCGGCACTCGCCCTGATCGTGGTCATCGCCAGCGTGCGCCAGCTGCGTGCGGACACTGCGCACCCCGGCCACCGGTGGGTCGTGATCGCACTGCAGATCATCGTCGCCACGCTGCTGTATTTCTGCCTGGCGCCCCCCACCCGCCAGCAACCCGCAGGTGGGCTGGTCGTGCTTGGCGTCGATGCCGGCAAGGCCGGCGCACTCCCGGCCAGCGAAGGCCCGCTGTTGCTGTTGCCGGAAGCTGCCGATGTGCCCGGCGCACAGCGCGTACCCGACCTGGCCACCGCGCTGCGCCAGCATCCGGCCGCCACGCTGACGCTGGTCGGTGCGGGCCTGGTCGCACGTGACCGCGACGCGGTGCTGCCGCCGGATGTGCGTTGGCAGGCTGCACCGGAGCCGCGCGGCTGGATCGCGCTGCAGCCGCCGGCCGATGTCGCACCCGGTGCCCGCTTCGACGTGCTGGCGCAGGCGCGTGGCGCGGCCAAGGCGAAGGCCGAACTGCTCGACCCGGCCGACAGCGTGGTCGATCGCACGGAGGTTGCCGACGACGGTCGCGTGCAGCTGAGTGGCATCGCCCGCGCCGAAGGCCGCAGCGTGTTCCAGCTGCGCCTGCTCGATGCCGACGGCCATGTGGTGGACAGCGTACCGGTGCCGCAGCAGACCCTGCCGTCCGCACCGCTGCGCCTGCTGGTGCGCGCCGGCGCGCCGGGTCCAGAGCTGAAGTACCTGCGGCGCTGGGCAGCCGATGCAGGCA
This sequence comes from Stenotrophomonas sp. YJH_SMC_64, assembly GCF_059371375.1. Lineage (NCBI taxonomy): Bacteria > Pseudomonadati > Pseudomonadota > Gammaproteobacteria > Lysobacterales > Lysobacteraceae > Stenotrophomonas > Stenotrophomonas sp. YJH_SMC_64. The sequence goes on along the minus strand of NZ_JCAFUN010000012.1, from coordinate 45,745 downwards.
TCCGTGTGCAGGTGCAGGCGGATACCGGGGCCGGACTCAGCATCGGCGATGGCGCGGTGTCGATCGATGCAGCATCGCTCACGCGCAGCGATCTGTTGCTGCTGGACGAGCGCAGCCTGGCGGCATTGAGTGCGGGCCAGCTGGCCGCCGTGCGCCAGGCGCTGCGCGATGGACTGGGCGTGCTGGTGCGCAGTGCGGGCGCACCTTCGGCCAGCGCGCGGCAACGCCTTCGCGATCTGGGCCTGCCAGTGCAGGGTGATGGCAGCAGCCACCCCCTCGAACTTCCCGGCGATGGCGAAAGCGCGATCCTCGCCGCACGCCGTGGCCCGCTCGCCGCTGGCACATTGCCGACCGGCTACGGCGAGGAGGCCGACCGCAGCTCGCACAGTGCCGCGCTGCCTTCGCTGGAAGCACTGGCGTTGCAGGCGCCGGGCAGCAACGCGCTGCTGCACGATCGGGGCGGCCAGGCCGTCGGCGGCTGGCGCGCGGTCGGCAAGGGCCGCATCGGCCTGCTGCCGCTGACCGACAGCTGGCGCTGGGTGCTGGCAGGCCGCGATGACCGCCACGGCGAACTGTGGAGCGACGTGGTTGCCACGCTGGCACGCGCGCAGGGCAGCGGTGATGCGCTGTGGTCACCACAGCCGATCAGCTGGGCAGGCGAACGGCAGGCGCTGTGCGGCGTGCAGGCGCCGCTGCAGGCCTTCAACCCGCGTGGCGACAGCGTGCCGCTGATCGCCGATGGTGCAACGTCGGCGCTGCGCTGCGCCGGCTGGTGGCCCCGTGAGGCAGGCTGGCAGCGCCTGCGGCATGGCGACAGTATCGTCTGGCGCTATGTGTTCGACCCGAAGGACGCACCTGCACTGCATCGGCAGGCGATGATCGATGCGACCACGCAGGCGTTGGCCTCCAGCACGTCGGCGAACGCGTCGGTGATGCAGCCCGTGCCGGGCTCACGCTGGCCGTGGTGGCTGGCGTTCGTGTTGTGCGCATCGCTGCTGTGGTGGCTGGAACGGCGGCGCTGACCCCGGGGTCGGATCCCTTTCGCCCGCGGAAGGGCTCTGCCCCCCTCCGTCAGGCGTCCTTCAACCCTTGCCCGCGCGCCGGTACACGCCGTTGAAGCGCACGTTCATGCCACCGCATTCGCTGTTGTCGGCCACGATCAGCACCTCGCCCAGCGAATGCACGCGTACCTTGCAGGTATCCTCGACGAACTCGACGTCGGCACCGCGCGGCGCGGCGCGCGCTTCCACCTGGCCCATGTTCGGTCCGTAGGGACGCTGCTCCGGCGTGGGGTTGGCGGAGGGCCAGTAGGCGTCCCCCTCCACATGCAGTTGCCCACCCTGCACGGTGATGCGCAGGCCGTTGTCGCCGTCCTTCCAGTTGCCCGCCCAGTCCTGCAGCGACGGCACGGCCACCGGCAATGGCTGCAGCTTGCTGCGGTCCACCCAGCCGGCACTGCCACCCACCCTGTTCGGGAAGAACGCGCAGCGATAAGCGCCCAGGTCGCGCCCGGTCACCACCGTATCGCCGTTGACCACATAGCTGCGCTGTCGGCAGGCCGGTTCGCCCTTGGCCGGGCAGCCGTCCATGTCGCCAAGCAGGTACAGGCGCGGTGCATCGACCACCCGCGCCAGTGCGAACCGGCTCTGTTCGGACGGGAACGCGCCATTGCGGCAGGCGCCGTCATCGGCGATGCCGGAAGCGAAGGCGGAGGCTGGCAGCAACGCGGCCAGCAGGCAGAACGAACGCAGGGACATGGCGATGGCACCGATGGGGAAGCCGGCAGGATATACCGGGCTACTTCACCGGCGGCGCGTCGCCAGCATTCTGCTCCTGGGAGAACCGCAGCGCGCGCCGCTGCTGTTCCGCACTGAGTTCCGGCGGCGGCCGCGCCACGGCGGCCTGGATCTGCGAAGGTCCACCCGTGAGCTTGTTCACGCCCTTGGCCGCCGCCATCACACCCTTGACCACGCCCATCATGATGTAGCCGCCGCCCATGCTCACCTGCTCCGGCGATGGCGGTTCGCTCCAGTCACGGCTGAAGCGGTTGTCGCCGAACTTCACCGGGTTCTTGAAGCGGTAGAGATCCAGCGGCTCGTCTTCCGGCTTGAGCGCACGCACTTCGCCGAGGGTGGTGACGTTGTCCTGCGGCAGAGCGGTGGAGATCGGTGCGGTGGTTGCCGCCGAAGCATCCACCGGGGGAACGGGCGCAGGATCGGGCACCGCCACCGGCGCGGCCTGCTGCGCCTGCGCGATGCCGGCCAGCAGCATGCCGGCCAGGAGGGCTCCCTGCGTTCCACGTCGTGCCACAGCCATCCACCTGTTGGTTGCGTCCAGCGCCCAAGGATACGGATGCCGGCTTCAGATTTCGTTGCTGCACTGGCAGCTGTTCAGCCAGGGGAGATGCGGCGACGCCACGGGACGCGGGCACTGAACGGTTCACGCCCTCCGTGTGCGGTGTCTCACATCCTGAGACGTGAGTGTGGTGCCATGTGACCCCTCGCAATCCGTCCCGGCTCCATCTTCCATGGCCTACGAACTCGCCAAGCGCACCGCCGATGCCGAGCAGAAGCTCGCCACGCGCGACGGCCTGCCCGCCCGCGACGGCGCCCTGCTCAGCGCGCGCCTGCAGCGCCGCTACCAGGACCGCATCACCGGCAGCTTTGCCATTCCCGGCCGCGAAGGCCGCTATGCGCCCATTCCCGATTCAGTTCCGCCTGCCCTGGCCGCTGCGCTGAAGGCGCGTGGCATCGAACAGCTCTACAGCCACCAGGCCGAAGCCTGGGAGGCCAGCCAGCGCGGCGAGCACGTGGCCATCGTCACCCCCACCGCCAGCGGCAAGTCGCTGTGCTACACCCTGCCGGTGGTCAGCGCGGCAATGCAGGACAAGGCCAAGGCGCTGTACCTGTTCCCGACCAAGGCACTGGCCCAGGACCAGGTGGCCGAGCTGCTGGAACTCAACCGCGCCGGCGATCTGGGCGTAAAGGCCTTCACCTTCGATGGCGACACGCCCGGCGATGCACGACAGGCCATCCGCCTGCATGGCGACATCGTGGTGTCCAACCCGGACATGCTGCACCAGGCCATCCTGCCGCATCACACCAAGTGGGCGCAGTTCTTCGAGAACCTGCGCTACATCGTCATCGACGAGGTACACACCTACCGCGGCGTGTTCGGCAGCCACGTCACCAACGTGCTGCGCCGGCTCAAGCGCATCTGCGCGTTCTACGGCGTGCAACCGCAGTTCATCCTGTGCTCGGCCACCATCGGCAACCCACAGGCGCATGCCGAGGCGCTGATCGAGGCCCCGGTGACTGCCATCACTGAATCCGGTGCGCCCAGCGGGCCGAAACAGGTGCTGTTGTGGAACCCGCCGGTGATCAATCCGGACCTGGGCCTGCGCGCCTCGGCGCGCTCACAGAGCAACCGCATCGCGCGCATCGCGATCAAGTCCGGGCTGAAGACCCTGGTGTTCGCGCAGACACGTTTGATGGTGGAAGTGCTGACCAAGTACCTGAAGGACATCTTCGACCACGACCCGCGCAAACCGCCGCGCATCCGCGCCTACCGCGGTGGCTACCTGCCCACCGAGCGGCGCGAGACCGAGCGCGCGATGCGTGCCGGCAACATCGACGGCATCGTCAGCACGTCGGCACTGGAACTGGGCGTGGATATCGGCAGCCTGGACGTGGTCATCCTCAACGGCTACCCCGGCAGCGTGGCGGCCACCTGGCAGCGCTTCGGCCGCGCCGGCCGCCGCCAGCAACCCGCACTGGGAGTGATGGTGGCCAGCTCGCAGCCGCTGGACCAGTATGTGGTTCGCCACCCGGACTTCTTCGCCGAGGCCTCGCCCGAGCACGCGCGCATCGCGCCGGACCAGCCGCTGATCCTGTTCGACCATATCCGCTGCGCGGCCTTCGAGCTGCCGTTCCGGGTCGGCGATGGCTTCGGCCCGATCGATCCGGAGGTGTTCCTGGAAGCGCTGGCAGAGACAGAAGTGATCCACCGCGAAGGCGAGCGCTGGGAATGGATCGCCGACAGCTATCCGGCCAACGCGGTCAGCCTGCGTGCGGTGGCCGACGGCAACTTCGTGGTGGTCGATCGCAGCGATGGCCGCCAGCAGATCATCGCCGAGGTCGATTATTCCGCCGCCGCGCTCACCCTGTACGAGGGCGCCATCCACATGGTGCAGTCCACGCCGTACCAGGTGGAGACGCTGGACTGGGAGGGGCGCAAGGCCTACGTCACCCGCACCCACGTGGACTACTACACCGACAGCATCGACTTCACCAAGCTCAAGGTGCTGGACCGTTTCGATGGCGGCGTGGCCGGCCGTGGCGATTCGCATCATGGCGAAGTGCACGTGGTGCGCCGCGTGGCCGGCTACAAGAAGATCCGCTATTACACCCACGAGAACATCGGCTACGGGCCGGTGAACCTGCCCGACCAGGAACTGCACACCACTGCGGTGTGGTGGCAGCTGCCGCAGGCGCTGCTGCTGCGCGCGTTCGCCAGCAAGCAGGATGCGCTGGATGGCTTCCTCGGCGCCGCGTATGCACTGCACATCGTCGCCACCGTGGCGGTGATGGCCGATGCGCGCGACCTGCAGAAGTCGGTGGGCAACGGCGATGGTTCCTGGTTCGCGATCGCCGACCAGAGCGGCCGCGGCCAGCTGCGCGGCAGCGAGGGCGATCCCGGTGGGGTGGAGCTGCTGCAGGAGTTCGTGCCCACCGTTTACCTGTACGACAACTTCCCCGGCGGCGTCGGCCTCAGCGAACCGCTGTGGCAGCGCCAGGCCGAACTGGTGCAGCGCGCGCGCGAACTGGTGCAGCGCTGCGACTGCAGGGCCGGCTGCCCGGCCTGCGTGGGCCCGGTGCTGGCCGCGCAGGAAGACGATGAGACTTCGCCGCGCGCGCTGGCGCTGCGCGTGCTCGACCTGTTCGATGCCGACGCCTGCCAGCACGTGCCCGACGTGGTGGTGACCACGCGCGACCCGATGGAGCTGCTGGCACCGTGAGCCTGAGCCTGGACAAGCTGCGCCTGCTGCGCCGGCAGGCCGGCGACCCGAAGGCGAGCACACCGGCCGCGCCGGACGTGCCCCCTGCGCCACCGGCACCCGTGGCTGCGAACGATGCGCGGCAACCACCGGCCGAACGTTCGGTGTTCGCCTGGGTCGAACAGGAGATCCGCCACAAGCCGACCGGCGCTGCGGTCTCCACACCGGCACCCGCACCGCTGCGTCGGCCGGAAGTGGGCGGTCTGCATCGCCTGCTCGGCCTGCGTTCGCGCGGTGGAGCCGCGCCGGCGCGCGCCAGTGCGCAGGATCGTCAGCTGCCCGGCGAGGAGATCGCGCCGGGCCTGTTCCTGATCGAATCGCTGCAGCCGCAACCAATCCCGACTGCCCCGCTGTCATTGGCCTTCGCCAAGCGCGAGGACCAGCACGTAGCTGCGCGCGACCTGCTGTTCTTTGATACCGAGACCACCGGCCTGGCCGGTGGCACCGGCACGCGTGCCTTCATGATCGGCGCGGCCGACTGGCACGTGTGCCCGCAACGTGGCGAAGGCCTGCGCATCCGCCAATTGTTGATGTCGACCATGGCCGCCGAGGACGCGATGCTGGCCACCTTCGCCAGTTGGCTGCAGCCCTCCACCGTGTTCTGCAGCTACAACGGCCGCAGCTACGATGCGCCGCTGCTGAAGGCGCGCTACCGGCTGGCGCGCCAACGCGATCCGATCACCGCGCTGGACCATGTGGACCTGCTCTACCCCACCCGTCGCCGCTATCGCGGCACCTGGGAGAACTGCAGGCTGTCCACCATCGAGCGCCAGCTGCTGCGCGTGGTGCGCGAGGACGACCTGCCCGGCTCGGAAGCGCCGGGCGCATGGCTGCGCTTCCTGCGCGGCGGCGACGCGGTGAACCTGCGCCGGGTAGCCGACCACAACCATCAGGACGTGGTGACCCTGGCCCTGCTGCTGCAACGGCTGGTGCACGAGGAGCAGCGCGAGCGCGAGACGCTGGCGCTGGTCGGTCAATAGGCCTTGACGCGGCCTGACGGTGGCAGCGGTGACACTGCCGCCACCATCCACGCCTGGAGCCCGACGATGCGCCTCAATCCCCTGGTCCTGCTCGCCATCCTGCCCTTGGCCGCCTGCAGTCACGCTGGCAGCAGCACCTCCCACGATCCCGCGCCAGCGCCCGTGGCCGATGCCGCGCACGAATGCAAACCGGAGGCGCTGGACGCCTTCACCGGCAGGACCGCCGACGAAGCCACGATCAAGAAACTGGTGGCTGACAGCGGTGCGCGCAATGCACGGGTGGTCAAGCCGGGCATGGCGGTGACCATGGACTTCCGCCAGGACCGCGTGACCGTGCAGGTGGATGCGCAGAACCGCATCGAGCGCGCCAGCTGCGGTTGATGTTCCCAGGGTAGTGCCGGCGCTGGCCGGCCCCCCCCATTGCCGGCCAGCGGCCGGCACTACCGATCAGAGTCGCTCGGCCTTGCCACTGGCCAGTGCGCGCGCGATCACCTGCTGCGCCTGCTGCGATGCCTGCGCATGCACGCGTGCCTGGCGCTCGCCCAACGCGGCCTGTTGGCTGCCCAGCGTCGTTTGGCGGCTGGCCAGTTCAGACTGCTGGCTGGCCAGGCGCTGCATGGCGCGGGTGCGGCTGGCACGCGCGGTTTCGTTGTCCACTTCCTGCATCGCACGACGCGCCTCGGCGGCAGCCTCACGTGCGGCCTCACGTGCAACCGCCGCGTCGTTGGTCGCGCCCCGCGCCGCCTTCGCCGCTTCGGCCGCCGCTTCGCGGTTGATGTCATGCGCGGCCATCGCACTGCGCGCGGCCTCCGCTGCGGCCAGTGCCAAGCGGCGCGCCTCTTCACCCTGCAGACGCCCCATCTCACCCATCTGCTTGCCCAGGTCGCCCTGCTGGCGGCCCAGCGCACTCTGCTGGCGGCCCAGTTCGCTCTGCTGGCGACCAAGGTCCGCCGCACCGGCATAGGCGCGCTGCAGCGACTGGATCAACATCGGGTCGCGCACCACATAGCGCTTGTCGCCCTGGCGGAACCACAGCGCCGGGCCCTTGCCGAGCTGCCTGCGGGCCACCATCACGTCGTCCATGCCGCCGTTGGCGAAGGTCGAATCACCATCGACCAGCACGAAGGCCTCCCGGGGCGACTTGCCCAGATCGAGGCGACCGTAGGTCGTGATGGAGGAGGTGGTGGTCGTGCCGTCATGGTCCTCATCCATGCCAGCGGCATCGTCGACATCGGCCACATCGGCCACATCGGCATCGTCGGGACCGGAGGGTTCTTCCATATCGGCCGGTTCTGCGGGCGGTGCGGGAGCCACCGGCTCGGCCGGAACGCGCGCGGCCGAGGCTGGTGCGGGCGGGGCTTCCGGAGCCTTCGGCGGGGGCGGCACCACGGCCGTCGGGGCGGCCGGAGGTGCGGGCGGGGCCGGCGGCACCGGCGCTGCGACCAGCCGCATCGGCGCCACGCCCACCACCACCACCACAGCGGTCAGCGCCACCGCCAGCAGACGCGGGCAGGACCGGTGCGACTGCAGCGAAAGCAGGCGACGCTTGAGGCTGGTGGTGCTCGGTGCGGCGCTGGCCACGCCCAGATGCGGCTGCGGGGCCACGCCCAGCTGCAGCAACAGGCGGCCATAGGCCTGGCGGCTGGCGCCATGTTGGCCGACCACCGCCGCATCCACGGCTTCCTCGCGGGCCTGCGCGTATTCGCGCACCGACAGGCGCAGCAGCGGGTGGAAGAAGAACAGGTGCTGGGCCAGCGCGGGCAGCAGGCCCCATTGCAGGTCACGGCGCTGCAGGTGCTGCAGTTCGTGGGTCAGTGCCAGGTCCAGCGCATCGCCCTGCAGGACGTTGTCGCCGGCCGGCAGCAGCAGCACCGGGCGGAACGGCCCGACCAGCTGCGGTGCGTCCACCTGCATGCTCATCCACAGTCGCGGCGCACGGCGCACGCCGTGGGCATCGGAGGCCAGCTGCAGGGCCTGCACCAGCGCCTCGTCCTCGCAGGGATACGCCGCAGCCAGCAGTGCGCGGCAGCGGCGCCACTCACCGAAGGTGCGCAGCGCCATCATCAGCACGCCGGACAGCCACAGCGCGGCCAGTGCGACCGCCCACCACGCAACTGCCGGTACTTCGGCCGCGGGCAGCGGCATCGCGGCCAGCAGCTGCGCCGAGGCCTCCGGGGCCAGCGGGTAGACGATGTCAGCGGCCACGTCGGTCGCGGTCATCGCCACCGCCTGCGGCGCCGGCAGCCAGGCCAACTGCAACGGCTGGCTCCAGAACAGGCCGAGCACGGCCTGCAGCGAGACCAGCCACCACAGGCGGCAGCGGGTCGCCGCCGACAGCGACGGCAGCGCGCGGCACAGGCCGTACACCAGCGCCACCAGCAGCACGGTCTGCAGGCTGGTCCAGCCCAACCGTTCCAGCATCGGAATCAGCATCGTGGTGTCCATGGCTCAGCCCTCGTGGCGACGCGATTGGAGTTGGGCGACCAGCGCTTCCAGCTCGGCCAGTTCGTTGTCGCTGACCTGCTGGCGCTGCGACAGGTAGGCCACGAACGGCGACACCGAGCCCTGCAGGGTGTTGTCGACGAACTGGGCCACGGCACCCTGCAGCACGCTCTGCGGGCCACGGGTGGCCTGGTAGCGGTAGACGCCGTCCTGCTGCCGGCGCTGAAGATACCCCTTCGCCCGCAGCCGCTCCATCATCGTCAGCACGGTGGAACGGGCCAGGCCGCGGGCCTCGCCGTAGCCACTGGCGACCTCGCCGACCGTGGCCGGCGCATGTTCATCGATGTACTGCAGCAGGGCCAGTTCCTGATCCCCGATGGTCTTGCCACGCATGACACCACTCCCTTGACTACACGTGTCGTCACTGTCAGCTTGACGACAGCTGTAGTCAACCCCCCGGAAGTCATGGGCCGACGAACGGTAGGCACCACCGAGCGCTTAAACCTTTGACCCGCCCGCTGCATCCGATCCGCAACGCCCCGCTGGAATTCCGCATGTCCCGCCCAATGCTCCGAGTCCTGCTCATGCTCATCAGTGCACTGCCCTTCGCCGCTGTCTCTGCCAGCCAGGACCAGGCCAACGACCAGACCCGCCGCCTGATCCGCCAGATCATGCTGGAGCAGCGCATCCCGGGATTGCAGATCGCGGTGGTCAAGGACGGGCAGACGGTGTTGTCCGAGGCCTACGGGCTGGCCAACGTGGAGAACGGTGTGCTTGCCTCGCGCGACACCCGTTTCCCGCTCAATTCGGCCACCAAGGCGTTCACCGGCGTGGCCACCGCGCAGCTGGCCCAGCAGGGGCAGCTGGATCTGGACGCACCGGCCTCGCGCTACCTGGATGACCTTCCGCCAGCGTGGAGAGACGTACGCATACACCAGCTGCTGGCGCATACCTCCGGCCTTCCCGACATCCTTGATGCGAAGGGACTGCTGGGCGGTGGCTCAGAAGCGCAGGCGTGGGCGGCCGTCACTGCGCAGCCGCTCGAAGCCGAACCCGGGCAGCGCTTCGCCTACAACCAGACCAACTACGTACTGCTGGCACGAATCATCGCGAAGCAATCCGGCATGCCCTACGAACGTTTCCTCGCCACCGGCCAGTTCAGCAGCGCGCGCATGGCCCGCACCACCTTCGGCGACAGCTACGACCTGATTCCCGATGCGGCGACGATGTACAGCCTGGCCCCGCGTGCCACCGACGCTGCGGATGCACCGTCCCGCCTGTCGCACTGGTTCTACGACATACCGCCTTCGCTGTGGGCCGGTGGCGGCATCCTCACCACCGCCGACGACACCGCGCGCTGGCTGGTCGCGCTGACCGAAGGCCGCCTGCTGCCGGAGACCGCCCTGCGGCGGATGTGGAGCGCGGAGCGCCTGGCGGATGGCCGTGCCGGCCCGTGGGCGGGGGGCTGGCCGGTACTGCGCGCATCGCCCGACCTTCAGGTGGCCGGTATCGGCGGTGCGCGCTCGGCGTTCGTGGTCTATCCCGAGCGCGGCGTGGCGGTGGTGGTGCTGACCAATCTTGTCGGTGCCAATCCGCAGCAGTTCATTCCACGCATTGCCGATTTCTATGCGCGCGATGCCTCAACGCCCAGTCACGAACGGGTCGCCCCTGCACGGCAGTAACGGGCTGTCATCGCAGGGCCATAGCCCGGCCGGCACGGTCCTGGCCACTTCGAAGTGATCCTGGTTCCAGCGCAGGAAACCGCCGTGGATGGCATTGCCATGGTCGAAGCTGCGCGCATCGTCGGCCAATGGCTGCTCGGGGTCGGCTTCGGCCACCCAGCGCACCACCGGCACCTTGTCCAGCTGCCCGATGAAGGCGAACAGATCGCCCGCGCCCCTGTCCTGGTAAGCCGTCATCGTCGCCGTATCAGGCAGCTCGGCCTGCGCCAGCAACGACGCGGTGACATCCTGCAGCGGTGCGGCTCCCTGTGCGATGTAGGCGCGCATGCCCGTGGTGGTTGCTGGGCAGTCCTGCAGCTGCACGAGATACCCGGTGGTACCGCCATTGCTGGAGAACGAGCGCATCCAGTAGCGGAAACGCGGTCCGCTGCGATCGGTGACCATGAAATCCTGCTGGCCACCCTGCGCGGGAATGGAAAGCACCTGCGCATTGCCGGCACTCTCCACGTTGCACTTCAACTGCGCCAGCACCCGCCTGGCCGGTTCGGGCAGCGCAGCGTAGCGGCCGCCGGAATGGGCGCTGCCGGAAGCTTCCGGCAATGCAGGCAATCCGCGTTCAGTGGGTCCTGCCTGCGCAGGCAAGGTCTCCGGTTTCGCCTCAGGCTTCGCAGCAGGTGCGACCGGCACGGTGTGCTCCCCGGCGGGTGCGCATGCGCTGCACGCCAGCAGCAACACCCACGGCAAACCGGACATCAAGGGTAGACGGACCATCCTTCAACGTCCTCCCATCGCGGGTGCTTCGTGCTGCTGTGCCGGCGCGGGCACGGGTGCACCCTGTTCGCGCGCTTGCTGCTGCAGCTGGCGCAGGCTGGTTTCCACCGCAGTCTCGCGCACCTCGGCTGCGTTGACGCCTGCGCGCACGGCCGCCGGATCGCCCGGATTGCCCTGCACCAGGAACAGTGTCTCACCCGCAGCGCGGCCGCCACTGGGATTGCTGGCCACGATCTGGTCGACCCGGGTGATGCCTGCGGCCTTCGCTTCGCGCAGCAAGACCAGACTGTAGTCATCGGCATGCTCGGCGTAGCGCCCGCCCAAGGCCTGCAGGTGCGTGCTGATCTGCTGCTGCAGGGCATGGTCGCGATGCTGCGGCTGCCGGGGATCGTCATTGGCCGCGAGCGGCGTGTCCTGTCCCAGCCCGCGCGCCTGGCCCGGCGCAACCGAGGTCAGCACATACTGCCAGCGGTTCTGCCCGGGGGTGCCGCGTACCGTCGCCACGAAGTCGTCGTACTCACCGCCGCCGATGGTCTGGCAGCCCGCCGAATCGGTATTGGACCGGCTGCCACGATGGATCTTGAAGGTGTCGTTGAGGTGCTGCACGCCCTGGGTATCGCGCGCATCGAACCAGCCATCGCCATTGCTGTCGCGCTCCACCCGTCCAGCGCCGGCGGTGATCGCCGCCTGCGAAGGGCGCAACGCGAACTCATCGGGATGGCCGTTGCGCGGATGCGTGGTCGCGCGCATCTCGGTGGTGCCTTCGCCCAACCGTCCAAGATCCTTGACCCGGTCGCCGTTGACGTCCTCGCCCTCGGTCTTGGTACGCGGCGCCACGTTGCCGAAGCCAGGGCTGCGTGGCGTGGTCTTGGCGTGTCCGTCGTACTGGGCGGTCGGTTCTGTCGTGGCCTGGTTGAACTCGCGCACATGACCGTGGCCCTGCGCATCCTTCCACAGCACCACGATGCGGTCGTCGTAGACACCACGTCCTCGCGCCTCGGTGGTGCGGTTCTCGTCGCGCAGCCCCAGCACCACGCGATCCTGCGTGGCCATCGCATCGTTCGCTGCGGCGTTGCCGCGCTGGGCCACGATACTGCCATACACGTCGTACTGCTGGGCCTGGCTCAGGCACGCAGTCTCCGCGGCGTCGGGCATGCGCGGTGGGCGCGTCGCGTCGCTCAGGCGATCCAGCATCGGCTTGACCATGGCCGCGTCGGTGGCGGATACGCCACCGCTCCGTCGCAGCGCCTCAAGCTCGGTGGCGCCCCGCGCCGCGATGTAGCGATCCAGCGATTCCTGCACCACCGCACGCTGGCCGTTGTGCAGGGCCTCCAGGCGGGCGGCCGCGCCACGGGCATCGTTCTGCCGCAACAGGGCGACGACTTCATCGGCCGCTGCGCTGATATCCATCTCCGGCATGATCTTTCCCTGAACGTGATCGGTATGGGAGTCCAGCCTACCCCACCGCACCGGCGCAGCCGTTGACACACGCCACACACCTGCGCGAAGCCCCGTTCAGCAGACGCCACGCCGTAGTGCTGTTCACCCGCGTGGCCCACCCATCACCGGCAGGATCACCCCGCTGATGTAACTGGCACAGGCCGGCGAGGCCAGGAACACGTAGGCCGGCGACAGTTCCTCGGGCTGTGCAGGCCGGCCCATGTCGCTGTCCTTGCCAAATTCCGCCACGTCCCGCGCCGGCTTGTCGGCCGGGTTCAGCGGCGTCCATACCGGCCCCGGCGCCACGCAGTTGACCCGGATGCCGCGCGGCAGCAGCTGGCTGGCCAGCGATTTGGTGAACGCGTGGATCGCGCCCTTGGTCGCCGAGTAATCGATCAGCGCCCTGCTGCCGAAGATCCCCGTTTCCGAACCGGTGTTGATGATGCTGGCGCCCTCGCCCAGATGCGGCAGCACCGCGCGCGCCATCTGGATGTACCCGCCGATGTTGGTCTGCAGGGTCTCCTGCAGGTGCGCGTCTTCCAGGTCTTCCAGCCGCTCGCAGTGCAGCTGGAACGCGGCGTTGTTGACCAGGATATCGATGCCGCCGAACGCCTTGGCCACCTGCTTCACCGCTTTGTCGCAGAAGCGCGGATCGCGCACGTCACCGGCGATCACCACGCAGCGACCGCCTTCGCGCTCCACGTGCTGGCGGGTGATGTCCGCGTCCTCGGCCTCGTCCAGGTGCAGCACGGCCACGTCGGCACCTTCGCGTGAGAACAGCACCGCCACCGCGCGGCCGATGCCGGAATCGCCACCAGTGACGATCGCACGCATGCCCTGCAGTTTGCCGCTGCCGGTGTAGTCGGGTGCAAGGAAACGCGGCGCCAGCTCCAGTTCGTGTTCGTGCCCGGGCTTGGCCAGCTGCTGCGCCGGCATCGCCTCCGGCTGGCGTCGTGCTCCGGCCTGGGTCGCGGTCTTCTTTGTTGCCTTCTTGGTTGCCTTCTTGGCCGCGCGGGCGTCCTTGGCCTTCTCCTGGTCCTGCAGGCGCCGCTGCCGTGCCGCAACGCGGGCGGCGCGGGGATCGCTGGCGGCGGCCTTGCGGGTTGCAGTCTTCACCACGCGCGGGCGATCGGGGTCGGCGATGGTCCTGGTCGCAGTGCTGCCTTTGCGCACCTTGGGTGAGGCTTTGCGGCGGGCGGGGGTTTTCCTGGTGGTGGCCATGCAGGTCTCCTCGGGGGGGAATGGGATTGCCGGCCAGCGGCCGGCACTACCGGGCGCATGCGCCGCAGTACCGGGGGCGGCATCCGCCGCTCCTGCAGTGTCTCCACCCCTGCTGTTGGCGGCAGTGAGCGCGCCGTGTCCATGATGTGCACGGCATTCATTCCGCCACCACGTGCGCCGTCGCACCCTGCACGCAATCACACAAGGAACGCCTCCATGAAACACGCCATCGCCACCGCCGCCGTCTGCTTTGCCCTCGCCGCCTGCAGCAGCACACCGGTCGCCCAGGTACAGCCGATCGACGGTGTGATTTCCGGCCAGTGCCACAGCGACAGGGTACGCGGCGCACTTGGCCTGGCCGCGTCGGACGCCACCGTCGCACGCGCACGGGTGGACAGCGACAGCCTGCACGTACGGGTACTGCGCCACGACGGCCCGCGGGTGCCGCCGGCCAGCGAAGGCGGCGACCGCCTGACCATCGAAAAGGGCCGTACCAACAACATCACCGCGATCTACTGCGGCTGAGCCGGCGCGCCCTGCGCAGCACGCGCAGGGTCGCCTGTTCCCACTGGCGCGGCCCACGCAGGCCGGCCAGCGTGGCCAGTTCGCCGCGCTCCCAGCCGGCGAACACGCAGGGGTCGATATAGGCCTTGCGGCACACCGCCGGGGTATTGCCCAACAGCGACGCCACTTCGCACACCACCGCGCGCTGCGCCTGCGCCAGTGCGCGCTGGCTGGCCGGCAGTTCGGTGGCGGCAAACGCCTGCACCGCCGCAACCGTCCCGCCCCAGGTGCGGAAATCCTTGGCAGTGAAGTCCTCGCCCATCACCTCGCGCAGGTAGTCGTTCACCGCGCCGGAGTCGACCGGCTGCAGCGCACCGTCGTCATCGCGGTACTGGAACAGGGCCTGCCCCGGCAGCTGCTGCAGGCGCCGCACCAGCAGCCCCAGCCTGCGGTCGCCCACGGTGACCTCCTGCAGCTGCCCGGACTTGCCGCGGAAGCGCATGCGCACGCGGCCACCGCGCAGCAGCTCCAGATGCCGGTTTCGCAGTGTGGTCAGTCCGAACGAACGGTTCTGCTGCGCATAGGTCTCATTGCCGACCCGCACCAGCGTGTCCGCCAACAGTGCGACCACCATGGCCAGCACCTTCTCCTTCGGGAAACCGGGGCGCTTGAGATCCCGCGACAGCCGCCGCCGCAGCGTAGGCAACGCCTCGCCAAAGGCGATGATGCGGTCGAACTTGCCGGCATCGCGCTCCCTGGCCCAATCGGGGTGGTAACGGTACTGCTTGCGACCGCGCGCATCACGACCGGTGGCCTGCAGGTGGCCATTGGCGTGGGCGCAGATCCACACCGCGGTGTAGGCCGGTGGGATCGCCAGTGCGCGGATGCGTTGCAGGGTGGTGGCGTCGCGTATCGCGTGGCCATCAGCATCGCGGTAGCTGAAGCCCTTGCCGGCGCGGCGCCGGCTGATGCCCGGCTGGGTGTCGTCGACATAGCGCAGGCCGGCCGCGCGCGCTGCCTGTCGTTCGGGGGTGGAGGGAGTTGGCATGCCGCCAGTGTCGCCGTCGCCATGCCGCGATCCTGTCGATAACACAAGACAAACACGTGAGGGCCGGTTCGCCGCTATGCTCGGGTCTTCACAACCCCTTCCGGAGTCATGATGTCGTTCCCGATTCGCGCCCGTTCGCTCTCCGCCCTGTTGCTGCCGGCCGTGCTGGCCCTGACCGCCTGCCAGGCACCGGCGCTGGATGAACAGGATTCGGCCACCGCCCACGCCCAGCAGGCCGCCGAAGCAGCCAAGGCGCCGGCCGACGACGCCGGCAAGGCCACCGAGGCTCCGCCGGTCGGCACCTGCGATGCCAGCCAGGTACAGAGCCTGGTCGGCCAGGCCTACACCGATGCCCTCGGCAAGCAGGCACAGGAAGATGCAGGTGCCAGCCAGGTGCGCGTGCTCAAGCCCAATGATGTGGCCACGATGGAGTTCCTCGGCGACCGCCTGAACATCGAAGTGGACGACAAGGGCGCCGTCAGCGGCGTGCGTTGCGGCTGAGTCCCGCCCCGCGCCGGTACTGGGTTGCCGGCGCGTTCCGTTGCACCTGCAACCGTGTATTGCGGCGTTGCAGCAACCTGTGATCTAGTCGAGGCATCCGGTGGCCTCACGATGCGCTCCAGGGAATGAGCGGGGACGAGTGTCGCCGCCAACCCTATACGCATCGAGGTAGAGATGGCCCCCCGCAACCGCCAAGGGCTTTACGACCCGCGCTCCGAGCGCGATGCCTGTGGATTTGGCATGGTCGCCCAGCTCGACGATCAACCATCGCGCCTGTTGGTTGATACCGCCATCGCCGCGCTTTCGCGCATGACCCACCGTGGCGGTGTCGCCGCCGATGGCCTGACCGGTGATGGCTGCGGCCTGCTGCTGCGCCGCCCCGATGCGTTCCTGAAACTGCTGGCGAGTGAGGCCGGCATTGCCGTCGCCGCACGCTTCGCCGCCGGCCTCGTATTCCTGCCGCATGACGCCGACGCTGCGCAGGCCTGCCGCGCGCAGCTGCAGGCGCAGGTGGAAGCGGTGGGCTGCAAGGTCGCTGGCTGGCGCGAGGTACCGACCGACGACAGCGTCTGCGGCCAACTGGCGCGCGACACGCTGCCGCGCATCGAGCAGGTGTTCGTCGATGCCGGGGTTGGCCAGGATGATGCCGGCTTCGCACTGGCGCTGTTCCTGGCCCGTCGCCGCAGCGAACAGCAGCTGCGCGAACACGCCGACTTCTACGTCGCCACCCTCACCCCGGATGCGATCAGCTACAAGGGCATGGTGCTGCCGGACAAGCTCAGCCGCTTCTTCCCGGACCTGCAGCGCCGCGAGCTGGCCTCCAGCGCGATCGTGTTCCACCAGCGCTTCTCGACCAACACGCTGCCGCGCTGGCCGCTCGCCCACCCGTTCCGCATGCTCGCCCACAACGGCGAGATCAACACCATCGAGGGCAATCGTCGCTGGGCGCAGGCGCGCAGCAAGGTGTGGAAGACGCCGCGCTTCGATATTGGTGAATTCGACCCGGTGATCTCCATGCACGGTTCGGATTCGCAGAGCCTGGACAACATGCTGGAGCTGATGGTCGCCGGTGGCATGGAGCTGATCCAGGCGCTGCGCATCCTGGTGCCGCCGGCCACCCAGTCGCTGGAGTTCAAGGACCCGGACCTGGCCGCGTTCTACGAGTTCCACGGCCTGAACAGCGAGCCTTGGGATGGCCCGGCCGGCATCGTTGCCTGCGACAGCCGCTATGCGGTGTGTACGCTGGACCGCAACGGCCTGCGCCCGGCGCGCTGGATGCTGACCGCCGACCGCCACTTCCTGGTCGCCTCCGAGGCCGGCGTCTGGGAAGTGCCAACCGAGCGCGTGGTGCGCAAGGGCAAGCTCGGCCCCGGCGAGATGGTCGCCATCGACCTCAAGCGCGGCGACCTGCTCGACTCCGACGCGGTGGACCGCATCAACCGTGGCCGCGCGCCGTACAAGCAGTGGCTGCAGCAGGGCGTGACCTACCTGCAGACCGAACTGATCGACCCGTCGCTGGTGGAAGAGCCGTTCGACGAAGCCACCCTGCGCAGCTACCACAAGCTCTACCAGCTCAGCAGCGAGGAAGTGGAGCAGGTGCTGCGGCCGCTGGCCGAGACCGAGCAGGAAGCCACTGGCTCGATGGGCGATGACACGCCGATGGCGGTGCTGAGCCAGCGCAGCCGCCCGCTGTACGACTATTTCCGCCAGGCCTTCGCGCAGGTCACCAACCCGCCGATCGATCCGCTGCGCGAAGACTGCGCGATGTCCCTGTCCACCCAGCTCGGCAAGGAGACCAACATCTTCCATGCCGGCCCGGAGACGGTGAACCACGTCATCCTCAACTCGCCGGTGCTGAGCCAGCGCAAGCTGCGCCAGCTGCTGAAGATGGAGCAGTACGTGCAGGCCAACCGCCTGCTCGACCTGTCCTACAGCGAGGACGAGGGCCTGCGCGCCGGCATCGAGCGCATCTGCAGCGAGGCCGAACAGGCCGCGCGCGATGGCATGGTGATGCTGCTGCTGTCCGACCGCTACCCGGTGGCCGGGCGGCCGATGGTGCACGCGCTGCTGGCCACCAGCGCCATCCACCACCACCTGTCGCGGCTGGGCCTGCGCTGCGACGTGAATCTCATCGTCGAGACCGGCACCGCGCGCGACCCGCACCACATGGCCTGCCTGCTCGGCTTCGGTGCCACCGCGGTGTACCCGTACCTGGCCTATCAGACCCTGTTCGACCTCGGCCGTCGCGGCATCCTCAAGCTCAGCAAGGGCGGTGAGCAGTCGCAGATCGGCCGCCGCTACCGCAAGGGCGTCTACAAGGGCCTGTCGAAGATCATCTCGAAGATGGGCATCTGCACCGTGGCCAGCTACCGCGGCGCGCAGCTGTTCGAGATCATCGGCCTGGAACCGGAAGTGGTGGACCTGTGCTTCCCGGATACGGCCTCGCGCATCGGTGGCGCTGGCTTCGCGCGCCTGGATGCCGACGCACGCGAGCTGTGCGCGCAGGCCTGGGACGCGCAGCAGGACGTGGACTTAGGCGGCCTGCTGAAGTACGTGCACGGCGGCGAGTACCACATGTACAACCCGGACGTGGTCACCACCCTGCAGCGCGCGGCGCGCAGCGGTGACCCGCGTGCCTGGCAGCAGTACTGCGATGCCGTGCATGCACGGCCGCCGTCGGCGTTGCGCGACCTGCTGGAACTGGTGCCGGCGGCCACGCCGGTACCGCTGGACGAGGTGGCTCCGGCCAGTACCCTGTTCCCGCGCTTCGATACCGCGGCGATCAGCCTGGGCGCACTGTCGCCGGAAGCACATGAAGCATTGGCCATTGCCATGAACCGCCTCGGCGGCCGCAGCAATTCCGGCGAAGGCGGTGAGGATCCCGCCCGCTATGGCACCGCAAAGCGCAGCAAGATCAAGCAGGTCGCCTCGGGCCGCTTCGGCGTCACCGCTGAGTACCTGGTCAACGCCGAAGTGCTGCAGATCAAGGTCGCGCAGGGCGCCAAGCCCGGCGAGGGCGGCCAGCTGCCGGGCCACAAGGTGAACGAACTGATCGCGCGCCTGCGCTATGCCCGGCCTGGGATCGGCCTGATCTCGCCGCCGCCGCACCACGACATCTATTCGATCGAAGACCTGGCGCAGCTGATCTACGACCTCAAGCAGGTCAACCCGACCGCGCTGGTGTCGGTGAAGCTGGTCAGCCATGCCGGCGTGGGTACGATCGCCGCCGGCGTGGTCAAGGCCGGTGCCGACCTGATCACCATCTCCGGCCACGACGGCGGGACCGGTGCTTCGCCGGTCAGCTCGATCCGCTACGCCGGCGTGCCGTGGGAACTGGGCGTGGCCGAAGCGCACCAGGCGCTGCTGGCCAACGACCTGCGCGGGCGCACCCTGCTGCAGACCGATGGTGGCCTGAAGACCGGCCTGGACGTGGTCAAGGCCGCGCTGCTCGGCGCGGACAGCTTCGGCTTCGGCACCGCGCCGATGATCGTGCTGGGCTGCAAGTACCTGCGTATCTGCCACCTCAACAACTGCGCCACCGGCGTGGCCACCCAGGACGAGCGCCTGCGCGAGAACCACTTCACAGGCCAGCCCGAACGCGTGGAGAACTTCTTCCGCCTGCTGGCCGAGGAAGTGCGCGGCTGGCTGGCGTACCTGGGTGCACGTTCGCTGGAAGAGATCGTCGGCCGTACCGACCTGCTGCGGCAGATCGAGGCCGCGCCGCGTGACGGCGTGCGCGTGGACCTGTCGCGCCTGCTGGCCGATGCCCGCTACGAAGGCAGCCACTGCGCCGCCCAGCGCCTGTACGAATCGCCGGACGGCCTGGCCACGCAGATGGATGGCCTGCTGGCGCCGGCCATCGAACACAAGCGCGGTGGCGAGCATCGCTTCCTGATCCACAACACCGACCGCAGCATCGGCACGCGCCTGGCCGGTGCGGTGGCGCGCGCGCACGGCAACCAGGGCATGGCCGAGGCACCGCTGGAACTGCGCTTCCGTGGCAGCGCCGGGCAGAGCTTTGGTGCCTTCAATGTCGGTGGCCTGCACCTGGAAGTGGACGGTGAAGCCAACGACTACGTCGGCAAGGGCATGGCCGGCGGCCGCCTGGTGGTGCGCCCGCCGCGTGGCGCGCGCTTTGAAGCGCGCAGCACCGCGATCATCGGCAACACCTGCCTGTACGGCGCCACCGGTGGCGAGCTGTTCGCCGCTGGCCGCGCCGGCGAGCGTTTCGCGGTACGCAATTCCGGCGCGCTGGCGGTGGTGGAAGGTGCCGGTGACCACTGCTGCGAGTACATGACCGATGGCGTGGTGCTGGTACTGGGCAAGGTCGGCCTGAACTTCGGTGCCGGCTTCACCGGTGGCCTGGCCTACGTGCTGGACGTCGACCGCGATTTCGTCGACCGCTACAACCACGAGCTGATCGACATCCATCGCGTCTCCGCCGAGGGCTTCGAGAACTACCGCCAGCACCTGCACCGCCTGATCGGCCGCCACCGCGAGCTGACCGGCAGCATCTGGGCGCAGCAGATCCTGGACGAGTTCCGCGATTACATCGGCAAGTTCTGGCTGGTCAAACCGAAGGCCGCCAGCATCGAGTCGCTGACCGAAACCCTGCGACGCGCCGCGTAACGGTAGTGCCGGCCGCTGCCGGCAACCCAGGACCACGTAGTGCCGGCCGCTGGCCGGCGACCGCAAAACACCACAGAGCCCGCCATGAGCCGCAAGCACGCCTTCCAGTTCCTCGACCTGCCCCGCACCATGCCGCAGCGCATTCCGGTGGAACTGCGCACGTCCGGCGACTGGGGTGAGTTGTACGGCAAGTTCGGTAAGGAAGATGCCCAGTACCAGGCCGGTCGCTGCCTGGACTGCGGCAACCCCTACTGCAGCTGGAAGTGCCCGGTGCACAACGCCATTCCACAGTGGCTGCAGCTGGTGCAGGAAAACCGCATCCACGAAGCGGCCACGCTGTGCCACAGCACCAACCCGCTGCCGGAAGTGTGCGGCCGGGTCTGCCCGCAGGACCGGCTGTGCGAGGGCAGCTGCACGCTGGAAGAGTTCGGTGCGGTCACCATCGGCGCGGTCGAGAAGTACATCGTTGATACCGCGCTGGCCACGGGCTGGCGCCCGGACCTGGGCGCGGTGCAGCCGACCGGCCGCAGCGTGGCTGTGATCGGCGCCGGCCCGGCCGGGCTGGCCTGTGCCGACCGTCTGGCGCGCGCCGGCATTGCCGCCGTGGTCTACGACCGCTATGAGCAGATCGGCGGCCTGCTGCAGTTCGGCATTCCCAGCTTCAAGCTGGACAAGGATGTGATCCACCGCCGCCGCGAAGTGCTCGAGGGCATGGGCGTGCAGTTCCGCCTCGGTGTGGAGATCGGCCGTGACCTCAGCGTGCAGCAGCTGCTGGACAGCCACGATGCGGTGTTCGTCGGTACCGGCGCCTACCGCTATACCGACGGTGGCCTCGACGGCCAGGACCTGAAGGGCGTGCTGCCGGCACTGCCGTTCCTGGTGCAGAACAGCCGCATCGTCGGCGGCGATGATCCGAAGGGCCGGCCGATTGCCGGCTGGGAAGACAGCATCGCCCTGCCCGACCTCAACGGCAAGCGCGTGGTGGTGCTGGGCGGCGGTGATACCGGCATGGACTGCGTGCGCAGCGCGGTGCGGCTGGGCGCGGCCAAGGTCACCTGTGCCTACCGCCGCGACGAAGCCAACATGCCCGGCAGCGCGCGCGAAGTGGCCAATGCGCGCGAGGAAGGCGTGCGCTTCCTGTTCAACCGCCAGCCGCTGTCGATCGAAGCCGGCGCCGACGATGAGGTGATCGGCGTGACCGTGGTCGAAACCCGGCTGGGTGAGCCCGATGCCAATGGCCGCCAGAATGCGGTGCCGATCGAAGGCAGCGAATCGCTGCTGGAGGCCGACGTGGTGATCATCGCCTTCGGCTTCTCGCCAACCGTGCCGGCGTGGCTGGCCGAGCACGGCGTGGAAGGCCGGTCCAACGGCCGCATCGTGGCTGGCGGCAAGGACCGCCTGCCATTCCAGACCGCGCACCCGCGCCTGTTCGCCGGCGGTGACGCAGTGCGTGGCGCCGACCTGGTGGTGACCGCCGTGGCCGAAGGCCGCGACGCCGCCGCCAGCATCATCCGCCTACTGGCGCATTGATTCCGGCGCCAGCAGCACGGCCAGCAAGCCCCGCAGTTCCTGCGCCGCCACCGGCTTGGCCAGGAAATGATCGATGCCCGCTTCGCGGCAGGCCTCGCGGGTGCGACCCAGCGCGCTGGCCGTGAGCGCGATGATCGGGACCTGCGCGCGAACCGCGCAGGCGTCGGCGCGGATGGCCCGTGCCAAGGCAAAGCCATCCATGTGCGGCATGTGGCAGTCGGTGATGACCAGGTCGAACGCCCGCGCCTGCCAGGCCTCGAAGGCCTGGCGACCATCGGTGCAGGCGTGCACCTGCAGACCCAGATCATGCAGGCGCTGCTCCAGCAGGTGCAGGTTGGTGGGGTGATCTTCAGCTACCAGCACCCGGGCCGACGACAGTGGCCGCGCCGCCTCTGCCGGAAGCGGCAATGCCTCGGCAGGCAACTCACAGGCGTCCAGATCCAGTTCCAGCCACACGGTGGTGCCCTTGCCTGGCGCGCTGCGCAGGCACAGTTCTGCTTCCATCGATGCAGCCAGTTCACGGCAGATCGCCAGGCCCAGGCCGCTGCCGCCGAAACGGCGCGTTGTCGATGCCTCGGCCTGGGTGTAGGCAGCGAACACCGCCTGTTGCCGTTCCGGGCTGATGCCCACCCCGCTGTCACTGACCTGCAGGCGAAGACGTTGGCCGCGATCGTGCTGCTGCAGCACCTGCACCTGCAGATCCACGCCGCCATGCTCGGTGAACTTGAGCGCGTTGCCGGCAAGGTTGAACAGGATCTGGCGCAGGCGCAGGCCGTCGGCCAGCGATCCGGCCTGCAATTCCGGATCAAGTTGGATACGCAGATGCAGGCCCCGGCTGGCCGCCACCGGCATCAGCAACTGCTGCACCGCGCGCACCAGTGCCGCCACGCTCGTGGGTCGCAGCTGCGGCGGCAGTGCCTGCAGCCGTTGGCTGTGCAGCACGTCGTCCAGGATCTGCCGCAGCATCTGGGCAGCATCACCCACGGTCACCAGCACCTGTTGCTGGCGATGATCCAGATCGCTGCCCTCCAACCGCTCGAGCATGCCCAGCAGGGTGCTCATCGGCGTGCGGATCTCGTGGCTCATGGTCGCCAGGAAGTGGGCCTTGGCCAGCGCTGCCTGCTCGGCCGCACGGCGCGCCTCGGCCAGCGCATGGGTGCGCGCCTGCACTCCGCTTACGTCGATCCAGTAGCCACTCCACTCGACGTCGCCGCTGTCCAGGGACAGCGGCCGTCCATGCGAGTGGACCCAGCGCCAGCCTTGTGGCGAGCGCGTGCGGAAGGTGACATCGATCGGGCCCCGCGCCAGGGCAGCGGCGTCGACGGTGTCCATCAGCCGCGAGCGATCGTCGGGATGAACCGCTGCCAGCAGGCGCTGATGATCGATCAGGGCGGTTTCCACGCTGATTCCGAACAACGCCTGCACGTCGCCTGCGATCTGGGGAAAGCTGTAGTGGCCGGTGGCAGAGCGACGCACCTGATAGACCACCGCTGGCAGGTTCGAGGTCACCTCCTGCAGGCGTTGCGCAGCCACGCGGCGACGCTCGCTCTCGCGATGCACGCGCCAGTAGCCGAAGGCGTACACCAGCATGAGCGCCAGCAGGGTCAGCGAGGCCGGCACCAGCCAGCGCAGGGGGGACGCAGAGGGCGGGTGTCGCGGCTGGTTCGGCAGCCAGGCCGTGCGGATCGCCTCGCGTTCGTTCGCGGTCAGCTGCGACACGGCTCGCTCGAACACCGGGATGACGTCGGCGCAGGCGGGCACGGTGGCCAGCACCGGCGCGTCGTCGATTCCGGCGGGCGCAGCGATTACCAGCGGCTCGCCCTGATAGTGGCGCAACGCGGCCTCGACCTCTCCAAGATTGGCGACCACGGCATCGACCAGGCCCGTGCCCAGCAGTGACAGGGCGTCGTCGATGGGGGCGGGGGGCAACAGCTGCACGCCAGACGCCTGTTCCGTCAGCGCCCCGACCAGCGACAGCGGGTCGGGACTGGCCACGGTGCCTCCGCGCAACGCCTCCAGGCCCAGCACCGGCGATGCATCCCGGCGCCGCACAATGACCTGTGGCAGCTGCACGTAGGGCGCACTGGCCACCCACCCCGTCGGCAACTGCGAGCGCGACCAGCCCAGCAGCGCCTGGACGTCGGGCGGCACCGTTCCCTCGGCGATGGCGGCGGTTGGCAATGGCTGCATCTGCAGTGGTCGCTGCGCGCCCAGCAGCTTCAGGTACTGCGCGCTGAGCCCGCGCGGCTGGCCCTGCTCGCTGGAGGACAACGGCGCGCGGTCGGCGGGCCAGGCAATGCGCAGCGGCGTCCTGCAATCCGCAGCGGCGGCCAGGGCAGGCAACAGCAGGCCGGCCACGACCGCGGTGGCGGCACGCAGGCCAGCGGCGTTCACGATGGGCATCCTCTTCTGGCGGGCGGAATGAACGGCCGCGCAGCGGTACCGCTGCCTCTTACGCTAGCGGCGCGTGGACGAAGCGCAATGAAGAAAGTTGTAAAAACACCAAGATAGGTGAATGGCGACATACACTGCCGCTTTCACCCGTATCTGCGGAGCATTCGATGCGCATCGGCCTGGCTGCCAACCGTCTCCATCACCACGACGCGCGCGCCGCCCTGTTCCGCTGGCTGCGCGTCAGCGAACCCGGCCTGCGCGAGCTGGGCGTGTCGCTGCACGCGGTCGGCCGCACCCATGACGCGATACAGCGTCAGGGCTTCCTGACCGGATACGCGGGCCTGCATCGCTACCCCTATGGTCGCGAGGGTGGCTTGATGAAGCTGGTGGCCGAGGTGGTTGGCATGGGGCCGGATCGGACACTGGATGGCGCGGTCTACCTGATCGATCCGGTCGATCCATCCTCGGTGTTTCCGGAAGCCACGGCGCTGAAGCGGCAGTGCGTGATCCACGGCAAGCCTTTCATTTCCACCGTGGCCACCGCGCGCGACTGGATCGAGGTGGAACGCATCCATGCCGGACTGGCTGCCGATGCTGGCGCCGACGACCTGCATGCGTTCGAAGGACAGACGCTGGCGCTGATCGCGCACGACGCGATGAAGCCGGCGATGCTGGCCTTCGCCGATGAGCACTTCGATGTGCTGGCGCGGTTCGGTGAGCGGGTGGCAACCGGAACCACCGGCCAGCGCTTGAACGAGCTGGCGTGGAGCCGTGGCTGGCCCAGCGATACGCCCTGGGTGACGCGCTACCAGAGCGGCCCGATGGGCGGCGATGCGCAGATTGCCGACCGGGTACTGGAAGGGCGCTGCCAGCGCGCGATCTTCTTCGAGGATCCGCACGTAGCGCGCCAGCATGAGGCGGATATCCAGCTGCTGGAGCGCGCGGTGACGACGGTGACCGACCAGGCGGTGTGCATTACGGCGCCGCGGGTGGCGGCGCGCTGGGCGGCGGCGGCGGCGTTGCGGGCGAGGTGAGGATTTCGGCCAACGGCTGAGCCCCTCGTGGTGGGTGGTATCCGTAGGCAAAGCCGTGCTTGGCCGGGCGGGGTGGATTGCGCAAGGGTCGCTGCAAGTACCCCTCCGGGGCCCGGCCCAGCCGCTGGCGGCTGTGCGTTCAGGCGCTTGCGAAGCAGTGCTTCGCAAGCAAAGCGCCTTCACCCCTGTAAGCTCGGTTGCCGCATCCATGCGGCTCACGCCCCTGCGCAACCCACCCCGCCCGGCCACGGACAGATTCCGCTGTGCCCACCACGGAAGAAAGAAAAGAAGAGCAGGAGCGGGTCGCGCGCTGCGCGCGCTCATGGCGCGTTGCCAGGGCGGGGAATGCTCATCCTCTGCGCAGACCCTGTGCAGCGTCGAGCCTGCCCGACTGACCGGCCCACTCTCTGGAGGAAAGCCCCTTCTGTTGAAGGGGCGCGCCGAAGGCGGGGGTAGAGGAAGAATACGTGGGCAACTGCTGTAGCGCTGGCGCTACAGCAGTTGCCGCAGCATCGCCTTCAGTCGGCGGCCTTCCAGCTGGAAGTAGTCGCGCTGTTCGCGCCAGGCGGGGAAGCGTTGTTCCACTTCGTGCCAGAACGCGGGCGAGTGGTTGGGCTGGATCAGGTGGCAGAGCTCGTGCACCAGCACGTACTCGAACGCTTCCGAACGACCGAGCACGAGGGCCAGGTCCAGTGCCATGCTGCCATCGGGGGCGAGCGAGCCCCATTGCGAGGACATCACCTTCAATCGCAGGCGGCTGGGTGCGCGCGGCAGTGTGGGCAGGTACTTCGGCAGCCAGCGGCCGACGTCGGCGCGGGTCTGTGCTTCGTAGAACTCGCGCAGCAGGCGACGCAGGGTGGCGTCACCACCACGTGTCGGCCACTGCACGCAGGCACCATGCGCGTCGATCTCCAGGCGCGCGTAGCGGCCTTCCTGCCAGCGCAGCGGCAACAGTTCGCCGCGCAGGGGCAGCACGCCGTCTTCGCCCGGCTGCAGCGGTGCCGGCAGGCGCTGGCCCTGGTACTGGCGCAGCTGCAGTGCCAGCCAGTCGCGGTGCTGTTCCAGGAAGCGTTCGCCCATCACCAGGCTTGCGCGCGGCGGCAGGGTCAGGCGCGCGCCGCGTTCGTCCACGCTCAGCTTGATGCGGCGCGCACGCGGATCGCGCACGCGCAGTACCTCGATCTCGGCATCCTCCAGGCGCAGGCGAACGGTGTCGCGCTGTACGGTGGCGGGCGGGGTCGGGCTGATCAGGCGGCGCAGCAGACGGCTCATGCGCCCAGCATAGCGCCGCTTCGGGCCGCCGGATGACCGGCGGCCGTCGGGCTGCCTGTTCAGTCAGCCTTGCTGAGCTTGAAGGCTTCTTCCAGCAACAGGAACAGACGGCGGATCTCGGCGCTCTGCAGGGCGAAGCGGGCGTCGAACTCGGCGCGGCGGCCGTCTTCGTCGGCATGCTCCAGCTGGTCCAGGGCACCGTCGAGGAACTTCAGCTTGCGCACGATCAGGTCGTCGCCGATGACGAAGGACAGGTTGTCCTCGAAGATCAGCGCCAGCTTGGTCACCTGCTTGCCGGCATCCAGGTGCTTGTCGATCTCATCGCAGCGCAGTTCCTGGTGCTGGCACTTGACCACCGCGCCGCCTTCCACCGGGTCCTTCATCTCGCACTCTTCGCCCAGGCTCAGCCCGGTCGGCAGCGGCTCGCCGGCGATCCAGCCGGTCAGGATCGAACGCGGCGCGACTTCGGCGTTCAGCGGCATCGCCGGGAAGCTGCCGAGCAGGCCGCGGATGTCGGACATGAAGTACTCGCCGGTCTTGCGGCTGGAGGTATCCACCGCGACGTAGCCGTGCTGCAGGTCGATGAAGGCGTCGTTGCGCGAGGACTTCACGAAGGCGCGCGGCAGCAGTTCATGCAGCAGGTCGTCCTTCATCCGCTTGCGTTCGCGGCCACCCGGGCGGCGGCCTTCCTTCTCCTCGATCTCCTCCAGCTTGCGCTCGAGCAGGTCGTTGACCACCGCCGCCGGCAGGATCTTGTCCTCGCCGCCCACGGTCAGCCACAGGTGTTCGGCGATGCGGTGGGAGAGCAGTTCCTTCTCCTCGCGGCCGAACGGCGAGATGAAGCCGCGCGAATTCATTTCCAGTGCGCCGACCGGCTTCAGCAGGGCGTGCGGCAGCAGCGTGTCGACTTCGGAAAAATCGGTGGTGGTCGGGAAACGGAAGAACGTCAGGTTGCGAAAGAACATGGAATTCCGGATGGCAAAGAGGAAGGGCGACCGACCTTAAACGGTGGGCGTCTCGGGATCTGCGTCGGCGTCGGCCGGGGAACCGGCCAGCCAGGCATGGGCGTCGGGCAGCGGCGCGTCGTCGCGACGGCCCAGCGCCATGAAGTCGAACAGGGTGGTGTCGGCCAGCTGCGAGGGCCGGACTTCGCCCATGGCGCGCGCGATCTGCTCGATGCGGCCCGGGTGGTCCTTCTCCCACTGCTTCAGCATCAGGCCGACCTGGCGGCGCTGCAGGTTCTCCTGGCTGCCGCACAGGTTGCAGGGAATGATCGGGAACTTGCGTGCCTGCGCGTAGTCGACGATGTCGCTCTCGCGAACGTAGGCCAGCGGCCGGATCACCACGTGCTTGCCGTCATCGCTGCGCAGCTTCGGCGGCATGCCCGACAGCTTGGCGTGGTGGAACAGGTTCATGAAGAACGTGGCCACCATGTCGTCGCGGTGGTGGCCCAGCGCGATCTTGGTGAAGCCGTGGGTCTCGGCGTAGTTGTACAGCGCACCACGACGCAGGCGCGAGCACAGCGAACACATGGTCTTGCCTTCCGGGATGACCCGGCTGACCACCGAATAGGTGTCCTGCTCGATGATGTGGTACGGCACGCCCAGGCCTGCCAGGTATTCCGGCAGCACGTGCTCGGGGAAGTCCGGCTGCTTCTGGTCCAGGTTCACCGCCACCAGCTCGAACGGCACCGGCGCCTTCTTCTGCAGCTGCAGCAGCACGTCCAGCAGGGTGTAGCTGTCCTTGCCGCCGGACAGGCAGACCATCACCTTGTCGCCGGCCTCGATCATGCCGAAGTCGGCAATCGCCTCGCCGACCTGGCGGCGCAGGCGCTTGGCCAGCTTGTGCTGCTCGCGCTCGGCCACGCGCGGATCGCGGGCGGCGCGCGGCTGGGGATCAGGGAGGGAAATCACGGCACTCATGGGTTCCATTCTAACGGCTCGGAGCGGCCACGGCCGGGGGTCGGGATTCCCCTCTCCCGGCGGTCATCATCGCTGTGTATCCTCGAAGCCGTGGATACCTACGACCCCGCCGAGATTGTCGAACGCCTCGCCGCCCTGCGCGCCGAGCACCGCCTGCTGGATGAACAGATCACCCGCATGGCCGCCAACGGCGAGGACGAGCTGGAATCCAAGCGCCTGAAGCGGCGCAAGCTGCAGTTGAAGGACTGCATTGCCAGGCTGGAAAGCCTGCAGATTCCCGACGAACCGGCCTAAAGACCGTCCTGGTGGGTGCCAACCCTGGTTGGCACGGCTGGAAGGTGTGGACCAAGGTCCACACCCACTGCATGGCCCGGCGCTGCCTTCAATCCTGCGGCGCCGGCTCGTCCGGGCGCGCTGCTTCCGGGCTGACCCGTTCGATGGTGTGGCGCAGCTCGCGGCCAAGGATGAACTTGGCGTCCTTGGCCCAGGCATCCAGACGCTCGTCGAACAGCAGCTTGCTGTTCTCGTCCGGCCACACCAGGCGCAGTTCGCGCAGCTTCTGGATGAAGCCACGGAACAGGGTGCGGTCGAAGAACTCCGGCGCGGCCGGTGCATAGAGCAGGCTCAGACGCTGCGCCGCCTGCTGGCACAGGCTTTCCAGCTCGGCCGCACCCAGCACGCCCGGGCCGTTCTTCACCAGCACCGAAATGGCGATGTAGTAGCGCTCGAAGGCCTGCTGCAGCGAGTGGCCGATCGCACGCAGGCGGAACACCTCGTCGGTCTGCCCGGTGTTGCGCGCCAGGATGCCGCCGTCGTCGTCATTGACGTTCTGCAGCAGGCCCTCACGCACGAACACGTTGATGGTCTGGTCGATGCGCTGTGCGAATTCGTCCTCGCTCCACGGCAGGAACAGCTCGGCCTGCAGGAACGGGTACACCGTGCGGCCCAGCTGGACCAGGCCGGTACGGCTCATGCGGCGGTTGTTCTGGAAGCAGCAGGCCACCCACGACGAGGCGGTGAACAGGTGCAGCACGTTGTTGCGGAAGTAGCTCAGCAGCACCGCGGTATCGCCGCTGACGCTGAGCACGTCGCCCAGCGGGTGCTTGATGCGGGTGAGGACGTTGATTTCCTCGGCGTGGGCGATGATCCGCTCCGGCGAGTGCGGGGTCACCGTCACCCGGTCCGAATACGGCATCTCGACCAGCAGCGTCTTGCACAGCTCGATCTGCGCGATCAGGTCGGCCTCGCCCATCGCGTGCTTCGGCGTGGACAGCAGGGCCAGCGCCAGCAGGTTGATCGGGTTGACGTCGGCAGCGCCGTTGATGCGCACCTGGATGCGTTCGGCCAGCGTGTCCACCGTGGTCGACAGCCACGCCGGTTTCTCGTCCTCGGAGACCGCCTCGCCCTTCCACTCCGGTGCCTTCTCGGCCAGTACGTCGTTCAGTGCGATCGGTTCGCCGAAGTTCACCACCACCTGGCCGTAGTTCTGCTTGAGCACCTTGGGGATGCCCCACAGCAGCGACCAGATCGATTCCTTTTCCTTCGGCCGGCCGGACAGTTCGTCCAGGTAGCTGCCGCCCTCCATCAGCTTCTCGTAGCCGATGTAGATGGGCTGGAACAGCACCGGCTTGCGCGGCTGGCGCAGGAACGCACGCAGCGTCATCGAGATCATGCCGCCCTTGGGCTGCAGCAGTCGGCCGGTACGCGAGCGGCCGCCTTCGACGAAGTACTCCAGCGAGTAGCCGCCGGCCACCAGCTGCGCGACGTACTCACTGAGCACGGCCGAGTACAGCGCGTTGCCACGGATCGAGCGGCGGATGAAGAACGCACCGCCCTTGCGCAGCAGGGTGCCGACCACCGGCAGGTTCAGGTTGATGCCGGCCACGATGTGCGGCGGCACGATGCCACGGTCGTACAGCAGGTAGGACAGCAGCAGGTAGTCCATGTGGCTGCGGTGGCTGGGCACGTAGACCACTTCGTGACCCGGCGCGGCGGCCTTGAACTTGTCCAGGTGGTGCACCAGCACGCCCGCATAGATGCGGTTCCACACGTGGCTGAGCATGAAGCTGGCCGAGCGCACCACCGGGCTGGAATAGTCCGCGGCGATTTCCCAGGCGTAGGCGTGTGCCTTCTTCCAGGCATCGGCCGTCTTCGAATTGTCGCGCTTGGCCTGCGCGGCGATCGCTTCGCGCACCGGTTCGGCGGCCAGCACCTGGTCCACCAGCAGGCGACGGGTCGACAGGTCGGGGCCGATCACCGATTCACGGATGCGGCGGAAATGGGTGCGCAGCACGCGCTGCAGCTTGCGTACCGTGCGTTCCGGCTCCAGGCCTTCGTCGATGATGGAACGCAGCGAGATCGGCGGCGCGAAGCGGACGATGGTGCTGCGGCCATTGAGCAGCACCGCCAGCAGGCGGCGGAAGCGGCCGACCAGCGCCCAGTTTTCCGAGAACAGCACCGCGAACCAGCCGCTCTGCTTGTCCGGCGCGCGGCCGACGAAGATCGACACCGGCACCAGGTGCACGTCCAGGTCATCGCGCACGCGATGTGCCTGCAGGACCTTGGCCAGCGAATCGGAATGGGTCTTGGCACCGCGCTGCTCGGGGATCAGCGAATTGCTGGAGCTGCGCCGCGACAGCGCCAGGTAGGCGCGCTTGCGGCCGGTCGGGTCACCGGCCAGCGGCACCAGCGGCGACGGCAGGCCGGCCTGGCGGCAGGCCTTGTCCAGGATCAGCGCGTTGGACAGGCCGTAGTCTTCCAGCACGTACATGACCGGGCGGCCATCGTTGTACTGGCCCGGGTCTTCCGGCTCGATCTTCAGCGACAGCCACGGCTCGACCAGGCGGCCCAGCAACCGTGCCCACAGCGGGCGTCGGCCGGCCGGACGCGCGTGCGCGGGCGGCGGTACCGGGTTCGGGCCGGTACCGGTCGAGGGGGACGCCGGCACCGTATCGGCGGGCGTCGACTGGGATTCTTCGCCGGGGAACGGCAGCGGGTTCTGTTTCGACATCGGCGCCATTATGGCTTAGGCGGCGGCGTTGCCGCTTCCCCACCCTCGGCGGGGGCTTC
The DNA here is from genome assembly GCF_059371375.1 of Stenotrophomonas sp. YJH_SMC_64. Taxonomy (NCBI): domain Bacteria; kingdom Pseudomonadati; phylum Pseudomonadota; class Gammaproteobacteria; order Lysobacterales; family Lysobacteraceae; genus Stenotrophomonas; species Stenotrophomonas sp. YJH_SMC_64. Next base: position 14,250 of record NZ_JCAFUN010000012.1, on the reverse strand, counting down.
AGCCGGTGACGGCGACGCAGCGGCGCGGGCCGCCTCGGCCTTGCGCAGCAGCGCGTCGGTGTCGGCCAGGGTGCGGGTCAGGTACCAGTGGCCTTCGCGGCGGCTCAGCGGCAGCTGCAGGCTCATCTCGCGACCGGCGAGGTCGTAGTGCAGGCGTACCAGGGCGTTGTCACCCTCCACTGACAGCAGTTCGCCGCGCACGCTGCGCAACGCGTCGTCCACGCCCAGCCCGTAGCTGCCCAGCACCGCCTTGAGGGTGTGGATGAACGGCGCCAGCTGCGCCAGGCTGCCTTCCATGCCCGCGGCCTGCAGGCCGGCTTCGTCCTCGAAACCGACCTTGTTGGCGGCGCCGACCAGCGCGGCGATGGTGCTGCGTGCGCGGGCCCGGTCACTGATCGGGGCACCCTGCGCCCAGCTGGCCAGGGTTTCGACCAGGGCGATGTAATGCGCCTGTTGGCCAGGCGTATAGCCCTTCTGGTGGCGCAGGTACTGCACACCGAAGTTGCCCATCGATTGCGCGGCCTGGCGAACCGCGCCGGCCTGTCCGGCCAGCTGGCGATCGAAGCTGCGCTGCAGTTCGGCGCTGGCGTTGGGCTTGCGCAGTGCGGCCAGCATCGGCAGCAGCTGGTCGCCCAGCGGCAGTTCGGTCAGCGGCCACTGGCTGTGGCCTTCGGTCCAGGCCTGTTGCAGGCGCTGGTACTGGCTGGGCGGCACCGACAGCTTTGCATAGCCGACCAGATCGTCCTCGGCCAGGCGCAGCGCCATGGCCTGCACCGCCGCGACCGGCTCGGCCGCCGGCTTGGCCGGGTCCTGGGCCGATTCACGACACGCCGCCACGGCCAGCAGCAGCATGGCTGCCAGCCCCCATCCACGCGCAGACCTTCCTCGCACTGCCACGCTCATGCACTCGGACTCCCCGGACCGGTCCGCATCTTGCGGCCTGTGACGTGACAGCGGCAAGCCGGGACGTCACGGTTTCCGCTGTTGCTTGTGCAAGTCACTGATGGGAATAAAAAAAGAGCCGGGATCACGGGGATCACAGGCTCTTCAAACCGGCGCAGGGCCGATGGACAGTGTTGTGGCACATGTCCGGTCCGAGGACCGGATGGCGGCGATCCTACGCTGCCGTTCAAGTTAAGGCAACACTTCACCTATCGTCGTATAAATCATTGATTTTATTGATCCACCTGATGATGGGCGTAAAAGCAATGAAATCTACGGCAGGTTTTGCGGCGATTCGGGCACAACCGCTTGCTGGACGGATGCAGAAACGCCATCCCGCACGGGTCGGGATGGCGTTCGGGCCTGCAGCCTGCGCAACGGAATCTCAGCGCGCAGCCAGCGCCGACGCGATTTCCTGCTGGATGGCCCGCGCCGCGGCCTGCGGATCGGTGGCCAGGCGGATCGGGCGACCAACCACGATGGCATCGGCGCCATCGGCAAAGGCCTGGGCCACGCCAACGGTACGCTTCTGGTCATCGCCGACCGGGCCACCGGGGCGGATGCCCGGGCAGACGATCGAGAACCCGGCGCCGGTAGCGGCGCGGATCGGGCCGGCTTCCTGGCCCGAGGCGATCACGCCATCGATACCGGCCGCCTGCGCGGCCAGCGCGCGTTCGACCACTACGTCCACCGGTTCACGGTCGATGCCCATCTGCGCCAGGTCCGGGCGGCCCATCGAGGTCAGCACGGTCACCGCCAGCAGGCGCATGTCGCTGCTGTTGGCGGCGGCGCAGGCTTCCATCATCGCCGGGTGCCAGCCGTGGATGGTGGCGTAGCTGACCGGCCACTGCGACAGGCGCTTGATCACCGCCGCGGCAGTGGCCGGGATATCGAAGAACTTCAGGTCGACGAACACGCGCTTGTCGCGGCGGGCCAGCTCGTCCAGCACCTGGAAGTACTCGCCCGACGCCAGCAGTTCCATGCCGATCTTGTAGAACGCCACGCTGTCGCCGAGGCGGTCGACCCACTCCAGCGCCTGCGCGCGATCAGGCACGTCCAGCGCGAAGATCAGGCGCTCGTCATCGCGCAGCGGCAGCGGCGCGCGGCTCACGGCGCGTAGTCCAGGGCTGCGCGCTTGGCGTCGTGGCGGGCCTGGCGCGACTGGCTGTAGTCATTGTTGAACTGCGCCGGCTCGAAACCGCCGTAGGTCGGGTTCGGCAGCATCCACCAGCGCTCGCCGAACCAGTCGTGGTACTGCTGCTGCAGGGCGTCACGGCCTTCGTTGGTGTTGGCGGTCACTTCCACGAAGTCGCCCAGCTGGTCGCCGAACTGCATCAGCACGCGGTACTTCTGCCCGGCCAGGCGGCGGCGGCAGTTCTTCTCGCTGCCGGCCTGCTCGCAGCCTTCGACCACGGTGCCCAGGCCCAGGAACACGCTGTCATCGGCCACCGGCAGGCCCTGCTCGCGCAGGTTGGCCAGGGTCGCGTCCTTCAGGTGCACGGCGCGGTTGGAGATGTACAGCAGGGTTACGCCCTTGGCGTTGGCGGCCTTGGCGAAATCGACCACGCCCGGAATGGCCTTGGCCTTCTTTTCGGCCACCCACTGGTCCCAGCTCAGCTCGTCGTATTCCTTGCCGTCGCGCACCAGGCGCGCCTGGTAGGGCGAGTTGTCCAGCACGGTCTCATCCACGTCCAGCACCACGGCCGGCTTCAGGCCCTTGGCCTCGTTGCCGCGTTCCTCCGGCACCAGCGCATCCCAGTGCGCTTCCTTCAGCGCGGCGTCCAGGTGGTCGGCGGCGGCGCGGTAGGTCTGCTCGGTGATTGCCTTGTACTCCTGCGCGCGCTGCATCCACAGCACGGCGTTGAGATTGTCATTGGCGGTCGCATCAAGCGCGCCATCAGCCTTGGCAGCGGCGGCCGGGGCCTCCGGGGCAGCGGCTTCGGCAGCAGGCGCATCCACGCGCTTGCAGGCGGACAGGCCCAGCGCCGCAGTGGCGAGCAGGGTCAGGGACAGGGAAACGGGACGACGCATGGATTCACCGGCAATCAGATATACCGGCGCATTTTACCGGCAAAGGCGGCCCCGGGACGGCTATGCTTGGCGGTTGACCCGTTGCCCTTCCGGAGGCCGCCATGACCGATTCCGTCCAGACCCCCGACGTCCCCCTGCTCGACGCCGTGCAGGCCCGCCTGCTGGGCTGCCTGGTGGAAAAGGAGGCGACCACGCCGGACACCTATCCACTGACGGTCAATGCCGCCCAGTCGGCTGCCAACCAGAAGACTGCCCGCGAGCCGGTGATGAACATCGATGCCGGCAGCGTGCAGCACGCGCTGCGCCAGCTGGAGGCGTTGGGCCTGGCCCGCCAGCACTTCTCCTCGCGCGCGGACCGCTACGAGCACCGCCTGCAGGCCGCGCTGGACCTGACCCGGCAGCAGACCGTGCTGCTGGCGCTGCTGCTGCTGCGTGGGCCGCAGACGCTGGGCGAACTGATCACGCGCAGCGAGCGCCTGCACCGCTTCGCCGACGCCGACGAAGCCCGCCACGCCATCGAGCGCCTGCAGCAGCGCGCGCTGCTGGTGGTGCTGCCGCGCGCCAGTGGGCAGCGCGAAGACCGCTACATGCACCTGCTGTGCGGTGAAGTGGACGGTGCGGCGCTGGCGGCCAGGTACGCCAGCAGCGGCGGTGGCAGCAGCGATGCAGCCGACCCGGGCCTGGCCGAGCGCGTGGCCCAGCTGGAAGCGGCCGTGGCCGAGCTGCAGGCGCAGCTGGCCGAACTGCGCGGCTGAGGGGGTGGGTGCCGACCGTTGGTCGGCACTGCATCTGAATCGTGCCGACCAACGGTCGGCACCTACCAACATCAGGGGTCAGACCTGCGCCGCACCCGGCGTGGCATACAACCGGCTCGGGCTGTCCACGCCCGGCAGCTGGATCACCCCCCGCTCCTGCATGCCCAACCCCAGCAGGATCTTCCCGGACACCACGTTGTCCAGATCGGTGATGCCATACAGATCCTGCAGGCCCAGCCCAGCGCGCGCATGCGCGAACACTGCCCGCGCCGCCTCACCGGCATAGCCCTGCCCGGCGAATTCCGACAGCACCGCATAGCCGATGTCCGGACCCGGCAGCCCATCACGCCGTACCAGCCCGGCATTGCCCAGCCAGGCACCATCGGACAACCGCTCGATGGCATACATGCCAAAGCCATTCAACGCATAGCTGTGCAGCACACGCAGCGCGATGTAGTCCCGCGCCTGCTCCTCACTGCGCACATTGCGGTCGCCAATGAAGCGCACGAAGCCCGGATCATTCAACAGCGCCAGCATCGGAGCCGCATCGCGATCAGGCTCGATGGCACGCAGGCGCAGGCGTTCACTCTCGATCGGTTGCACAGGTGGACCTCCAGCCGAAAGCCCGATTCTGCCTCAACCCCGCCTGCTGCTTTTGATTTTCTTTGCATTGCCGTGGAAGGAAGCGCCCGGCATCTGTCAGAGGCCGATCGGGGTGGGTTCGCGGGGGTATCCGCGCCATGGATGGCGCGGCTAAGCCCCCAGGGACGGGTTCATGGCGTCCCTCGCGAACCCACCCCGATCGGCCACACTGCGGAACCAACGCGTGCTCCACCACGGAGGGGCGGCGCCGTTGGAGCGCCCTAGTCGAACAACGCCTCGATCGCCGCCAACCCCGCACTCGCCCGTTCCTTCTTGCGCGCCGCATCGGCCACCGGATCAGCGCCATCACGCTGGATCTCCTCGGCCGGGATCTCATCGAAGAACCGGCTCGGCTTCAGCCGCACATGCTCACCGAACTTGCGCGTCAGCTTGCTGTAACTCATCCACAGCTGGATCTTGGCGCGGGTGATGCCCACGTACAGCAGCCGCCGCTCTTCCTGCAGGTTGCCCTCGTCCAGGCTGACCTGGTGGGGCAGCACGCCATCCTCGCAGCCAACGATGAACACGTACGGGAATTCCAGGCCCTTGGAGGCGTGCATGGTCATCATGCGCACCTGGTTGCCACCCTCGTCCTTGTCGCTGCGTGACAGCAGCGCCAGCTGGCCGGCCAGGTCAGCGGCAGTGGCGCCGCGCGGGCCGCCCTCGAACCACTGCGCCAGTTCCTCGATGTTGTTGGCGCGGCGCTGGTAGCTGGCCTCTTCCTTGGCCTGCTGGCGCAGTTCGCTGAGCAGGCCCGATTCCTTGGCGACCTTGCGGATCATGTCGCCCGAGGTGACCTGGCGCATCTGCGCGCGCAGGTCGCGCAGGATGTCGGTGAAGCGGGCCAGGCTGTTGGCGGCGCGAGGCGGCAGCTGCTGCAGGGCGCCGATCGCCTCGGCAGCCTGCGCCATCGGCATGTCCTTTTCCTGCGCCAGCTCGGCCAGCCTGGCCAGCGTGCCGGCACCGACGTCGCGCTTGGGCGACTGCACCGCACGCATGAACGCGGTGTCGTCGTCTGGATTGACCAGCAGCCGCAACCAGGCCAGCGTGTCCTTCACTTCCTGGCGCTCCAGGAACACGGTGCCGCCGGTCAGGTGGTAAGGGATGCGCAGCAGCTGCATCGCCTTTTCCAGCGGCCGTGACTGGAAGTTGCCGCGGAACAGGATGCAGAAATCACTCCATGGCACGTTGCGCGACTGCGCCACGAAGGCGATCTCGGCCGCGACCTTTTCCGCTTCGTGTTCGCTGTTGCGGCACTCCCATACGCGGATGCGTTCGCCGTCGGCCTGGTCGCTCCACAGCTTCTTCAGGTGCTCATGCGGGTTGTTGGCGATCAGCGCATTGGCGGCGCGCAGCACGCGGTTGGAGCAGCGGTAGTTCTGCTCCAGCTTTATGATCTCCAGCGTGGGATAGTCGCGCCCCATCTGCTGCAGGTTTTCCGGATTGGCGCCGCGCCAGGCGTAGATCGACTGGTCATCGTCACCCACGCAGGTGAAGTTGCCCTTATCGCCGGCCAGCTGCTTGAGCAGCCGGTACTGCGCGTCGTTGGTATCCTGGCATTCGTCCACCAGCAGGTAGCCGATGCGCTCGCGCCAGGCCAGCGCGATCTCCGGATTTTCCTCCAGGATCTGCACCGGCAAACGGATCAGGTCATCGAAGTCGACCGCATTGAAAGCCGTCAGGCGCAGCTGGTAGCGCTCGTAGACGCTGGCTGCTTCCTTCTCGCGGTTGCTGCGCGCGGCGGCCATCGCCTGCTCGGGCGACAGGCCGGCGTTCTTGGCGCGCGACACCAGGTTCTTCATGTCCTCGATATCGTCGGGCTTGGCCCCGTACATCAGGTCCTTGATCTGCGCAGCGGCATCATCGGCATCGAAGATCGAGAAGCCACGCTTCAGGCCCACGGCCGCGTGTTCGATCTGCAGGAACTTCAGGCCCAGCGCATGGAAGGTGCAGATGGTCACCTCGTCGGCGTCCTGCTCGCGCAGGCGCTTGGCCACACGCTCGCGCATTTCCTTGGCCGACTTGTTGGTGAAGGTGATCGCTGCGATGCGGCGTGCCGGGTAGCGGCCGCTGCCGATCAGGTGGGCGATCTTTTCCACGATCACGCGCGTCTTGCCGCTGCCCGCGCCGGCGAGCACCAGCAACGGACCTTCGATATGCAGGACGGCGGCGGCTTGGGGGGGATTGAGACCGTGCATGGGAATGGGATTGTAGCGGGGCCGCAGCGGGCGGACCTGACTTGCATGCACACCGTTCCTAAGCTATTGATTCGCCACCGGAGCACTGGAGCCAGGTGCATGCGCCCGACCGCCTCTGCCGCCCTGCTGGGCACCCTGCTGTTGCTGCTGGCGCCGTTGGACGCCCGCAGCGCGGACTGCGCGCCCGATCCTGGCGCATCGTTGCGGTCTGCGCTGATGACCCAGGGCTTCCTGCAGGCTCATCCTGACCTGCACTGGCGCGAGCTGGGCCTGCAGTCGTGGCGACAGGGCCGGCCCGATCATGCGCTGGTGCGCTTCAAGCGGGCAGCCGCGCACGCCGACAAGCTGTCGCAGTCGCTGGTCGCGCGCATGTACCAGGAGGGCACGGGTACCGCCCCTGATCCGGTGCTGGCCTACATCTGGATGGACCTGGCCGCCGAACGCGGCTACCGCGACCTGCTGCTGGAGCGCGAGCGCTACTGGAACCGCCTGGATGCCGCGCAGCGGCAACGGGTGCTCACCGAAGGGCCGGCGCTGTATGCGGCCTACGGCGATGCCACGGCCAAGCCACGCATGGAGGCTGCCATGCGCGTGGACCGCCGCCGCTTGACCGGCAGCCGTACCGGCTGGGTCAGCTCGATGCTGCAGGTGGAACTGTCCGACGGCCCGGAAGCCGGCTGGCCGACCCGTGGCGATGACTACTATCGGGATGCGTACTGGGACCCTGCAGCGTACTGGTGCATGCAGGACCGCATCTGGGAACAGGAGTTCCGCGGCCGCAGCGTCGAGGTCGGCCCACTCAGCCCCGTGGGAGGCGCGGGGCGCTGACGTTCGTATTCCATGGTCATTGCCAGGAGGGCGATCAAGTATGAAAGCGAAGCACGCTCCACGCTTCTGCCTGCTGCTGGGCCTGTCGATGGCCGCTGCCGTGACCGCCAGGGAATGCCCGGTGGAGGCCCCGCGGCAGATCCCGCCTACCGTCCTGACCGGAGGCTTCTTCGATGCCCATCCGGACCTGTTCTGGCGCAGCATCGTGACGCCGGGCAGCATCGTCTACGACAACGACTACTGGCGCGCCGCCGACTACTGGTGCCTGCAGGACAACTACTGGCGCCCCGCGCTGACCCCCAGCGTCGAGATAGGACGGCCGGACGCGGTCCGCGACGACAAGGCGGTGGACGACTAGAATTGGCCGATGGCCAAGCTCTATTTCTACTATTCGGCGATGAACGCCGGCAAGACCACGACCCTGCTGCAGAGCGCGCACAACTACCGCGAACGCGGCATGCGGGTGGCGATCCTGACCCCGCGCCTGGATGATCGTGCCGGCGCCGGCGTGGTGGCCTCGCGTATCGGCCTGCGTGCGGACGGCATGGCCTTCGACCGTGACACCGACCTGCAGCACTGGGTCGAACAGGACCTGGCCGCCAACGGCCCGATGGGCTGCGTGCTGGTGGATGAAGCGCAGTTCCTCACGCGCGCCCAGGTCTGGCAGCTCAGCGAGGTGGTCGACCAGCTGCGCATTCCGGTGCTGTGCTACGGCCTGCGCACCGATTTCCGCGGCGAGCTGTTCGAGGGCAGCCAGTACCTGCTGGCCTGGGCCGACGAGATGCAGGAGATCAAGACCATCTGCCACAGCGGGAAGAAGGCGACGATGACCGTGCGCGTAGACGAACATGGCCATGCGGTGAAGGATGGCCCGCAGGTGGAGATCGGTGGCAACGACCGCTACGTGTCGGTCAGCCGTGCCGAGTTCAAGAAGATCACCCGCGGGGAAGGGCGGATCGATCCGGCGCAGGCACCCCTGCCGCTGTAACGGGTGTTCTTTTGCAGGGCTTGCAGCCCTGCACCCGCGGTAGTGCCGGCCGCTGGCCGGCAACAGCAACAGCAAGAGCTGGCATTGCGTGTGATGGCGGGGCGGTGTCGGACTGCGGGGACGCTGCAAGTACGTCCCTGTAAGCTTGGCAGCCGCATCCATGCGGCTGACACCCCGCACTCCGACACCGCCCCACCTCTGACAGATCCCCGCAGCTGTTGGTGGGTGCCGACCGTTGGTCGGCACATCTGTCAGATATCGAAATTCATCTATCGAAATTCATCTGGGTCAGAGCCCGTTGCGCAGCAACGGGATCCGACCCCGTGCTCCGACAGATCGCGGAGGTCTGTCGAAGGCGGGGTGGGTCCGGTGGCGGGAGTGTCCGCGGCATGGATGCCGCGGCCAAGCCCCCATGGACGGGTTTACGGCGTCTCCCGCCACCGGACCCACCCCGCCTCCCCACAGGAAACCAGCTTCTGCCGTTGCTTCGGCTCTGGCCTCTGCAGGTGCAGGGCTGCAAGCCCTGCAAACCCAACACCCCTCTCAGTACAGCGTGCGCTCCGGCGCACCCGCCGGCGGCGGGGTGTACTGGTACAGCCAGGTCTCGGTCAGGGTCTTGCCGCCACTGCGCAGGAACAGGCGGATGTCGATCTGCTCGGTACTGCCCTCCGGCGGCACCAGGTCGAACATCGCGCGGTAGCCGTTGATCTCGCGCAGCGGACGCGCCGACACGATCTCGACCCGGCCGCGGCTGGCTTCCACCACCGCCTCGACCTCGCCCTTGTCGATCAGCCTGGCCAGCTCGCCACCTTCGAAGTCCACCGCGAAGCGCCAGCTGAAGTACTCGCGCTTCTTGCCGACCACGCCACCCAGGCCGGTGCGGCTGGCCACGCAGTGCGCCAGCGGCGGCCGTGCCGGCGGTTCGGCACCCCAGTACAGGCGGTAGCCAACCAGCAGTTCCTGGCCCGGCTGCGGTTTTTCCTTGGGGTTCCAGAACGCCACGATGTTGTCGAAGGTTTCGTCCACGGTGGGGATCTCCACCAGCTGCACCGAGCCCTCGCCCCACTCGCCCTTCGGCTCCACCCACAGGCACGGGCGCTTCTCGTAGAACACGCCGTCGTCCTGGTAATGGTCGAAGTTGCGGTCGCGCTGCAGCAGGCCGAAGCCGCGCGGGTTGCGGTCCACGAACATGTTGAAGCGCAGGTTGCGCGGGTTCAGCAGCGGCCTCCAGATCCATTCGCCGGCACCGGTCCACAGCGACAGGCCGTCGGTGTCGTGGATCTCCGGGCGCCAGTCCCAGGCCATGCGGCGGTCGTTCTCACCCACCTGGTACATGCTGGTGCACGGGGCGATGCCCAACCGCTCGATCGCCTTGCGCGGGTACAGCGCGCTGTCGATGTCCATCAGCAGCACGTCACCATTGGTGATCGCGAAGCGATAGGCGCCGGCCACGCTGGGCGAATCCAGCAGGCCGTAGACCACAATCGTGTCCGAATCAGCCGAGGGTTGTTCCAGGTAATAGGCGATGAAGTCCGGGAATTCCTCCGGCTTGCCCATGCCGGTATCGATTGCCAGGCCACGCGCGGACTGGCCGTACTGGCCTTCCTTGCCGACGGCGCGGAAGTAGCTGGCGCCGAGGAAGGCGGCGAAATCGCGATCGGTGTCCTTGCGGGTGTTCAGGCGGAAACCGGCGAAGCCGAGATCGGCCGGCAGCTCGCCGTCCTTGATGCCGCTCTTGCCGTAGTTGAAGGCCGCGCCGTCATAGGCCAGCTCCTGCGCCTTGCCGTCGACCACGTCGAACATGCGCACCGGCGAATGGAAGTACAGGCCCAGGTGGAAGAACTTGGCCTGGAACTTGCCCGGCTGGTCGGCCCACAGCGCATGGTCCTGGCGGTAACCGATCGATTGGTACTGGTCCCAGTCCAGCCCTTCCAGGCGGCCCGGCAGCACCCGCTTGTGGCTCTTGTAGGGCGCCTGTGCCAGCGCGCGCGCCTGGCCCTTCAGGGTGGCGAAGTCGAACGGCTGCGGTTGGCCGAGGCGGCGCAGGCCCATCTGGCCGCTCCTGCTGGCCGCGCACGCGGGCAGGGACGGCAGGCCGAATGCAGCCAGGGCGAGGGAGGCATTGCGGATGAAGTCGCGTCGTTGCATGCAGGCGCGTCAGGCACAGAGGGGAAGGTCGGCCATCATAGGCAGACAAACGTTAACGGGCAGCGGAGACGTGCCCTGCCCGTTCAGCTGCCGCTGGCCGCCCGCCTCAGCGCTGGCAGCGGCTGCACCAGACGCTGGCGCGCTGGCCGATGGTGGCGTGCTTCAGCGCGCGGCCACAGTTCGGGCAGGGCAGCCCGTCACGGCCGTACACCAGCAGTTCCTGCTCGAAGTAACCCGGCGCGCCATCGGGGCTGATGAAGTCACGCAGGGTGGTGCCACCACGGGTGATGGCGTAGCCGAGGATCTCCTTCACCGCATCGGCCAGCCGCTGGTAGCGCTCGCGCGAGATTTTCCCGGCCTCGCGCAGCGGACTGATGCCGGCCTTGAACAGGCTTTCGGCGGCGTAGATGTTGCCCACGCCCACCACCACCGCCTGGTCCATCAGGAAGGTCTTCACCGGCGCGCTGCGGCCACGGCTGCGGGCGAACAGGTAGTCCCCGTCGAAGGCATCGTCCAGCGGCTCCGGGCCCAGCCCCTGCAACAGCGGGTGGACTTCGCCGGCCGGCTGCCAGAGCAGGCTGCCGAAACGGCGCGGGTCGTTGAAGCGCAACAGGCGGCCGTTGTCCAGGCTGATATCCACATGGTCGTGCGCGCGCAGCGGGGTGTCGCCGGGCAGCACGCGCAGGCTGCCGGACATGCCCAGGTGCAGCACGGCGCTGCCGATGGCGGTGTCCAGCAGCAGGTACTTGGCGCGACGGCGGATGTCCTCGATGCGCTGCCCCGGCAGCAGCTCGGCCACTTCCGGCGGAATCGGCCAGCGCAGGTCGGCGCGGCGCAGGATCACGCCGTGCACGCGGCGGCCCTGCAGGTGCGGCGCCAGGCCGCGGCGGGTGGTTTCGACTTCGGGCAGTTCAGGCATGAACCGATTCTACGCCCGCTCAGCGTGGCGGCGCCGCCAGTTCACGGGCATCCAGGACGCCATCACCGTTGGCATCCTGCTTGTGGAAGCGCTGCACGATCACCTGCCGCTGCTGCTCGCGGCGGATCGCCCTGCCCTTGCCACCGGGCAGCTCGTCGGCGCTCAGCACGCCATCGCCATTGCGGTCCATGCGGTCGAAGGCATACAGCATCCACTGCACGTACTCGGCCTCGCTGACCTTGCCGTCGCCATCGCTGTCCATCCGCTGCAGGTAGCTGGCGGTATCGGTGACCTGGGCCAGCGCCGCACCCGGCAGCAGCACCGCCAGCAGAACGCCGTACCCTGCCCTCACGCGCCCACCAGGCTGTAGCCCTTCAATCGCGCAGCGTAGGCCTGCAGCGCCGCGATTCCGCTTTCCTCGGCCTCGCGGCACCAGGCCTGCAGCTGGTGCAGGCGCTCGGCGGCATCGTGGCCGCGGGCCTCGAGCAGCGCCGCCAACCGCGCGCGGTACTCGACCAGGGTGCGGATGCGCGGGCGCTGTGCCACCCATTCGCTGAGCTGGGCACGACTGTCCGGCTTCAGCCAGCGGCCATCGTTGACCAGGCCACGGCGCAGCCGGCGCGGCAGCAGGCGCCGCAGCTTGGCCCCAGCGTGGGCGGCTTCCTCGCGCAGGGCCGGCATGAACACGTTGCGCTGGTAGTCGGTCATCGCCTGGAAGCGGTGCGAGAGCAGCGCCTTCAGGGTCTCGGCATCGGGCACGGCGATGTTCGGGCGTACGTCCATGGCCGGTGCAACGCGAAGCACCTTGGCCAGGCGCAGCGCCTGCAGCAGGCGGATCGCACTCCAGCCGATGTCGAATTCCCAGCGCCGCATCGCAAAGCGCGCCGAACTGGGGAAGGCATGATGGTTGTTGTGCAGCTCCTCACCACCGATCCAGAACCCCCACGGCGTCAGGTTCGTGGAGGTATCGGCCGATTCGTAGTTGCGGTAGCCCCACCAGTGGCCCAGGCCATTGACCACGCCCGCGGCCCAGAACGGGATCCACGCCATCTGGATCGCCCACAGGGCCACGCCGGGCAGGCCGAACAGCACGCTGTTGATCGCCAGCAGCAGCACCGGGCCGAGCGTGGCGTGCGGGGTATACAAATGGCGCTCGATCGCATCATCCGGGGTACCGCGCCCGTACTGATCGATGTCCGCGCGCATGCCGCGTGCTTCCCGGTACAGCTCCACGCCATGCCAGAACACCGTGCCGATGCCGCGGGTGACCGGGCTGTGCGGGTCGTCCTCGGTCTCCACCTTGGCGTGGTGCTTGCGGTGGATGGCCACCCACTCGCGGGTGATCATCGAGGTGGTCAGCCACAGCCAGAAACGGAACACGTGGGCCAGCGCCGGGTGGAAATCGACGCCGCGATGGGCCTGGCTGCGGTGCAGGTACAGGGTCACCGAGAAGATGGTGATCTGGGTGAAGACCAGCAGCACGCCCAGCATGGCCCACCAGCCGAGGCCGAGCACACCACCGGTCAACAGGGACATCAGGGCATCGGGCATGGCGGCTCTCCGTATCGACGCGGGGATGGCAGACATCATGGGCGCTTGCGTTGCAAACTGCATCCCTGCGGCGGTGATTGCCACCGTCATCCGTGGCACCGTTCACAGTTGGGGACCTGAGTTGTCGAGCCTTGATCCACGCGCCAGCACCATGGCTGCCGCTCCGTCTGTTGCGGAGCTGCCCCCCTTGATCGAACTGGACCGCGCCACCGTGGTGCGCGGCCAGGTGAAGGTGCTGCACGGGCTCAGCCTGCGCATTGCGCAGGGCCAGCACACCGCCCTGCTCGGCCCCAACGGCTGCGGCAAGTCGACCTTCATCAAGCTGATCACCCGCGAACTGTATCCCCTTGCACAGGGAGACGGCTCGGTGGCGGTGAAGGTGCTGGGCCAGAACCGCTGGCAGGTGGACCGGCTGCGTTCGCAGCTGGGCATCGTCACCGGCGACCTCAGCAGCAATCTGGCCGACATGCCCGGGCTGACCGTGGAACAGGCGGTGCTGTCCGGCTTCTTCGCCAGCTACGTGGTGCCGGCCTTCCGCGAAGTGACCGCCGACATGCGCACGCGCGTTGGCGAGACACTGGCGATGACCGGCGCCCTGTCCCTGCGCGAACGCGCCTATGCCGAGCTGTCGGCCGGCGAGACCCGCCGCGTGCTGATCGCCCGCGCGCTGGTCAACCGGCCGCAGGCGCTGCTGCTGGACGAGCCATCCACCGGGCTGGACCTGGTCGCCCGCGAACAGCTGGTGGCGACCATGCGGGTGCTCGCCCAGCAGGGCATCACCCTGGTGCTGGTGACTCACCACATCGAAGAGATCATTCCCGAGATCGAACGCGTGGTGCTGCTGCGCGACGGCCGTGTGCTGGCTGATGGCACCCGCGCCGAACTGCTGCGCAGCGCGCCGCTGTCGGCGGTGTTCGGTGGCGCGATCACCGTGTGCGAGCAGGAAGGCCGGCTGACCGCGTACGCGGGGTGAGGCGGAGCCCTCGGGGAAACAAGGGGCCTGGAAACCGATAGGCCTGGGAGACCGACGGCGGTAGAGTCGACTGTTGGTCGACTATCGCGCGCAGCGCGGGATCTTTGCGATCCAGGCGAAAGGCAGTCGACTAACTGTGTAAACCCACCACGTTGTTCAGCGGGATTCTGGAAATAGGCGGTTGGCTGCCGATCCCCATGTGGGGTCGGTGCCAGTTGTAGTAATGCAGCCATTCAGGCAGCACGGCATCACGTTGCTCTGACGAAGCGTACTCG
>NZ_JCAFUN010000011.1:0-206901 GCF_059371375.1 Stenotrophomonas sp. YJH_SMC_64 | reverse complement strand
GTGCGCGACGCTGAAAACGGGCTGGTCCCTGCCTAAGGCCAGCCAGGGCGCAAGACCAAAGGCTGCCGGCCAGCGGCCGGCACTACCGTGCCCGTCTCATGGAGGGGCCAAGTCCCTCCATCAACACAGTTGCTACATGGACGTATTTACGGCGTCCCCCGCAACTGGACCCACCCCGCCATCCCACAGGAAACCCGCTGTTGCTGTTGCTCTGGCCTCTGCGGGTGCAGGGCGCCGCCCTGCCGAACTAAACTACCCGCCGTTGTCCCTGCAGGATTGCCCATGTTCGATACCTCGCCCCAGCTCGATTGCGCCGGCCGCATCCTGCGCCTCGACCGTGCCCGGGTCATGGGCATCGTCAACGTCACCCCGGACTCGTTCTCCGATGGCGGCGCGCACGACACCACCGAGGCTGCGGTCGCCCATGGCCTGAAGCTGGTCGAGGAGGGCGCGGACCTGCTGGACATCGGCGGCGAATCGACCCGGCCGGGCGCTGCGCCGGTATCGGTGGAGGAGGAACTGCGCCGGGTGATTCCGGTGATCGAGCAGCTGGCCGCACGCACCCGGGTGCCGATCAGCATCGACACCTTCAAGCCGGAAGTGATGCGCGCGGCCGTGGCGGCTGGCGCTGGCATGATCAATGACATCTACGGACTGCGTCAGGAAGGGGCGCTGGACGCCGCCGCTGCAACCGGCGTGCCGGTGGTGCTGATGCACATGCAGGGCGAGCCAGGCCACATGCAGGCCGATCCACATTACGACGACGTGGTCGCCGAGGTGCACGGCTTCCTGGTCCAGCGCCTGTTCGCTGCCGAGATGGCGGGCTTTGCGAAGAAGAACCTGTTGATCGATCTCGGTTTCGGTTTCGGCAAAACCACCGCCCACAACATGACCCTGCTGGCACGCTCCGAGCGGTTCCTGGAGCTGGGCGTGCCGATGCTGGCTGGCCTGTCGCGCAAGCGCAGCCTGGGCGAACTGACCGGTCGCGACACGCCGTCCGAGCGCGTGGCCGCCTCGGTGGCCGCGCACCTGATCGCGGTGCAGCGTGGCGCACGCATCGTGCGCGTGCATGACGTGGCCGCCACCGTTGATGCATTGAAGATCTGGCAGGCAGTCGAGGCCGTGCCAACGCCGCGCGCCGACGCCACGCCGACGATCCGCTGGCCGGACGAAGACTGATGGGCATCGACCGGCGGCCACTGGCGATCGCCGTGATGGGGCCGACCGCCAGTGGCAAGACCGCCACCGCGATCGCCCTGGCGAAGCAGCTGGATGGCGAGATCGTCAGCGTCGATTCGGCGCTGGTCTACCGGCATCTGGATATCGGCTCGGCCAAGCCGGATGCGGCCGAGCGGGCGCAGGCGCCGCACCATCTGCTGGACCTGCGCGATCCGTGGCAGACCTATTCGGCGGCCGAGTTCGCCGCCGATGCCGGCCGCGTCGTGGCCGACATCGTGGCACGCGGCAAAACGCCGATCCTGGCAGGTGGCACGGGGCTGTACTTCCGGGCCCTGCTGCAGGGCCTGTCGCCGATGCCGGAGGCCGACCCGGTGATGCGCGAAGCACTCAGCACCGAGGCGGCCGAGCGGGGCTGGGCGGCACTGCACGCAGAACTGGCCAAGGTCGATCCAGCCGCAGCCGCACGTATCCATGCCACCGACCCGCAACGCATCCAGCGGGCGCTGGAGGTCTATCGCCTCACCGGCACGCCGATCAGTGAATGGCAGCGCCGGCCGGGCGTCGCGCCATTGCCGGTGCGCACCCTCAAGCTGATCCTCGCCCCGCGTGACCGCGCGGTACTGCACCAGCGCATCGAGGCGCGCTTCGACGCCATGCTGGCGCAGGGCTTCCTGGACGAGGTGCGGGCACTGCGTGCAATGCCGGAAATGGCCGCCGTGACGGCGCCGCTGGACCTGCCGGCGGTGCGCGCGGTTGGCTATCGCCAGGCCTGGGAATACCTGGACGGGGAGGGTGATGCCGCCCGTTTCCGTGACAAGGCAATCTTCGCCACCCGGCAGCTGGCCAAGCGCCAGCTGACCTGGCTGCGCGGCGAGCTTGATGCGCGCTGGTTCGACCCCCATGTCGATGGGGAGCGCCTGGCCGGCGCGGTGTCGACCTTCGTCGCACGCTGAACCCCCGCCAGCCGTGTAACATCATCGGTCGGCGGGCGGCTCGGGGGCCGTGGCAACCGTCGGCAACCCAATAAGAACAATAATCAGGAGTGTGCAATGTCCAAGGGGCAATCGCTGCAGGATCCTTTCTTGAACGCACTGCGGCGCGAACGCGTGCCGGTTTCGGTGTACCTGGTCAACGGCATCAAGCTGCAGGGCACGATCGAGTCGTTCGACCAGTTCGTGGTCCTGCTGCGCAACACGGTCAGTCAGATGGTCTACAAGCACGCCATTTCCACGGTCGTTCCGGCACGCAACGTGAAGGTCGGTCCGGGCGGTGGTTACGTGCAGTCGGGTGAAGGTGGTCAGGCAGGTGATGAAGCAGACGAGTAATACCGGAGCGGTGAATGTTTGACCGCTCGAAAAAGGGCGAACACGCCCTGTTGATCCAGCCCCATTTCGGCAAGCTGGAAGACGATGTGCTGGAAGAATTCGGTGATCTGGCCCGCTCGGCTGGGGCCAGCATCGCCGCGACGATCACTGCGCGCCTGGACCGACCGAATCCGTCGACCCTGATCGGCAGCGGCAAGCTGGACGAGATCAAGGCCGCGGCCGACGCCAGCGGTGCCGACCTGATCCTGGTCAACCATGCGTTGAGCCCGGGCCAGGAGCGCAACCTGGAACGGTTCCTGGAGCGCCGGGTGATCGACCGTACCGGCCTGATCCTGGATATCTTCGCCCAGCGTGCGCACAGCCACGAGGGCAAGCTGCAGGTCGAGCTGGCGCAGCTGCGTCACCTGGCCACGCGGTTGGTGCGCGGCTGGACCCACCTGGAGCGCCAGCGCGGTGGTTCGATCGGTCTGCGCGGCCCGGGTGAAACCCAGCTGGAAACCGACCGCCGCCTGCTGCAGAAGCGGGTCGAACAGCTGCAGAAACGCCTGGAAAAGGTGGAAGTGCAGCGCACCCAGATGCGCCGTGCACGCGTGCGCAGCGAACTGCCGCGCGTGGCCCTGGTGGGCTACACCAACGCCGGCAAGTCGACCCTGTTCAACGCCATGACCGGCGCCGAGGCCTATGCCGCCGACCAGCTGTTTGCAACGCTGGATCCGACCGTGCGCCGCATTGCGGTGCCGGGTGGCAACGTGGTCCTGGCCGACACCGTCGGCTTCGTCCGCGACCTGCCACATGACCTGGTTGCGGCGTTCCGCTCGACCCTGTCCGAGGCGCGCGAGGCGGATTTCCTGCTGCACGTGGTCGACGCCGCCGATCCGCACCGCGAGGAGCGCATCGCACAGGTCGACGAGGTACTGACCGCAGTCGGTGCCGGTGACCTGCCGCAGTTGCTGGTGTTCAACAAGATCGACCGCATCGACGGTGCCGACGTCCGCCACGACGGCCAGGATGGCATCCCGGACGAATCGCGCCGCGAGCGGGTGTGGATTTCCGCACGCGACGGGCAGGGCCTGGAGCTGCTGCAGGCGGTGCTGGGCAAGCGGCTGGGCCTGCAGCACGTCACCGGCGAACTGCGCCTGCCACCCGATGCCGGCCGCCTGCGCGCGCGCCTGCACCAGCTGGAAGTGATCCGCAGCGAGCAGGCCGATGAAGACGGCTGGCTGCTGCAGGTCGACCTGCCGATCGCCGAAGCCGAAAAGCTGGCTGCCAGTGCCGACGGCGCGCCGATCCGGGCGCTGCTGCCGGAGAAGCTGCCGGAGTGGTGAGGTAGCGGCCAATCCCCGGTAGTGCCGGCCGCTGGCCGGCAACCACCGTGCTGGAGGGGCGCGACATCCGCCTGTCATCTGCGGTACAACGTGCAGGTTCTTCACCCCACCGTCATGCCGATGTCCATCCCCACCGACGCCGACCTCAACGCCCAGTCCGCCGCGCTCGGGCAGCGCCTGCAGCAGGCTTCGCTGCAGCTGGTGAGCGCTGAAAGCTGCAGTGGTGGCTGGATCGCCAAGTGCATGACCGATATCGCCGGTTCCTCGGCGTTCTTCGACTGCGGCATGGTGGTCTACAGCTACGAAGCCAAGCAGCGCCTGCTGGGCGTGCGCGCGCAGACCCTGGAGCAGTTCGGCGCGGTCAGCCGCGAAACCGTGCTGGAAATGGTGTCCGGTGCGCTGGTCAATTCGGGTGCCGGCATCGCCGTCGCGGTGACGGGCATCGCCGGTCCCGGCGGCGGCAGCCCGGACAAGCCGGTCGGCAGCGTCTGGATTGGCTGGAAGCGCCGGGGCGGCTATGCCCGCGCCGAGCTGTTCCAGTTCGATGGCGACCGCGAAGCCATCCGCCGGCAAACCGTGGCGGCGGCATTGCGCGGTATCGACGCCCAGCTGTGACATGCTGCTCCGGTAATCGTCCGGAGCACGCATGATGTGGGAAACGCTGGGCACGGTCCGTGACCTGGGCCGACTGCAGGAAATTGCCGTCGTCCTGATCCGCTATGGCTTCGGCGACGTGGTGCGGCGCATCGGCCTGGCCAGCACATTGGAGCGGGCAGGGCGCCTTCTGCACTGGAACGAGGAGCGGCAGGAACTGCTGCGGATGACCGCACCGGTGCGCGTGCGCAGCGCGATGCAGGATCTCGGTCCCACTTTCGTCAAGCTCGGGCAGGTGCTGGCGACGCGCGTTGACCTGCTGCCGCCGGAATGGATCGCTGAGCTGTCCGAACTGCAGAACGCGGTACCTGCGCTGCCGTATGCGGACATCCGTGAGCAGCTCGAGGCCGACCTTGGCGCACCGCCTGCAGAGGTGTTCGCGTTCCTCGATGAAACCCCGATGGCTGCCGCCTCGCTGGCGCAGGCCCATCGCGCGCGCCTGCATGATGGTCGCGAGGTGGTGCTGAAGGTGCGGCGCCCCGGCATCCGCGATGTGGTCGAGGCCGACCTGCGTCTGCTGGCCCGCCTGGCCGAGATCGTTGAAGCGCGACTGCCGGACCTGCGTCGTTACCGCCCGGCCGAAGTCGTGCAGCAGTTCACCGTGTCGCTGCGCCGCGAGCTGGATTTCGCTGCCGAATGCCGCAATGCCGAGCGCATCGCGCGCAACTTCAGCGGCCGTGACGACATACTGATTCCGAAGGTGCACTGGCAGTGGACCTGCGAGAGCCTGAACGTGCAGGACTTCGTCGACGGCATTCCTGGCCGAGACCTGGCCGGCGTCGATGCGGCGGGCCTGGACCGGCGCGAGCTGGCACGGCGTGGCGCCGGCATCGTGCTGAAGATGGTGCTGGAGGACGGCAGCTTCCACGCCGACCCGCACCCCGGCAACATCATCTACCTGCGTGACGGCCGCATCGGCGTGATCGATTTCGGCATGGTCGGCGCCTTGTCGGAAGTGCGGCGTTTCCAGGTGGCTCAGTTGCTGCACGGGCTGGTCGAGCAGGACCCGCAGGGCGTGGCCGACGTACTGCTGGACTGGGCCGGCGGTGTTGAGGTGGACGAGAACCGGCTGCAGCACGACATCAGCCAGTTCGTAGATCAATACCGTGGTGTGCCGCTGAAGGACCTGCGCATCGGCCTGATGCTGGGTGACATCACCCAGCTGCTGCGCAGCTACAGCCTGACCCTGCCGGCTGACCTGGCGCTGATGATCAAGGCGTTCCTGACCCTGGAAGGCATGGGCCGGCAGCTGGACCCGGATTTCGACATGGCCAGTGCCGCGCGCCCGTTCCTGGAGCGGGTGGTGCTGCAGCGCTATGCGCCCAAGGCGCTGCTCAAGCGCGGCCGCCGCAGCCTGCTGGGCCTGGTCGACTTCGCCGGTGAGCTTCCCCGCGACCTGCGCAAGCTGGTGCAGGCGGCGCGCCGGGGACGCCTGCAGTTGAAGGTGGAAACCACGGCGCTGCAGGGCTTCGGCGAACAGGTGAACCGCGCAGCGAACCGGTTGGTGATGGGCATCGTCACTGCTGCGCTGATCATCGGTTCCTCGATCGTGATGCACAGCGTCGGCGGCGTCTCCAGCCGCTGGCTGCTGGCGCTGGGCGTCTGCGGCTTCATCGGCGCCGGCTTCTGCGGCGTGTGGATCCTGTTCTCGATATGGAGAAGCGGTAAACACACGTGAGTGTGTTTACCGCAGCGGTTCCCAACGGGAACCGCGGAATCGCTGCGCGATTCCTGTAGAGCCGACCGCTGGTCGGCTGCCTTTGCTCCTGGTGCTGGGCCATACCCGGCGACGCTTGCCGAGCATGCCTCGGCCCAACAGGCCCGCACCACTCCATGTCGTTTGCGGCACTTGCAGTCCCGGATATTAGTAGTAATACTACTAAACATGGACCTGACCGACACCCAGCAGGCGATCCTGCAGTTGATCGCCGAGCGTATCGAGAGCGAAGGCGCGCCGCCCTCGCAGACTGAAATCGCACGTGCGTTCGGCTTCAAGGGCGTGCGCGCGGCCCAGTACCACCTGGAAGCCCTGGAGCAGGCCGGTGCGATCCGTCGCATCCCGGGCCAGGCCCGCGGCATCCGCCTGGTGCAGGCGCCGCCGGTCGAGAAGCTGGCCGAGCCGGACCTGCCCGACAGTGTGCTGCGCCTGCCGGTGCTCGGCCGGGTTGCGGCGGGCCTCCCGATCGGCGCCGACATCGGCTCGGACGATTTCGTGGTGCTGGACCGGGTGTTCTTCTCGCCAGCGCCGGACTACCTGCTGAAGGTGCAGGGCGATTCGATGATCGACGAGGGCATCTTCGACGGTGACCTGATCGGCGTGCATCGTACCCGCGACGCCCATTCCGGGCAGATCGTGGTGGCCCGCATCGATGACGAGATCACGGTCAAGCTGCTGAAGATCGCCAAGGATCGTATCCGCCTGCTGCCGCGCAACCCCGACTACAAGCCGATCGAGGTGCTGCCGGATCAGGACTTCGCGATCGAGGGCCTCTATTGCGGCCTGCTGCGGCCCAACCGTTGACCCGTTCCATAGCGCATTACCCCGCGGTCTTTTGTGGCGATTCTCTGGTTCCACTGAGGTTGGTACGGATGTCCGATAATTCTTTTCAGAGCGCCGGGCAGAATCTCAGCCTGTGCGATACGTCCGACTTAAAGTGAACCCATGGCAAAGAAGACCCCCAAAGACAGCACCTCCAACGACACGACCTCTGCAAGGACCAATCCGATGGACGAGAACAAGAAGCGCGCCCTCGCTGCAGCTCTGGGCCAGATCGAAAAGCAGTTCGGCAAGGGCTCGGTGATGCGCATGGGCGACCGCGTGGTCGAACCCGTCGAAGCCATCCCGACCGGTTCGCTGATGCTCGACATCGCGCTGGGCATTGGTGGTCTGCCGAAGGGCCGTGTCGTCGAGATCTACGGGCCGGAATCCTCGGGCAAGACCACCTTGACCCTGCAGGCCATCGCCGAATGCCAGAAGATGGGCGGCACCGCGGCCTTCATCGACGCCGAGCACGCGCTGGACCCGATCTACGCCGCCAAGCTGGGCGTGAACGTGGACGACCTGCTGCTGTCGCAGCCGGACACCGGTGAGCAGGCGCTGGAAATCGCCGACATGCTGGTCCGTTCGGGTTCGGTCGACATCCTGGTGATCGACTCGGTTGCCGCGCTGACCCCGAAGGCCGAAATCGAAGGCGAGATGGGCGACCAGCTGCCAGGCCTTCAGGCCCGCCTGATGAGCCAGGCGCTGCGCAAGCTGACCGGCAACATCAAGCGCTCCAACACCCTGGTGATCTTCATCAACCAGCTGCGCATGAAGATCGGCGTGATGATGCCGGGCCAGAGCCCGGAAACCACCACGGGTGGCAACGCGCTGAAGTTCTACGCCTCGGTCCGCCTGGACATCCGCCGTATCGGCGCGATCAAGAAGGGTGACGAGATCATCGGTAACCAGACCAAGATCAAGGTCGTCAAGAACAAGCTGGCACCTCCGTTCAAGCAGGTCATCACCGAGATCCTGTATGGCGAAGGCATCAGCCGTGAAGGCGAGCTGATCGACATGGGTGTGGATGCCAAGCTGGTCGAGAAGGCTGGCGCCTGGTACAGCTACGGTGAAGAACGCATTGGCCAGGGCAAGGACAACGCCCGCGGCTACCTGCGCGACAACCCGACTGTCGCCGCCAAGCTCGAGGCCGAGCTGCGCGAGAAATTCCAGCCGGCCGAAGCGGCCCGCGAGGAAGGCGACGACGAAGGCGAAGACGAATAAGGCTTGCTGTGGGGCAGGGTGGCGCCGTCAGTGACGTTGCCCTGTCCCGCAGGTTCGAATCGCCCAGGGATGGGCTGGGCGCCACGGATGGCGCCACCCTTGGAGTACCCATGTCCGACGCCGAAGACATTCCGACCGGCCGCAAGCGCCGGCCGCGTGAGCAGACCCCCGTGCAACGGGCACTGGGCCTGCTGGTCCGCCGCGAGCACTCGCGCAAGGAACTCACCCGCAAGCTGACCGCCCGTGGCATCGAAGACGAAGCCGCGCAGGCCGCTGTCGCCAAGTTGACCGAGGCCGGCTGGCAGGACGACACCCGTTTTGCCGAGAACCTGGTGAGGATGCGCGCCAACACCGGTTATGGGCCGATCCATGTCCGCGCCGAGCTGGGGACCCACGGCCTGGACAGTGCCGCGATTGCCGCAGCGATGGACAGCTACGAAGGCGACTGGCAGGAAAACGCCCGTGATCTGGTCCGCCGACGCTTTGGCGAGGCCGGCCCGCAGGACCTGACACAGCGGCGCAAGGCTGCCGATCTGCTGGCCCGGCGGGGCTTCGACGGCGACAGCATCCGCCGCGCGACCCGCTACGACCCGGATGACTGAGACTGGCGGCGCCGGGCCTGATACCCTTTAGGTTTTCGGCGGTCCCTCGCGACCCTGGCCAACGCGGCCGGTGGTCCGGGTCCGCCGGCCCGCAGACTGCCAGCCCCCAATGAACGCATCCGCCAAATTCACGACTTCCCAGATCCGCAGCGACTTCCTTGAATTCTTCAAGGGCAAAGGCCACACCATCGTGCCGTCGGCGCCGCTGGTGCCGGGCAATGATCCGACCCTGCTGTTCACCAACTCCGGCATGGTGCAGTTCAAGGACGTGTTCCTTGGCGCGGAAAAGCGCAGCTACGTGCGCGCGGCCGACGTCCAGCGCTGCCTGCGCGCGGGCGGCAAGCACAACGACCTCGACCAGGTCGGCTACACCGCGCGCCACCACACTTTCTTCGAAATGCTGGGCAACTGGTCGTTCGGCGACTACTTCAAGAAGGACGCGATCGCCTGGGCCTGGGAACTGCTGACCCAGGTCTGGAAGCTGCCGGCCGAACGCCTGCTGGTCACCGTCTACCAGACCGATGACGAAGCCTACGCGCTGTGGCGCGACATGGTCGGCGTGCCGGAAGAGCGCATCGTGCGCATCGGCGACAACAAAGGCGCGCCGTTCGCCTCGGACAACTTCTGGCAGATGGCCGACACCGGCCCGTGCGGCCCGTGCACCGAGATCTTCTACGACCACGGTGACCATATCGCCGGTGGCCCCCCGGGTTCCCCGGATGAAGACGGCGACCGCTTCATCGAAATCTGGAACCTGGTGTTCATGCAGTTCGACCGCCAGCCCGACGGCACCCTGGTACCACTGCCGGCGCCGTGCGTGGATACCGGCATGGGCCTGGAGCGCCTGGCGGCGATCCTGCAGCACGTGCACACCAACTATGAGATCGACCTGTTCCAGGCGCTGATCCGCAAGGCCTCCGAGCTGACCGGCACCGCCGACCTGGAAAACAAGTCGCTGCGCGTGATCGCCGACCACATCCGTGCCTGTTCGTTCCTGATCGTCGATGGCGTGCTGCCGTCCAACGAAGGCCGCGGTTACGTGCTGCGCCGTATCATCCGCCGCGCACTGCGCCACGGCTGGATGCTGGGCGTGCGCCAGCCGTTCTTCAGCAAGCTGGTGCCGACCCTGGTCGAGCAGATGGGCGAAGCCTATCCGGAACTGCCGGCTGCGGTGGACACCGTCACCCGTGCGCTGCAGGCCGAAGAAGAGCGTTTCGCCGAAACCCTCGACGCCGGCATGAAGATCTTCGAGGACGTGGCGGGCAAGGCCAGCAATGGCGTGATCCCGGGCGTTGACGCCTTCCGCCTGTACGACACCTATGGTTTCCCGCTCGACCTGACCCAGGACATCGCCCGCGAGCGCGACCTGACCGTCGACATTGCCGGCTTCGATGCCGCGATGGAGCAGCAGCGCGAGACCGCGCGCGCGGCCGGCAAGTTCGGTGGTGGCGTGACCCTGCCCGCCGAGCTGGTGGCGACCCTGAGCCCGACCCTGTTCCTGGGCTACGACCGCCTGCAGGCTGACGGCCTGACCGTGCTGGCCCTGCTCAAGGACGGCCGTCCGGTGCAGTCGGCCGATGCCGGTGACGCAGTCATCGTCATCACCAACCAGACCCCGTTCTACGCCGAGTCCGGCGGCCAGGTCGGTGACACCGGCGTACTGACCGGCAACGGCGTGCGCCTGGCGGTGGACGACACCCAGAAGTTCGCCGGCCAGTTCCATGGCCATGTCGGCACCCTGTCCGAAGGCGGCCTGAAGGTCGGCGACGTGCTCTCCGGCCAGGTCGATGGCGAGCGCCGTGGCGCCACCATCCTCAACCACTCGGCCACCCACCTGCTGCACGCCGCCCTGCGCGAAGTGCTGGGCAGCCACGTGCAGCAGAAGGGCTCGCTGGTCGCTCCGGACCGCCTGCGTTTCGACTTCTCGCACTTCCAGCCGATCAGCGCGGAAGAGCTTGCCGTGATCGAGCGCAAGGTCAACCAGCAGGTGCGCGCCAACAACGCCGCTGAAGTACACAACATGGGCATGCAGGAGGCGCTGGATTTCGGCGCGATGGCCCTGTTCGGCGAGAAGTACGGCGAGCACGTGCGCGTGTTGAAGATGGGTGACTACTCCACCGAACTGTGCGGTGGTACCCACGTCAACCGTACCGGCGACATCGGCCTGTTCAAGATCACCTCCGAGGGCGGCGTCTCCGCGGGCGTGCGCCGCATCGAGGCTGTTACCGGCCAGGGTGCGCTGGATTACGTGGACGCCGAAGAGGCCCGCCTGGCCGAGGCCGCTGAACTGCTCGGTGGCAGCGCTGCCGACGTGGTCGAGAAGATCCGTGCCCTCGGCCAGCGCCAGAAGCAGCTGGAGCGCGAACTGGAGGCCGTGAAGGCCAAGGTCGCCGCCGGTGCCACGGCCGATCTGTCCGGCCAGGCCGTCGAGGTTGCTGGCGTGAAGGTACTGGCTGCCCGCCTGGAGGGCTTCGACGCCAAGGCCCTGCGTGACGCCATGGACCGCCTGAAGCAGCAGCTGGGCGACGCGGTGATCGTGCTGGCCGGCGCCCAGGACGGCAAGGCCGCCCTGGTCGCGGGTGTGAACGGCAGTGCAATGGGCAAGGTCAAGGCCGGGGAACTGTTGTCCCATATCGCCAGTCAGATCGGGGGCAAGGGCGGCGGACGCCCGGACCTCGCCCAGGGTGGTGGCGAGGACGGGCCCGCCCTTGCCACTGCGCTGGCTGCAGTCGTCGAATGGGTCAGCCCCCGCCTGTGATGAACCTGGCCGTCCCCCTCCTTGTAGGAGCGGGACGGCTGACGGTACCATTGCGAATCTTTTCCCTTTGTCGTGGTAGCGCTTCTTGACGGAGCGTCAAGCCGGTGGGGGATACCCTTCCACACGGTTCCATGGAGACTTACAAAAATGTTGATCCTGACTCGCCGCGTCGGCGAAACCCTGATGATCGGAGACTCGGTGAGCGTCACCGTGCTTGGCGTCAAGGGTAACCAGGTGCGTATCGGCATCACCGCGCCGAAGGACGTTGCTGTGCATCGCGAAGAGATCTATCAGCGCATCCAGCGCGGTGACGAAGCCGGTGGCACCGGTAGCGAAAATTCTGCCGAATAACGCTTTACCTTCGCACTCGATTAACGTTATGATTCACGCCCCGCTGAGGTGCAACGCACCAGACGCGGAGAAAACCCCGGAGTGATGCCCGAGTGGCCGAAGGGGCTCCCCTGCTAAGGGAGTATAGGGTCAAAAGCTCTATCGAGGGTTCGAATCCCTCTCACTCCGCCAGATACAAAGAAGCGCCTGCAGATCCTCGATCTGCAGGCGTTTTTCTTTATCCGACACTCGCAGCGTGGAGCTGACTATCCTGGCTGATTGGTGCGGGAGGCAGGCGTTGGCATGGGCGCGGGTGTCGTCGCCGGTGCCGGAGCGGGTGTACCCGGCAGCTGTGGCGGTTCAATGTGACGAGGTGGAATTTCCCGCCACAGCAACGCGAGCGTGCAGTCGTTGGCACGTTCCCTGCACATTCTTTCGGCCTTCCGCTGCGCGGCGTCCGCCGTCTTCTCGCCCAGTGCAAAGCCCAACGCAATCGTGCCGGTCGCTATGGCCGAATAGCCTTCGCTGGTGGTGCTGGCGGACTGACCGCAATTGCGCGATCGCGCTGCGCAGTAGTGCAGCGACTGCTGCATCGCAGTGGTGAGGGAAGACTGGTTCATCGAATAGCCGTAGCGGCCATCCTTGTCGTAGGTGATCGCAGACGCAGCACTTGCGGCTGATGAAACGGACAACAACAGCGCCAGTGAAACCGCATGCTTCCAGTTCATCACGCTCTCCTCTTTTGCCGATGGTGAATCAACCGGCGCGTGTGGCGCAACCACGCAGGGGGGGGGAGAACGCCTGCAGGCCATTTGCCCGCAGGCGCGTATCGACGCGTTCGATCCTCAGAGCTTCACCGTCACGCCCACCTGGAAACCGCGCCCGGGCAGCGGCGCGATGTACTTCAGCGGCGAGTTGTGCGGCCGTGCTTCTTGATTGAGCAGGTTGCTGCCGTTGGCGAACACCTCCATGCCGGCGATGTAGCTGTTGCGTACCGGCAGCTCACGGCTGACCTGCAGGTCGACCAGGTTGAATGCATCCAGCGGCACTTCCTCGCTCACGTTGCGGCCGAGGTACTTCTGCGTGTCGTAGTAGGTGCTGGACAGCCGCGCCTTCCAGCCCTCGCGCTGCCACTGCAGGGTGGCACCGTAGCGGTTGGTCGGCATGTTCGGCAGGTACTCGCCGTCATTGTGGGCATGCAACGAATCGGGGCGGTCGGCCTTGTTCTTCACCAGGTCGGCGAAGGCGGACACGTTCAACGTGCCGTAGCGACCCAGGTCCAATGCCTGCGAGGCATCGATCTCGAAGCCCTTCACCGTGGTGTCGGCCTGCTTCCAGTACTTCAGCGGCAGGCGGTTGGCGGTCTGCATGCCCGAGTAACCCAGGTACAGATAGTTCTCGTACTTCATCCGGTACGCGGTGGCCGACAGTTCGAAACCACCAAGGTGGAACAGGCCGGTCAGTTCCAGGTTCTTCGCGCGTTCCGGCTCGAGGTTCTGGTTGCCTTCTTCCTGGGTCATCACCGAATAGTGAGCATTGCTCGCATACAACTCGTTGATCTCCGGTGCGCGCTGCGAAGACGAGTAGCGCACCTTGGCGGCGAACAACGGACCGAGCTCGACATACGATCCCAGGCTGTAGCTGTTGAGCCGGTAGTCGCGGTCCTGCAGTTTCGCGTTGGCGGCATTGCGCGCGGTCTTGAAGCGGCTTGGTTGCAGGTCATGGTCAACGCGCTCGTGGCGCACGCCAGCGTCGAAACTGGCCCAGCCGAAGTCCAGCGTCTCCTTCAGGAACACCGCGTTGCTGCGGGTGTCGACGTCAGGCAGGTAGCGCAGCGAGCCACTGCCGGTGACATCACGCGACTGGTGGCTGAAACCCAGCATGCCGCTGAGCGGACCGACGCGCTGATGGCTGAGCAGCAGCTCGGCCTGGGTGCTCTCGAAATCGTAGTCGTTGGCGCGGGTGGCACCCAGCCGCTCGCCCGAGGTGTTGTCCAGCTTGGAAACGCGCAGTTCGGCGCGCTCGAACCACGGCAGCGGATCGCGCAGCAGGGCTTCCAGTGCATAGCGTTCCTGCTTGATCACCACCCCCACCGGCAGCCCGTTGGCATAGTTGGAACCGAACGACAGGTTCTGCATCGAGAACCCCGGCACGCCGTACTCGCTGTCCTTGGCATCGATGCTGATACCCACGTAACCACGGTCGAAGAACAGGGTCGACCCGAGCGCCACCTGCGAATTTCTCGCGTAGCTGTTGCCCAACCGGTGATGGTAATCGGGCGTCACGTCGTTGTTGATCTGCTTCTGCACGTACGACGGCGTGCCAGCGACATAGGCAGGATTGACCGGATTGATGTAGGTGCGGCGCTGCCAGACCGAAGTCGGATTGTTGGTGTAGAAGGAGAAATCGCCGTCGGCCCAGTCCGGGTTTTCGGTCATGAACTGGTCGATGTAGGGCTGCGACGCCTTGTTGTAGATCTGCTGCACGCGCGCTTCCTTCTGGCAGCTGTCGGCCAGCGCAGAGTTCACGCCACCGGTCGGCGGGAACAGGCGCGTGTTGCAGACACTGGCCTTGCTGTTGCCGGGGATGTCGTAGTGCGAGATGCGCTGACGCGAGACCTGCAGGTTGGTCGAGAAGTTGCGCTGGTTGTTGAAGTTCATGCGGAAGCCCTGCGCGTCGGCGGCGTTGAAGCCCTTGCGCAGGACCAGTTCCATCGACTGGTCCTTGTCTTCCATGCGGCGCGAGATCAGGCCCGAATCGATCTCCACGCTGCCGCCGATCGCATTGCCGCCGTAGCGCACGGTGTCGGAAGACTTGTTGACGGTGACACTGCGTACGAACAGCGGATCGAACGGGATGTTGATGTCGCCGCTGATCGCGTTCATCCCGAGGATGGACTGGCCGTCCTGCAGGATCTGCACGCGGTTGCCGCTGAGGCTGCGGATGACCGGGGCACCCGCGTTCGGCCCGAAAGCACTGTTCTGCACGCCGGAGACGTGTTCGAGCAGGCCGCCCAGGGTGCGGTTCTGCGCCTGTGGATTGTCGACGGTGACCCGGCTGTCGATACGGGAGGGCTGGCTGGCCTGGACCTGGAGGGTGGGGAGGGTGGGTTCGTCCGCGGCCTGGGCGCTGTGGACGGCGAACAGAAGGGCGGTAGCAAGGAGATGGCGACGCATGGCACGGTCCGTGAAATTGACGTGAAATGTTATAACGTAACTATTCAGGTCAACAAGAGCGGAAACCGCCTCGATTCAATGGGGCAGGGTGCTTTTGCCTCTCGGGATGGGACGGAGTCTCCCTCGTTCAGCGCACCGCCTTGCGCGTGCTGCTGGCGACCGGCACGATCTGGGCACTGCCCCGCAACGCCCCACGCAGAGCTTCCTCATTCGAACGGAGCCCCGTATGAAGCTGTTGTCCGCTGTGTTGTTGTCTGCGCTTTCGCTCTCCGCCGTTCCGGCGCTGGCGGTGGAAGCTTCGCCCTCACCGCTGCTGGGGCGCTGGTCGCTGGATATCGCCACGTCTGCGTTACCCGAAGCACAGCGCCCGAAGCAGGTGGTGCTGGAGTTCAAGGACGCCGGTGCGGGGCGGTGGAGTTCACACGTTGACATCGTCCTGCAC
Organism: Stenotrophomonas sp. YJH_SMC_64; assembly: GCF_059371375.1. Lineage (NCBI taxonomy): Bacteria > Pseudomonadati > Pseudomonadota > Gammaproteobacteria > Lysobacterales > Lysobacteraceae > Stenotrophomonas > Stenotrophomonas sp. YJH_SMC_64. The sequence goes on along the minus strand of NZ_JCAFUN010000011.1, from coordinate 191,347 downwards.
GACGGCAAGACGATGAAATCCGACGGCACGTTGGCGCTGGACGGTACGCCCGGGCCCTTGTCCGGCACCTACGGCGCGGACAAGGCCAACCTGAAACTGCCGGCGCCGAATACCCTGGTGATGCAGCTGGTGGACCATGGCACGCCGGCCTCCACCCGCATCTATACCGTGGCGGCGGACCGTACGACGATGACCGAGACCAAGGCGTTCTACGGCCACGACGGCACGCCGATCCTGCAGACCAACCTGTTCAAGCGGATACCGTAGCGGCGCCGCCTGCGCCATGCCCACGGGGAGGGAATCCGCGGGCATGGCACCGGCAGCCTTACACCGAGGCCGGGTCGCGCTTGCCGGTGTCGATGCCGTACTTGTCGATGGCCTCCTGCATCCGCGAGCGCTCGATGCGGCCTTCGTCGGCCAGCGACTTCAGGGCGGCCAGCACGATGAAGTGGCGATCCACTTCGAAGAACGTGCGCAGCGACTCACGCGTGTCGGAACGGCCGAAGCCATCGGTACCGAGTGCGATGAAGCGGCGGTCGTTGATGAAGGGACGGATCTGGTCGCCGACGATCTTCATGTAGTCGGTGGCCACCACCACCGGGCCATCATGGCCCTGCAGGCACTCCTGCACGTAGGGTACGCGCGGTTCCTCAGCCGGGTGCAGCAGGTTCCAGCGTTCGGCGGCCAGGCCATCGCGGCGCAGTTCGGTCAGGCTGGTCGCGCTCCACACATCGCTGGCGATGCCGAAGTCCTGCTGCAGCAGTTCTGCCGCAGCTTCCACCTCGCGCAGGATCGAGCCTGCGCCCATCAGCTGCACGCGTGGATGCGAGGCGGCATCGGCGGCTGCCGGACGCTGCAGGTAGAGGCCCTTCAGGATGCCGGCCTCGGCGCCTTCGGGCAGTGCCGGCTGCGGGTAGTTCTCGTTGAGTACGGTGATGTAGTAGTAGATGTCTTCCTGGTCGACATACATGCGGCGCAGGCCGTCATGGATGATCACCGCCAGCTCGTAGTTGTAGGTCGGGTCGTAGGACACGCAGCTGGGAATCACCGACGACAGCACGTGGCTGTGGCCGTCATCGTGCTGCAGGCCTTCGCCCATCAGCGTGGTGCGGCCCGACGTGGCACCGAGCAGGAAACCGCGGGTACGCGCATCGGCAGCGGCCCAGGCCAGGTCTCCGACGCGCTGCAGGCCGAACATCGAATAGAAGATGTAGAACGGGATCGTGGCCAGGCCGTGGTTGCTGTAGGCGGTACCGGCGGCGATCCACGAACAGATCGCACCGGATTCATTGATGCCTTCCTGCAGGATCTGGCCGTCCTTGGCTTCCTTGTAATAGCTCAGCTGGCCGGCGTCCTGCGGGGTGTACAGCTGGCCCAGGTAGGAGTGGATGCCGATCTGGCGGAACAGGCCTTCCATGCCGAAGGTGCGCGATTCATCGGGCACGATCGGAATGACCAGCTTGCCCAGCTCCGGGTCCTTCAGCAGGCTGGTGAGGATGCGCACGAAGCCCATGGTGGTGGACTGACCGCGATCGCCGCTGCCCTGCAGCTGGGTGTTGAAGATCGACAGCGGCGGCAGCGGCAGCGGATCGACCTTGGCCAGGCGCGCCGGCAGCTGCCCGCCCTGGATGCGGCGGCGCTCGGCGAAGTAGGCCGCTTCGGCGCTGCCCGGTTCCGGGCGCAGATAGGGCATCTCCTCCAGCTGGTCGTCGCTGACCGGCAGGTTGAAGCGGTCGCGAAAAGCGCGCACCGCGTCGGCGCTCATCTTCTTCAGCTGGTGGTTGATGTTCTGGCCTTCGCCGGCTTCGCCCATACCGAAACCCTTGACCGTCTTGGCCAGGATCACCGTCGGCCGGCCGCTGGTGTTCACCGCCTGCTGGTAGGCGGCGTACACCTTCTGCGGATCGTGGCCACCACGTGCCAGCGCCCAGATGTCGTCGTCGCTCATGTGCGCGACCAGCTCCAGCAGCTCCGGGTAGCGGCCGAAGAAATGCTCGCGCACGTAGGCGCCGCTCTGCGACTTGAAGGTCTGGTAGTCGCCGTCCACGCATTCCATCATGCGCTGGCGCAGCAGGCCGCTGTGGTCGCGGGCCAGCAGGTCGTCCCAGCCACTGCCCCAGATCAGCTTGATCACGTTCCATCCGGCCGCGCGGAAGGTGCCTTCCAGTTCCTGGATGACCTTGGCGTTGCCGCGTACCGGACCGTCCAGGCGCTGCAGGTTGCAGTTGACCACGAACACGATGTTGTCCAGCCGCTCGCGGCCGGCCAGGGAAATTGCCGCCAGCGATTCGGGCTGGTCCATCTCGCCGTCGCCGAGGAAGGCCCAGACCTTGCGGCCCTGGTGTTCTTTCAGGCCGCGGTATTCCAGGTAACGCATGTAGCGCGCCTGGTAGGCGGCGGTCAGCGGGCCCAGCCCCATCGACACGGTGGGGAACTGCCAGAACTCCGGCATCAATCGCGGGTGCGGATACGAGGACAGGCCTTCGCGACCGGCTTCGCGGCGGAAGTTGTCCATGCGCGCTGGATCGATGCGGCCTTCCACGTACGCGCGGCCGTAGATCCCCGGCGCGGAGTGGCCCTGGATGTAGATCATGTCGCCGTCGAAGGTGTCAGTACGGCCACGGAAGAAATGATCGAAGCCCACGTCGTACAGCACAGCCGCCGACTGGTAGGTGGCGATGTGGCCGCCGACGTTGGAGTGCTTGCCGGCACGCAGCACCATCACCATCGCGTTCCAGCGGATCATCGCGTTCAGGCGGCGCTCGATGGCCAGGTCACCCGGGTAGGCCGGCTGGCGCTCGGGCGGGATGGTGTTGACGTAGGCGGTCCAGGCACGGGTATGCAGGTCGCCGTGCTGCCGGGCGTCCAGATCGCTGAGCTGGTCGATCAGGTAGTGCGCGCGCGGCCGGCCGCCGGCCTGCATCACCGCCTCCAGCGATTCACGCCACTCCTGGGTTTCCAGTGGATCGGTATCGAAGGGAATGAGGGCTTGGTTCATGGCTGTCTCCAGAGGGCGCCGGTCGGACGTCTGCCTGGGCGACAACACCGGCAGGGCGCACGGCACTGGAGCGGGGTCGCAACGGCGGGCGCCGTGACGCGAAGGGCGACCGTGGCGGCCACCGAGAAGACAAGCGTAGGCCTGCCCCCCACGCTTCGGTAGGCGGGCGGGGCTTGGGTCTCTGGCAAGCAAGGGTTGGTGCCGCGCGCCGTATCATGGGCCGATGCGCTGGGCGCGGCCGCTGATCAGGCCGGGGACAGCCCCGGCAGGAACACCGGGATGATCGCCACGCCGATGCCCAGCAGGCACCAGGCGACGATGGGCAACCAGCGCGCCAGGCGTTGGGCGGGTTCCGGCGCACGACGGCCGCCGATCCACAACAGCAGCGTGAGCACACCCAGCGCATAGGCGAGGACGACGATCACCGGATGCACATGGATGACCCGGCTGGGTGGCCACATCTGCTGCTGGTAGGCGGTGGTGTGGGCGACCAGCAGCAGGAACAGCAGGCTGCTGAGGGTGTTGATGGCGGTGCGTGCGTTGATGGGAGCACTCCTTGTGCGGGCTGCCGGGACATTGCAGGGGCCGCATTCTAGCGGCTGCCTGCCGGTCGTTGAAACGCCACTGTCATCGATGGCGGTCACCCTGCGGGGCTTTCCAGCCTCGGGGTGGTTGGCCGGCCGTGAACAGCGTGAGGATCTGGGAGAAGAGCTACGAACTGCGGCGCCGGCTGCTGCGTGGCTTCTTCCTGCGTCGCGGTTCGGCCAGCGAGGATGCCGAAGACCTGGCGCAGGAGGTCTACCTGCGCCTGCTGCGCAGCACCGGCGAGGATGCCGATGCGGTCGAGAACCCGGAAGCCTACCTGTTCACCGTGGCGGCCAACCTGGCGCGCGAGCATGCGCGCGCGCGGTCGTCGCTGCCGCCGCTGGAAGACGTCGACCTGCTGGCCGAAGTGCTGAAAAGCGAAGAAGACATCGAAGGTGAATTCGAGCGTGCGCAGCGCTGGAACGATATCCGCAGCACCATCGCACGACTGCCGGCGACCACGCGGCGGGTGATGGAGCTGCACTACCGCGACGGGCTGGACTGCCCGCGAATCAGCCAGCAGCTGCAGGTGTCGGTGCACATGGTGCGCAAGCACATCGGCAAGGGGCTGGAGGCCTGCAGGAAGGCGCTGGGCGCCAGGGAGCTCACATGAACCGGACCTCATCGCCCGTGGCCGACGACACGATCGCCTGCGAGGCCATGGACTGGTTCCTGCGCAATCGCGAGGGGCCATTGGATGAGGCCGGGCGCCTCGCGTTCCTGGACTGGATGAAGCGCTCGCCGGAGCACGTGCGCGCCTACATGCACGCCCTTGCCTTGCACCGGCAGGTGGGCGAGGCGCTGCAATCGCCGTTGCCTGACGACGCGGCGGTTCCACCGCGGCAGGTCGCCGCCAAGGTGGTGCCGCTGTTCGGTAGCGTGCACGCGCCGCCGCGCGCTGTGCCGCGTCGCGGTCGTGCGCGCTGGTGGGTGGCGGCTGCCGCAGCCTGTATCACCCTGCTCGGCGTGGGCCTGGTTCCGCAGGTGATGCCCACCTGGCAGCTTTACAGTGCCGGACAGGGTGAACTTCGCGACCTGGTGCTGCCCGACCAGACCCAGGTGCGGCTCAACGCGGACAGCCGCCTGCGCGTACGCATGGGCTGGTTCAGCCGCAAGGTGGAGCTGCTGCAGGGTGAGGCCACATTCGACATCGCCCGCGACCGCCGTCCGTTCGAGGTGGCGGTGAACGGCCTGGAGATCCGCGACATCGGCACGGTGTTCGATGTATCGCGACGGCTGCAGAGCACGCGCATCGGCGTTGTCTCCGGCGAGGTGGAGGTATGGAGCCAGGGTGCGGACCCCCGGCGTCTTGCGCAACTGGGCGAAGGCCGGGTGGTGCAGGTCGACGCGCGCAGCCATGCGGTCGAGTCATTGGACCTGCCATTGTCGATGCTGCTGGACTGGCAGCAGCGCAAGGTGTCCTTCCTGGATGAACGGCTGGACGAGGTGGCGGCGGCCTTCAACCGGCACAACCAGGTGCAGGTACGCGTGCTGGACGAAGGTGCGGCATCGGCACGGTTGTCCGGCAGCCTCGATGCGCATCGCATCGGTGCGCTGGAGGCCTTCCTCGAACGCGACCCGCGCTTCGTGGTGAGGCGCGAAGGCGACACCGTGCGGGTTGGCAGCCGCTGAGGCCCGTGCGGTCGTGGACTGTCAGAAAAAATTCATCGAATCCGCGTTCTCCACTTCGGTGGATGCCGGCTCTTACTTGGGAGAAGCCGCTGCCGATCCGCGCAGGGGCACCTGCTGCCTTCTCTCTTCCAAGGACCCGTGATGCGCAACACGCTCTACCTGTCGATCATCCTCGCCCTGTCCCCCTGCAGCGTGCCGCTGGCCTTCGCCGCCGGTGCCGATGGCCTGGAGGCGCGTATATCCACGCCGATCGCGGCGCAGCCGTTGGCGCGTGCGCTGGAGCAGCTGTCGCGCGGTTCCGGGGTGCAGTTCCTGTACTCGGCCGGCGGTGATGCCCGCATGGCCGGTGCGGTGCCGCGCGGTGCCACCGTCAGGCAGGCGCTGGACGCGCTGCTGGCCGGTACCGGCCTGGGGTACACCGTGGTGGATGGCAATGTCATCGCCATCGATCCGGCGCCAGCTCGCAACCAACCGAAGCCGGCCGCGCCGAAGCCGCGCGAGGCCGAGGCAATGGTGGCGCCGACCCTGGACACGGTGAAGGTGATTGCCGCACATGAGGTCATCGACCAGAAGAAGTCGTCGCCGGTGATCAAGGATTCGGTGGTGTATGACGAGATGGACAGCTACGGCGACGAGACCCTGGCCGAGAGCCTGATGGCCGCTCCAGGGCTGAGTGCGGTGGAGGATGCCGGCGAGCCACGTTACGTGACCGTGCGCGGCGTGCAGGCCAACCTCAACTACACCACCATCGATGGCATCGCGATTGCCAGCGTGGGGGGCAGTGGCTCCGGCGAGCGCATGAACAACCTGCAGCTGATTCCCAGCGACATCGGCACCCGTACCGACATCTACAAGAGCTTCAGTGCCGAGCAGGCACCGGATGCGATCGGCGGCGTGATCGACATCATCAGCCGCAGTGCCTTCGACCGGTCAGGCAAGTACGTGTTTGCCGATGTGGCAGGCATCTACTCCACCGCCGAGACCAACGTCGAGCGCAGCGCAGGCGGCAACCACGAGACCCTGGGTCACTTCGGCAAGAGCGCCAAGATGGTGTTCTCCAACCAGTTTGGTGTCGACCAGGAGTTCGGCATCGTTGCGGTGGCACGCTACGAGCAGCGTTCGCGCAACAGCGTCAAGCGCTGGGTGGAGTCGAACTACTACTACAACGACGCTGGCAAATACCTTACCGACGGTACCACGGGCCCGGACCAGGCCAAGGGCTGGAACGGGCTGCGTGCGCCTGGCAACTTCAGCACTGGCACCTATACCAACTTCATCACCAACTTCGGTGGCTCCGCCAAGCTTGAGTGGAAGCCGTCGGATGATCCGTTCTACGCATCGCTGCTGGTGTATTCGTACCGGTTCTACGAGAACTCGACGATGAACAAGACGGATCTGTACGGCAACGCCAAGTTTCCGGTCCGCAACCAGACCGAAGACAGCGGCACCACCCAGATCAACAGCATCTACATCAAGAACCGCCACGACCGCTGGGACCGCAGCAACCGTGGCGCCATCGCCAGCTTCAACTGGGACATGGGTGACCGTTCGCGGCTGACCCTGCGCGGTGGCCATACCGAAGAGACCTTCCACAACAGCCAGGTCTACTGGGGGGTACGCGCCTACCCGAGCAACCTGTTCGTCGACTACGAGAACGACAGCCACGGATTCCCCAACGCGGTGGCCGTTTCCGATTCCAGCCTGCTGACCAGTTCCGCATTCAAGCTCAATCCGGCGCAGGCCTACGTCTCCCCGCGCGATGCCAAGGAGAGCATCGACAACCTGCGCGCCGACTTCAGCTACAACATCGACGCCGATGCGAGAGGTTTCGGCCTGGCCGCCGGCGCCGAGTACCGCCACCTGAAGATCTGGCAGGACATCGACTTCGACTATTTCAAGAGCAGTGCCACGCTCAACGACTACCTGTATCCGGGTTCGACGCTGCTGGGCAGCGTGCCGGGCTTCCCGCTGATCGACAACCGCAAGTGGAACGAGCAACTGCTGCCGAAACTGGGCAACAACAATGCGGCGTATCCGAATGCCAACTTCACCAGTGACTACAAGTACGTGGAGGACATCACCAATGCCTATGTGTCCGCGCACTACGCCTGGGACCGGCTGCTGCTGATCGGCGGCCTGCGCTACGACCACACCCGCTTCGATGCCTACAGTCCGTTCAGCGATGATGGCGGCACCACCTATACCTCCGCCTTCCGCAATACGAGTGGTGGCTACAACAACCTGCTGCCCTCGTTGAATGCGACGTTCAAGCTCACCGAGGACCAGCGCCTGCGCTTCTCCGCCAGCCGCACGCTGGGCCGGCCGACGCCGAGCAACATCGCCCAGGCCACCAGCACCAGCTGTGGCGATGACGAGGAGGGCAGGGGCTTCTGCAGCATCAAGCAGGGCAATGCCGACCTGCAGCCGCGCCGTTCCACCAACATCGACCTGGCGTGGGACCTGTATTTCAACGGCAACAACGGCCTGGTCTCGGTGGCGCTGTTCGACAAGGTGATCAAGGACGACATCTACACCCTGACCACCTTCGAGAACGTGGGTGATACCCGCTACCGGGTGACCCAGCCGATGAACACCGATGAGTCCAAGCTGCGCGGTGTCGAGTTCGCGGTGGCCAACCGCAACCTGCAGTGGGGCCGCCAGCGCTTCGACATGTACTTCAACGCCACGCGGCTGGAAGGCCAGACCAACTACCGCATCAGTGATGGCACCGAGCGCCGCCTGGACCGGCTGCTGTACCAGCCGGACTGGTCGCTCAACGGTTCGGTGATCTGGCGCATGCCGTGGAAGAGCGCGCAACTGCGCCTGTCCGGCACCTACCGCAGCCGGATGCTGGTCGACTTCGGCGACACCCGGTGGCTGGATTCGTACTACGACCCGTACATGACCTTCAACATGGGCTTCAGCCACAAGGTCAGCAAGCACGTGACGCTGAAGTACGAGGCCAAGAACCTGTTCAACACCCAGCCGACCTACAGCACCGGCCCGAACGGGCGCTTCCGTACCGAGATCGACGACTACGGCCGCTTCTTCTACTTCCACATCATCTACAACTGAGGGCACAGCCGTGGAGACGATCAATCGCAGGCGATTCCTGGCCCTGGCCGGCCTGTCCGCTGCCGGTGCCTGGATGGGCACGGCACACGCGCTGGCCGCGCAGGCCGATGCCACCGCGCTGAACCCGCGCAACCTGCTGGCCAAGCCGCGCTTTGCCAGCACACCCTTCACCCTGGGCGTGGCCTCGGGTGATCCCTCGGCCGATGGCATGGTGCTGTGGACGCGCCTGGCGACCGAACCGCTGGTGTTCGGCGGCGGCATGCCGACCCGGCCGATGCTGGTCGAGTGGCAACTGGCCGCAGACGAAGGCATGCGCAGGGTGGTACGCCAGGGGACGGCGATGGCGCATCCCGAACTCGGCCACGCCGTGCACGTGGAGCTGGACGGGTTGGCGCCCGGACGGCCCTACTGGTACCGCTTCAGCGTCGGTGGCCACGCCAGCGCGGTCGGTTGCACCCGCACGCTGCCCGCAGCCACGGCCGCGGTGGATCGCGTGCGCTTTGCGGTGGCCGGTTGCCAGCACTACGAAGAAGGCCACTACACCGCGTGGCGGCGCATTGCCGAGGAACCGCTCGATTTCGTCTTCCACTATGGTGATTACATCTACGAAGGCGAAAGCCAGCCGGGCCTGCGGAAGATGAACGGCCAGCCGTTCACCAACCTGCGCAACCACGTCGGCCCGCAGATCTACACGCTGGATGATTACCGCCGCCGCTACGCCCAGTACAAGAGCGATGCGGACCTGCAGGCCGCGCATGCGGCGGCACCGTGGTTCGTCACCTTTGACGACCACGAAGTGGACAACAACTGGGCCGGCGCCGAAGACCAGGATGACACGCCCAGCGAAGTATTCCTGCTGCGCCGCGCACAGGCGTTCCAGGCCTACTACGAGAACATGCCGTTGCGCCGTTCGGCATTCCCGCGCGATGGCCACATGCAGATGTACCGACGTGCACGCTACGGCACGCTGATGGACCTGCACCTGCTCGACACCCGCCAGTACCGCAGCAAGCAGGTGAACATGGCGCTGCGTGACGAGGTGGAATCGCCGAAGCGCAGCATTGTGGGGGCGAAGCAGGAGCGCTGGCTGTTCGACGGCCTGGCCGATGCCGCACCGCGCTGGCACACCATCGCCCACCAGGTGGCGCTGGGCAACTACATGCGCGAGAAGGACGGGGTGGTGCAGTCGTCCGACGACCAGTGGTCGGGCTATCTGGACAGCCGCCGGCGCCTGCTCGACCACATCCAGAAGGTGGGCTTCGGCAACGTGGTGACCGCCTGCGGCGACGCGCATCGCCACTATGCCAGCGATCTGGTACAGGACCACCGTGACTCGGGCGTGGTCTCCAGCGAGTTCCTCGCCACGTCGATCACCTCCGGCGCCGATGGCCAGGGTGTGGACGCGTATGCCAGGAACCAGCTTGCGCACAGCCCCTATCTGAAGGCGACCACCGACAAGCGTGGCTACGTGCTGTGCGATGTCACCCGCGATGCGTGGATCGGCGACATGAAGACGCTGGATACCGTGATGCAGCCGAATGGCGCGGTGCAGAGCTGGAAGCGCTATGCGGTGGAGCACGGCCGGCCGGGGCTGCAGGAGGCCTGAATCTACCGCTCTACAGAGATCCTTCAATCCTGCTCGAACCGCAGTGGTTCGCTGCCCATCGCCGGGTCACTGGTGCCGGGGCGCCCATCCTCGGCGCGACCGGCCAGGCGCAGCATGCTCTCGCCCGCGCCGATCTGCAGGTCATACCAGCCCGCCGTGGGCGTTGCGTCCCACGCCAACGCGGTTTCCGCGTGTGCGGGCAGTACCAGCGCCTGATCGGGCATGTGCCCGGCATAGGCACCAGGCTGCACACGCACCTGCTGCGCGCCGTCACCCAGGTTGCGCAGCCGCAGCCGCAGTTGGCCATCCGTGCGATCAATTGAAGCCTGCAGCGCAGGATCCTTGGCCGCCCCCTGGAAGTGGCGGTGGAAGCCGTTCGGGCCCAGCAGCCACAGGTCATAGCGGTCCTGGGCATCGAGCGGCCAGCGCTCGCGCAGCGCCATGCCCGGCAGCAGCGTGTAGCGGCGTGGCACCGCATCCAGCCGCAGCCGGTCGTAGACATGCAGCACCGCCGCCGCACCTTCGCAGGCCAGCGCCAGATCCACGCCCGAGGCGTCGACCGCAGCCATCGATGCCTGCGGCCGATAGGGCAGGGCGCGTGCAGGGCGTACGCCGACTTCCTGCTTCGCTGGTTTCAGCCCCTCCGGCAGCGCCGGCACGGTTCGCCCTGGCAACGCAGCGGCGCGTGCGGCCACCGCGCTCACGTCGGGCAGGCCGCGTACGAACGGGCGGGTATCGCGCTGGGCGAAGTCGAAGGCACCCGTCAGGTCACCGCAGACCGCGCGGCGCCACGGCGAGATGTCCGGTGCCGCCACACCGAAGCGGCGTTCGATCAGTCGAATGACCGAGGTGTGGTCGTAGACCTGCGAGTCGACCCAGCCACCCCGACTCCACGGCGAGATCACATACAGCGGCACGCGCGGGCCCAGTCCATACGGGCGGCCGCGCAGTTCGGCGGCATCGTACTTCTCGTCGCCCGGTGCGGGATGGCGGTGGTATTCGCCCTCGGTACTGACCGAGGACGCACCCGCCCAGCCGCCATCCACCGGCGAAGGCGGTGCCGGTGGCGGCATGTGGTCGAAGAAGCCGTCGTTCTCATCGAACATCAGCAGCAGGGCGGTGCGGCTCCAGACTTCCGGATCGGCAGTCAGCGCATCCAGCACGCGCGCGGTATAGGCCGCGCCCTGCGCCGGACTGGAGGGTCCGGGGTGCTCGCTGCCGGCCGCGTCGGCGATGATGAAGCTGACCTGCGGCAGGCGCCCGTCGAGTACGTCCTTGCGTAGCTGTGGCAGGCCACGGGTGCTGACCCCGCGTGCGCGCAGTTGCGGGTCATGCCCGGGTGCAGCACTGTACGCCCGACGGAACGCCTCGAAGCCGGCCAGCGGGTTGTCGGTGAAGTTGTCCGCCATGTCCTGGTAGATCTGCCAGGACACGCCGGCCTTCTGCAGGCGCTCGACATAGCTGGTCCAGCGGTATGACGCCGGATGCCCGCCGTGTTCGGGGAAGTTGTCATGCGAGTTGGCGATCACCGGGCCGCCGGCGCGGGCCTGTGCATCGTTGTGGCCGGTCCACAGGAACACCCGGTTCGGGTTGGTGCCGGCCTGCATCGCGCAGTGGTAGGCGTCGCAGATCGTGAACGCATCGGCCAGCGCGAACTGGAACGGCATGTCGCTGCGCTGGAAGTAGCCCATGGAGTGGTTCTGCTTGGCCTTCGGCCAGTGCCCCATGCGGCCGTGGTCCCAGGCGCGCTGCGCATCGGGCCAGGTGTGCGGCGTGCCTTCCACCCGCATGTAGCCGAAGTGCGCGGCGGTATCCAGCGGGAACGGTGCGATCGCCCGCGTGCCACTGGCATCGGGCTGCAGCCACAGGTTGCGCGCGCGGCCACCGGCCTGCAGCGCGGGGGCCGGGGCCACGAAGCGGTCACCGAAACCACGTACGCCCGGCAGCGTGCCGAAGTAGTGGTCGAACGAACGGTTCTCCTGCATGAACACCACGATGTGCTGCAGGTCTTCGAGGCTGCGCGTCTGCGCGGCGGGGGCGATCGCTGCGGCCCGGGCGATGCTGGGCAGCAGCGGAGAAAGGCCGGCGGCAACGCCGGCCTGCAACAACCGGCGTCGGCCGATATCGGTCACGGGCTCACTCACAGGTCCACGCGGAAGGAGATGCCGACGGTGCGCGGGGCGCCGATGAAGGCGTTGTCGCGGCCGTCCACCCCCGCAAGATACCGCTTATCGGTGAGGTTGCTCACCACCAGGTTGGCACCCATGCCCTTCAGGCGCGGCGACAGGCCCTGCAGGTCGAAGCCGATGTTGGCGTTGAACACGGTGGCCGAGGGCAGCTTGTCGACGTTGGCGGCATCAAGGTAGCGCGTGCCCAGGTACCGTCCGGAGAGGCCGAAGTTCCAGTTGGCGCCCTGCCAGTCGGCCGACAGCACCAGGGTGTTCTCCGGCTGGCCGATCACCTTGGCACCGTCGACGATGCCGAGCTGCGTATCGCGTGCGGCATTGCCACTGCCCAGGTATTTGGAGCGGTTGTAGGTGTAGGCCGCGTTGATCCGCCAGCCATTGTCCCACCCATAGCCGAACGCCGCTTCCAGGCCGTTGCTTTCCACGCCACCGAAGTTCTCGTAGACGCCGTCGGTCTCGCCCAGGTAGTCGATGCCGCTGACGAAGCCCGCCGGCAGGTAGACGATGCGGTTGTCGAACTTGATGTTGTACAGGGTCACCGAGGCGGTCAGCGGCCAGCGGCTGATGCGCATGCCCACTTCGATGTTGTCGGCGGTCTCCGGTTCGACATTGCGGAAGCGCTGCGGGTCGGTCTCGCCAAGTACGCCTGAAGGAATGGCGGCGAAATTCTGCGAGAAGCCGGCGAACAGCTCCATGCCTTCCACGCCCGGTGCCCAGGTGAAGCCGGTGGACAGCAGCGGATCGGACCTGGAATCGGATTTGACGTGCTCGCTGGCACCGATCACGCGGCGGCGCGACTGGTCGACGAAGAACTGCTTCACGCCCAGGCGGGCACTGAACGGCCCGAAGCGGGCCACGTCCTCGACGTAGTACATCTGCTCGTCAACCTTGTACTTGTCCTCGAACTGCACCCAGTACGGCTGGTGGTCGAAGGCGATGTCCTGGCCGACATTGAGCAGGCGGTGCCAGTCACGGCGTGCCGAACGGTCCAGCTTCTCCACCCACAGGCCGCCGCGGATCGTGTTGTCGATCGCACCGAAGGTCTGCCGCCATTCGACGTCGGCGGTCACGCCCATGCGGTCGTTGTCGTAGTGGGTGTGGCGGTAGGACTGCGCGCCCAGCACGTTGCCCGCGTAGCAGTTCGGATCGTACTCGGCGGTGAAGCCCAGGCGCGGGGTGCAGCTGGCCAGGCGCTGCGCGGCGCTGCCATCGGGATTGACGAAGAAGATCTGGCCACGGTTGCTGCCGCCGTACACGGTCTTGCCACCGAGATATTCCGATTCGGGGCGGCCCGCACCCTCATCGCTGACCTGCGCCAGGTAGGGTGGCAGCCAGTCGCCACGACCTTCCATGCGGTGCCCGTAGGCGGCCACCGAGGCCTTGAACCCGTTGCCGCCGTCGAAGGCCGCACGCAGGTAACCAAAGGTGTTCTCGCGCAGTGCACGCGAGCCGGAACGGTAGTTCTGGTCCAGATACGGAATGCCGGTGAGGGTGCCGACCAGGTTGTCGCGATCCGGATTGGTGGCAAAGCCCTTCGGTGAGACGCTGGTGTATTCCGGCTCGTCGGCATCGTTGTAGGACAGGTAGCCGGTCAGGGTCCAGCGATCCAGTTCGGTGATGAACTTGCCGGCGATGTGGTCGTTGCTGGCGTGGCCGGTGCCGTCGATCCAGTCGTGCACCTTCGACGAGGAGGCGCTGATCCACGCGCGGGTGTGGCCGCCGAGCAGGCCGGTGTCGTAGCGCACGTAGTACTTGCGCGCATCGTTGTCACCGGCGCCGACCACGAAGCGCAGGCGGCTGTCCTGCAGCGGATCGCTGGTGAGGAAGTTGAGCGTGCCGCCCAGTGCTTCGTTCGATCGCGAGGAGATGTCAGCGGTGCCTTGGCTGACTTCCACCGTCTCCAGGTCGAGGGTGTCGATGTAGCGGTTGGCCAGCGAGCCGCCGCCGTAGCCGGAGCCGCCGTTGGGCAGGCCGTCGATGGTGGTGCCGATCTGCTGGGTATCACGATTGGTGACGAACCCGCGCATGCTGATCTGCGTGCCCCACACCGACGAGCCGGTGGCGTCGGCCTCGCTGACCACCACGCCGGGTACTTCGTTGAGCGCATCGTTGACGCTGCTCATCACGGTCTGCCTGTTCAGTGTTTCTGCGCGCACCGACGTCTTGGCGTAGCTGGTGGCCTGGCCGATCACCTGCACCTGGTCGAGGGTACGCGCATCGCTGCTGCGCGCTTCGCCCGTATCGCCCTGCGGTGCTTCTGCGAGGGCGTCCAGGGCGGGGGCGATCAGCAGGGCAAGCAGCGAAACACGGGGAAAGCGCGCAATCGTTCGCATCGATACCGGACCTTGGGGGGAGAGAAGCCCCCGAGTGTCGACAGCACCAATGACATCGACATGACGTAGAGATGCAGGAACCGTGTTGTGTGACGGCCGACGCCCCCGGCCGCCTGCCTGTCAGTACCGCGCGTCCTTGGGTTTCGGGTCGCGCGGCCAGTCCTTGGCCTTGTTGGCGAAGTCCGGGCGTGGCTGGTTGATGAAGTAGCTAGCGATGTCCACCGCATCCTGGTCGGGCATCACCTGCTGCCCAAGCGGCGGCTCGCGGGTCACCGCCGGTGGCATGTTGTGCTTGATGAAGCCGGCGGCCTTGTACAGGCGCGCCATGCCCGCGCCGATGTTGAAGCTGTGGTCGCCCCATAGCGGCGGGAAGGCGATGTCACCGCTGGCGTCGCGCCGTCCTTCGCCGTTGTCGCCATGGCAGGCGGCGCACTGCACGGCGTACAGCGCCTGGCCGCGGACCGGGTCCGGGGTCAGCGTGCTGTCGATCGGTCCCTCACTGGGGGCGGCTACCTTTGCACCTTCTGGCACACGACTGCTCAACCACGCCATGTAATCGAGCATCGCACGCATCTGCGGCGAGTCCTTCGGCAGCGGCTTGCCGTTCATCGAACGCTGCAGGCAGCCGTTGATGCGCTCGGTCAGCCCGATCACCTTGCCCGGACGCGGCATGTAGCGCGGATAGGCGCCGCCGCCGGTATTGAAGTAGTGATTGCCGAAAGGCCGCTTGCCCTCAGCCATGTGGCACGAGTTGCAGTTCAGATCGTTGCCGACATTGTCCGGCAGCAGCCGTGCGGTCTCGTTGAGGATACGGCGGCCGAGCATCACCGATTCGGCATTGCCGAGCCCGGCGATTTCTTCGGCGCTGGGCGCATGGTAGTGGCCGACCACCTTGCCCTGCGCATCGAGGATATCGATCGTGCTGGCCACGGCGGCATCCAGGTCCGGGTACAGATGACGGTAAGCGAGGGTACCGGCGCCGGCCAGCAGCACGAGGGTGATCGCACTGCCGATCAGCAGGCGGGAGCGTTTGCGCGAACGTTTCATCGTGCGGCCTCCTGCGGAACGTAGTGCACCGGCTTGTCGCGCACCACCCGGCGCATGCGCGCCACGTCGACCTCGCTCACTGCACTGGCGTGGTTGCCCCAGCTGCTGCGGATGAAGGTCAGGATCTGTGCCAGCTGCGCATTCGGCAGCTGCTCGAAGCCGGGCATGGTGAAGGCCATGCGGTCATGCGGGGTATGCGGCGTGCGGCCGCCGATCAAGGTCACCTGCACCAGCGAGCTGGGGTCATCGGCGAACACGATCGAGTTGCCGGCCAAGGCTGGATAGACGCGCGGCATGCCGCGCCCGTCGGCGCGGTGGCAGGCCTGGCAGTGCTCGGCATAGGCCAGCGAACCGGCCACGCGGTAGTCGCCGCTACGCAGTGCGGCGGTGGTGGTGTCGGTACCGGGCGACCACTGTGCGCTGCGTCCTTCGCGGGCGGGCAGCTGCTTCAGGTAGCGCGCCATCGCCAGCAGGTCGGCGTCGGACAGGTACTGCGTGCTGTGCTCGACCACGTCGGCCATGCCGCCGAAGGCTGCCGAGCGATCGGTGCGACCGGTGCGCAGGAAGTCGACGATCTCGCCCTCGCTCCAGCTGGCCAGGCCGGTCGACTCGTTGCGCAGGTTCTTCGCATACCAGCCTTCCAGTACCGAGCCGGACAGGAACTGGCGGCTGCCATCATCGGCCATCGCCTTTTCCTGGAACGCCAACCCGCGTGGCGTGTGGCAGGCACCGCAGTGGGCCAGGCCTTCCACCAGTTCGGCGCCGCGCTGCTGGCTGGCATCCAGCGACGGATCCGGGTTGAACGTGCGCGGGCGTGCGAACAGCAGCTGCCACCAGGCCAGTGGCCAGCGCATGTTGGCCGGCCACGGGATCGTGCTGTCGGCGTTGTCCTGCTTCACCGGTTGCACCGAGCCCATGAAGTAGGCGTACAGCGCCTTGATCTCGGCGTCGCTGGCGATCACGTACGAGGCGTACGGCATGGCCGGATACAACGGCTGCCCATCGTGGCGGATGCCGCGACGTACCGCGCGCTCGAAGTCGGCGTAGTCGTAGGCGCCAATGCCGGTGTCCGGATCGGGCGTGATGTTGGTCGAGTAGATCGTGCCCATCGGCGTCTGCATGCCGAGGCCACCGGCGAACGGCTTGCCGCCGGGCGCGGTGTGGCAGGCCGCGCAGTCCGCCGCGCGCGACAGGTATTGTCCCTGCGCGATCAATGCCGGATCGTGGATGTCGACCTGCGCGGCCTGTCGCGGTGCGAACCAGTAGGGCGTGGTGCGGGCGACGCCGTAGGCGGCGGCCAGCGTGGCGGCCAGGGCAATGGCGAGCTTGAACGAGGTGCGCATGGCGGCACTGTGGGCAATCCCGCGCGCGCGTTCATTGATCCGGATCAATGACTGAACAGATACAGCTTGTACACCAAGCTGAATCGTTCCTGCGTTGTCATCAAGCCGTCATCCATGCGCGATAGATGGCCCACGCGCGCGTCGCTAATCTGCCCCGCTGTCGCACCTTTTCCCCGATTGCCCATGAAGCGCCTGCTGCTGTTGTTGCTGGCGTGCGCCGGCCTGTGGCTGGCTGCATGCTCGTCCTCGATCAATGCCTCGTCCACCTCGCTTGCCGATCGGCTGATCGCGCCGGGTGGCGTATCGACCCTGCTCGATCGTCCGCGCATTGCCGCGGCCATTGCCGAACTGCCCAATCGCCACGGCTTCGCGCCGGGCCGCGATGGCGTGCCGATCTTCTGGCGTGTGTTCGATCCTGGCGATTACGGCGCGCGTTACCACTACCTGCCGCAGCGCCACGAGAACGGCCTGCCGCTGGATACCGGCCTGAGCCTGGCAGTACCGCAGCCGTTCCGCGCGCAGGCACCGCGCGGTACCGTGGTGCTGCTGCACGGCTGGATGATGAACGGTGATTCGATGCTGCCGTGGTCGTTGCAGTTGGCCGAATCCGGCTACCGCGTGGTCACGCTTGACCTGCGCAACCATGGACAGTCCGGTACCGGGCCGTCGGGCTATGGCACCTATGAATCCGACGATGTGGTGGATGTGATCGGCGAGCTGCGCGCGCGTGGTGAAGTAACCGGCCCGCTGTACCTGTTCGGCGTGTCCTATGGCGCCGCCACAGCGGTATTCACCGCCGACAAGCTCGGCGACCAGGTGGAAGGGGTGGTGGCGATGGAATCGTTCGCCAATGCCGGTGTGGCGATCCGCACGATGATTCCACACCTGATGGGACTGCAGCCGGAAGGCCTGAAGGCGCAGGCGATGGCGTCGTACGCGCGCTGGCGCTACGGCGGCCAGGACATCAACCAGGTGATCGCCGCCGCCAGCCGCCGTATCGACGTCGATCTGGACCGCGTGGATGTAGCGCGCGCGCTGGCCGATACCCGCGCCTGCGTGCTGCTGCTGCACGGCCAGGGCGACCAGCACATTCCGGTCAGCCAGGGCCGCGA
The DNA here is from genome assembly GCF_059371375.1 of Stenotrophomonas sp. YJH_SMC_64. Taxonomy (NCBI): domain Bacteria; kingdom Pseudomonadati; phylum Pseudomonadota; class Gammaproteobacteria; order Lysobacterales; family Lysobacteraceae; genus Stenotrophomonas; species Stenotrophomonas sp. YJH_SMC_64. Next base: position 173,430 of record NZ_JCAFUN010000011.1, on the reverse strand, counting down.
ACTGGCCCAGGCCAACCCGCGCGCGCACTACATCGAGATGCGCGGCGAGGACCACATCACCCTGCCGCTGCGGCTGGACCTGCTGGCCGGCGTGGTCGATGACTGGATGGCGCGCGATGAGCACCACCCGAAGAGCGCCTGTCCGGCCCCACAGCTGCCGGCCCAAGCCGAGTGGCTGGCCCACCGCTGAAAAAAGGGGACGGAGGGGATTAAGTCGTTTCCCGCACAGCTGGGCCATAAACGACTTAATCCCCTCCGTCCCCTTTTTCTGTCAGGCCACCCGTCGTGCCAGCGAGCGGGCAGACGCCGCGACGCCCAGCAGCAGCGCGGCCACGCACAGGAAGGCGAAGCCGAGGCTGGTGCCGTGTGCCAGTGCACCGATCGCTGCCGGACCGGCAAGGATGCCGGCGTAACCCAGCGTGGTGACTGCGGTGATGGCGATGCTCTCCGGCATCACCCGCTGCTGGCCGGCCATCGAGAACAATGCCGGCACGATGTTGGCGCAGCCCAGCCCGACCAGCACATAGCCCGCCAGCGCCACCGGGAACGAGGGCACCAGCGTGGCCAGGGTGAAACCTGCTGCGGCGGTGATGCCGCCGAAGACCAGGGTGCGGGTGCGGCCGAGGCGCTCGACGATGCCGTCGCCGAACAGGCGCATCGCGGTCATCGCCAGGGTGAACAGCGCGAAGCCGGCGCCGGCCTGGTCACGCGGCACTTGCCGCACTTCGGCCAGGAACACCGCGCTCCAGTCCAGCATCGAGCCTTCGGCGAGGAACACCACGAAGGCCAGCACGCCGATGAACAGCACCACGCCGTGCGGCAGCGCCAGCAGTGGGCCGTCGTGCAGGATCCGTTGCGGGCGCCAGTGCGGCGCCGACAGCACCGCGACCAGCAGCAGTGCCGCCACCGAAACCAGCGCGGCCAGCCACAGCGGTGTACCCAGGATCAGCAGGCCGGTCATGCAGCCTGCGCCGACGAAGCCACCGATGCTGTAGAAGGCGTGGAAGCCGGACATCATCGCGCGCCCGGCGTCGCGCTCGACCGCGACCGCCTGCATGTTCATCGCACAATCCAGCGCACCGACGCCGGCGCCGAACACGAACAGCGCCGCACCCAGCGCCACCGGCGAGGGCGCCAGCACCAGCAAGGGTAGGGCGCACAGCATCATCGCGCAGGTGATCACCATCACCCGGCGGCAGCCCAGCCGCCCGGTCAGCGCGCCCGCCAACGGCATCGCCAGCAGCGAGCCGAGCCCAAGGCACAGCAGCACGGCGCCGAGGCTGGCGTCGGACAGCCCGGCCTTGGCCTTGGCGTAGGGCACCATCGGCGCCCATGCGGCGGTGGCGAATCCGGGAATGAAGAAGGCGGCGCGGGTGGCGTGCTGCTGGGCACGTGGGGATGAAGGCGTCATGCGCGATGCGAAGCTCCAAGGGACGTTTATGGAAACGTTTTCAGGTCGGCTCGGCAAGTGCCATGCGTGACATCGGGCGACGCATACGATTGCAGTGACCCGCTCGCGTCACTGGCGATTAACGTCGCCCACGGACAGTGGCTGCACGGTCGGCATCCCGCCGGCCGCTGCCGGAGATCCGTACATGAGCACGACACCGACCATCCTCCTCGTCCATGGATTCTGGGGCGGGGCCGCACACTGGGCCAAGGTGATCCTGGAACTGCATCGCAACGGCCACGACCGTGTGCAGGCGGTAGAACTGCCGCTGACCTCGCTGGCCGACGACGCAGGGCGCACCCGGAAAATGATCCGGCAGATCGACGGGCCGGTACTGCTGGTCGGCCACTCCTATGGCGGCGCGGTGATCAGCCAGGCCGGTAACGAGCCCAACGTGAAGGGCCTGGTCTACATCGCCGCGTTCGCGCCTGATGCCGGCGAGAGTCCCGGTGGCATCACCCAGCAGCACCTGCCGGAGGCGGCACCGAACCTGGCACCTGACAGTGATGGCTACCTGTGGCTGCGTGCGGACAAGTTCCATGAGAGCTTCTGCCAGGATCTGAGCGAGGACGAAGGCCGGGTGATGGCCGTTACCCAGAAGGCACCGCTGGCCAGCACCTTCGGTGATGCGGTCAGCGACCCGGCGTGGAAGCACATGCCGAGCTGGTACCAGCTGTCCCGCCAGGACCGCATGATCGCGCCGGAAAACCAGAAGGCCATGGCCGCAAGGATGCAGCCCAGGCGCCTGCTGGAGCTGGATGCCAGCCATGCCTCATTGGCCTCGCAGCCGAAGGAAGTGACGGCGCTGATCCTGGAGGCGTGCGCCGCCATCGGCGGCTGATAGCTGCGGCAGCGCGTTGCACGACAGCCGCGGCGCAGGGGAGTACACTCCTGCGCCGCGGCTGTCCGGCCGCGTCCCTCTCTTCCCTCCAGCCGCCGCCAGAGGATCCCACCCTATCGTGGAGGTCCCGCCGTGCTGTCTGTGCCTGTTGTCCATACGCCGTCCCCCTTGCCGCGTCGCCGCGCGTTGCCGCAGGCGCTGGCCCGGGGTTTGCTGATCGCTGCACTGGGCAGCAGCGGTATTGCTGCTGCGCAGTCCAGTACGGATCCAGCCAAGGATTCGCAGGCGCCTGCATCACAGACCCTGCAGACCGTGCAGGTCACCGCCAACCTGCTCGGTACCATCACCGAGGGCAGCGGCGCCTATACGCCCGGCACCATTGCCACCGCGACCCGCCTGGTGCTGACGCCACGGCAGACCCCGCAGACCATCAGCGTGATCACCCGCGCACAGATGGATGACTTCGGCCTGCACGGCATCGACGACGTGATGCGGGTGACCCCCGGCATCAGCATCGTCACCTACGACAGCGAACGCACCGAGTACTACGCGCGCGGCTTCGCGATCCAGAACTTCCAGTACGACGGCATTCCGATGTCGCGCAATTCGGCGTACTCCGCCGGCAACACGCTCAGCGATACCGCCATCTACGACCGCATCGAAGTGCTCAAGGGCGCGACCGGCCTGCTGACCGGCATGGGCGATCCGGGTGCGACCATCAACCTGGTGCGCAAGAAGCCGGGCAAGGACTTCGCCGGCAGTGCTTCACTGGGTGTCGGCCGCTGGGACGACTACCGCGCCGAGCTTGATGTGGGTGGCCCGCTGACTGCCGATGGCCGCGTGCGTGGCCGTGCCGTGGGTGCCTGGGAAGACAAGCGCTCCAACCTGGACAACTACCAGCGAACCAGCAAGGTCGGCTATGCCGTGGTGGAAGCCGATCTGGGCGATCGCACGCTGCTGTCGGTCGGTGGCGACGTGATGGACAGCGACCCGAAGGGGTCGACGTGGGGCGGCATTCCGCTGCTGGACAGCGCCGGCAACTTCAACCGCATGCCGCGCTCGTTCAACAATGGTGCGCAATGGGCCGGCTGGCGCCAGTACGTGCGTACCGGTTTCACCACGTTGGAGCACACGTTCGCCAACGATTGGATTGCCAAGCTGCAGCTCAACCACCAGGTCAACGGCTATGACGCCGCATTGGCCGGTGCCGCCGCCGGCAATCCTGATCCGTTGACCGGCGAGGGCGTCAGCCTGTGGCTCGGCAAGTACGTTGGCAAGACCGTCAGCAATGCCGCCGACTTCTATGTGAGCGGGCGTTTCGGCCTGTTCGGGCGAGAGCATGAGCTGGTGGTCGGTGGCAGTGCCTCGCGCAAGCGCTGGACCAATACCGGCTACGGCCCGCAGGCGGGGTTCCCGGATACCGTGCCGGACTACAGGACCTGGAATGGCGACATTGCCGAACCGCAGTGGCAGCGCACCTATGACAACAATGAAGTGACCCGCGAGAATGGGCTGTACGTGGTTGGCCGCTTCGATCTGGCCGATCCGTTGAAGCTGATCGTCGGCAGCCGCCTGGCCAGTTACCGCTCGCCGGACACGCGAGAGACCGGCGTCCATGTGCCCTATGCCGGCGTGGTCTACGACCTCGGCGAGCATTACTCGGTGTATGCCAGCTACAGCACCATCTTCAAGCCGCAGGGCGAGCGTGACGAGCAGGGCAAGGCACTGGATCCACTGGAGGGCCGCAGCTACGAGGTTGGCCTGAAGGCTGAGTTCTTCGATGGACGCCTCAATGCCAGTGCGGCGCTGTTCCAGCTTGATCAGGACAACTTCGCCCAGCCCACCGGCGGCAAGACACCGGATGGCCAGGATGCCTACCGCGCCTTGATGGGCGTGCGCACCAAGGGTTACGAGCTTGAAATGTCGGGTCAGCTGGCCGAGGGCTGGCAGGTGCAGGGTGGGTTCTCCCACAAGATTGCCCGCCAGGCGGGCACCAAGGTGACCACGCTGGAACCGGAGAACCAGTTCAGCCTGCACACCCGCTACCGTCTGCGTGGCGCCTGGCAGGCGCTGACGCTGGGTGGTGGCGCACGCTGGCAGGATTCGACTTTCGGCGAGATCACCAACCCGGCCACGCGGGCCAAGGTGGTGCATCGCACGCAGCCGTACTGGTTGCTCGATGCGATGGCGCGCTACCAGTTCAACGATCGCCTGTCGGCCACGGTCAACGTCAACAACCTGCTCGACAAGCGTTACTACACGATCTTCAACTGGTACAGCACCTACACCTGGGGTGAGCCGCGCAACGTGCGGTTGAGCTTGAATTACAGGTTCTGACGCAGATGCGCCCGCGATGCTCTGCAGCATCGCGGGCGATGTGGTTACAGCGGCAGGTCGAACACCAGCACTTCGGCATCGTTGCCGTTTTCCAGCGTCAGCTGGGCTTCGTCGCTGACCTGCAGCGCATCACCGGCTTCCAGGGTGATGCCGTTGACCTGCAGCTGCCCACGGGCCACCTGCACATAGGCGCCACGACCGTTGCCAAGCGCATGGTGCAGCTTCTGGCCGCCATCGAGGATGGTGGCGAAGATGCGGGCATCCTGGTGGATGCGCAGCGAACCGTCGGCACCGTCCGGCGAAGCGATCAGGCGCAGCTGGCCGCGCTTGGTCTCCGGTGCGAAGTGGGTCTCCTCGTACGACGGCGTGATGTTCTCGGTGTCCGGGAAGATCCAGATCTGCAGGAAGTGCACGGTATCGTCGGCGGAATGGTTGAACTCGCTGTGGGTGACGCCGCTGCCGGCGCTCATGCGCTGCACGTCGCCGTAACGCAGCACCGAGCCGGTGCCCATCGAGTCCTTGTGTTCCAGCGCACCGCCCAGCACGTAGGAGATGATTTCCATGTTGCTGTGGCCGTGGGTGCCGAAGCCCTGGCCGCCGATCACCTTGTCTTCGTTGATCACCCGCAGCGGGCCGAAGCTGACGTAGCGCGGGTCGTAGTAGTTGGCGAAGGAGAAGGTATGGCGCGAGGACAGCCAGCCATGCTCGGCCAGGCCACGGGTAGCGCTCTTGCGGATCTGCAGCATGATGGAATCTCCTTGTTCGATGGTTTCGATGGGGCGGGGTGGGCCAGTAGCCGCTGTGTTTCCCCGTTGGAGAGAAGTATCCGCTTGCGCCCGGGGTTTGAAAAACGGATAGTTTTGACGTCCATCATCGAAAAATTCGAATGCTCAAGCTCAGCCTCGATGCCCTGCAGATCCTGGATGCCATCGACCGCCGCGGCTCGTTTGCCGGCGCCGGCAAGGCCCTGCACAAAGTGCCCTCGACCATCTCCTACACCGTGGCCAAGCTGGAGGAGGACCTGGGTGTTCAGCTGTTCGACCGGGTCGGCCCGCGCGCCGAACCGACCGAGGCCGGCCGCGCGCTGCTGGACGAGGGCCGGCACCTGCTGCGCGCCGCCCGCGAGCTGGAACTGCGGGTGCGCCGGGTGGCGTCGGGCTGGGAGACCGAACTGACGCTGGCGGTGGATTCGGTGTTCCCGACCTGGCTGCTCGGCCCGGATATCGCCGCGTTTCGTGAGGCCGAGGCACCGACCCGGCTGCGATTGATCGGCGAGGCCCTGTCCGGCACCTGGGAGGCCCTGCTGGACCGCCGTGCCGACCTGCTGGTCGGCGCGCCGGGTGAGGGCCCCAGTGGCGGTGGTTACGTGGTCGAGCCGCTGGGCACGGTGGAGTTCGTGTTCGCGGTCGCGCCCGGTCATCCGTTGGCCGCAGTGCCGGGTGTGCTGGGTCGCGAGCAGCTGGTCGAGCACTGCGCGATCGCGGTCTCTGATTCCGCGCGCAGGCTGCTGCCGCGCACGGTCGGCTTGTTGATGGGGCAGGAGATGCTGACGGTGCCGGACATGGCCAGCAAACTGAAGCTGCAGTGCGAAGGCGTGGGATTCGGTTTCCTGCCCGAACCGTGTGCGCGCGCTGCGGTGGCGCGCGGCCAGCTGGTGATCCGTGAGGTGGAGGAACACAAGCCGGAGGAGACCTTCTGGCTGGCCTGGCGCACTGGAGAGGATGGCGCCGCACTGCGCTGGTGGCGCGAGCGCCTGCGCAGGCCGGAGCTGTTGTCGCAGTGGTGGCAGGCAATGGCCAGGGGGTAGGTGTACAGCAGGGCTGCGCCCTGCACCCGCTACGATCCAGAGCAACAGCAACAGCAACAGCAACTGCAACAGCAGAAGCTGGTTTCCTGAGGGATGGCGGGGTGGGTCCGGTTGCGGGAGACGCCGTAAACCCGTCCTTGGGGGCTTGGCCGCGGCATCCATGCCGCGGACACTCCCGCAACCGGACCCACCCCGCCTTCGACAGTTTTCCGCGATCTGTCGGAACGGCGTACTGCTCTGGTAGGTGTCGACCTTGGTCGACACGGTAGATCCACGCCATGCGTGGATGCTCTTCGATCAATTGTCGAAATGTTCGAACTCGATGGAGATTCATCCACGCATGGCGTGGATCCATCAGATCGCGGAAATCTGTCAGAGGTGGGGCGGCATGGGCAGGCAGGACCGTTGGCGGCATGGATGCCGCCATCGAGCCCCCATGGGTGAGGGCGCTTTGCTTGCGAAGCATTGCTTCGCAAGCGCCCGAACGCACAGCCGCCAGCGGCTGGGCCGGACCGCGGAGCGGGGTTTACGGCGTGTCCTGCCTGTCCATGCCGCCCCGCCAGCCCACGGAATGCCAGCTTTTGCCGTTGCCGTTGAGGTTGCCGGCCAGCGGCCGGCACTACCAGGGTGCAGGGCACAGCCCTGCCGAAAAACACACATAAAAAAACAGCAGGCCGAGGCCTGCTGTTTCGGTGTAATGGTGCGCCCGGAGAGATTCGAACTCCCGACCGCCTGGTTCGTAGCCAGGTACTCTATCCAACTGAGCTACGGGCGCCAATTACATGAACTTGTTGTGCTGACTGTGTATGGTGCGCCCGGAGAGATTCGAACTCCCGACCGCCTGGTTCGTAGCCAGGTACTCTATCCAACTGAGCTACGGGCGCGCGGTACACAATCAAGTTTTACTGCATTTCCAGCGGCGGATGCTGGAAACCTGTCGAGTGGTGCGCCCGGAGAGATTCGAACTCCCGACCGCCTGGTTCGTAGCCAGGTACTCTATCCAACTGAGCTACGGGCGCCCTGCGACAGGAGCGGAATTATGCGGATGTCGGCGCGTACCGTCAACAGTTTTGTGAAAATTTTCATCCAACTGAATGAAAAAGCTGTCAGCCACAGCATCAGGGGCCTTCAGCCACGCGAAATGATCGGCGCGCGTGCCCAGTTCCTGCGTGGACAGCACGCGCAGCTGCGCGTCCACATTCGGCAGCTTCGCCAGCAGCGTCTGCATCGATCCGGTGGGGGCCAACCAGTCGTGCTCCATCAGCACCGCCTGTGCGCTGCCATGCACACGCGCCATCTGCGCATCGAGGTCTTCGTCCATGCCGACGGCGGCGTAATGGTTGTTCAGGCCGACGCGTGCCCAGTCGGCAATCAGTCCGCGCGCTTCGGTGCCACCAAAGCCGAGGCGACGGCCATGCAGCACGCCCTGGCGCTGTGCGATCCACGGCAGGAAGCGGTAGACCAGCGGCAGCAGCCAGCCACGCGGTGGTGGGAATCCGCGCCAGAACGGTGAGCCGCTGGCGGCCAGCCACAGCCGGTTGAAGTGCTGCGGGTTGCGGCCGGCATGCACGCAGGCCAGCTGCCCGCCCAGGCTATGGCCGCCGATGATCCAGGGCAGGGCGTCGCCTTCGTCATCCGCTGCGGCCAGGACGGCCTGGCTGGTCGGCAGATCCTGTTCGAGTACCTCGCGATAGCCCCAGTCCTGCGTGCGCGATGGGCGCAGCGAACTGCTGCCGTTGCCGCGCCACTCGTGCAGGTAGACCGCCACGCCCTTCGCCGCCAGCGCCAAAGCCAGTGGCAGGTAGTGGCGCGCGGCCACGCCCAGTGCCGGCAGCCACAGCAGGCGTGCGATGGGCTGTGCGGGCACGCAGGCGATCACCTCGAAGCGATGGCCGTCGTCGCACTGCACGGCAAGGACGCTCGGCGTCGGGCTCATGCGTGGGGTGCCGCGCCGAAGTGGTCGAGCACCAGCACCTCGCTGCGGCCGGGGGCATAGCCCTGCTGCAGGCCGCGTGCAACGTAGTCGATACCGGCTTCGCAGGCGTTGGCCAGGCTCAGGCCATTGCACAGCTGCGCGGCGATGGCCGAGGCCAGCGTGCAGCCGGTGCCATGTGCGTCCAGCGGCAGGCGCGCGTGGATGAATTCTTCGCTGCTGACGCCGTCGAAGTAGCGATCGATCACGCGATTGCCTTCATGCAGGTGGCCACCCTTGAGCAGCACTGCGCCGGCACCGAGGTCGAGCAGGGCCGAGGCGGCCTGTTCTGCGTCTTCGCCGTTGCTGATCTTCCGGCCGACCAGCAGTTCTGCTTCCGGCGTATTGGGGGTGATCAGCGTGGCCAGCGGGATCAGGCGCTCACGCATGGCCTGCAATGCGCTGTCTTCCAGCAGGCGTGCCCCACTGGTGGCGACCATCACCGGGTCCAGTACCACGTGTGGCGGGCGGTGCTTTTCGAGTGCATCAGCGACGGCATGGATCACTTCGGCGTTGGCCAGCATCCCCAGCTTCACCGCGTGGATGTCGAAGTCGTCGAAGCAGGCATCCAGCTGCGCGCGCAGGAACTCGATGGGTGGCACGTGCACGGCGATGACGCCGCGGGTGTTCTGCGCGGTCAGTGCAGCAATCGCGGAAAGGCCATGCACGCGGTGTGCGGCGAAGGCCTTCAGGTCAGCCTGGATGCCGGCGCCACCGCCGGAGTCGGAGCCGGCGATGGTGAGGGCGGAAACGGGAGTGGTCGGGCTCATCGGTTGATTGTGCCGTGGTCCCGCAGGGGAAGGTAGATCCACGCCATGCGTGGATGTCCTTGATTCAATGCCGCCAACGCGCCCATTGCTGGTACAGCACATAACCCAGCCCGGTCAGGCCGGTCAGCAGGGCCGGGGCGAGCAGGGCGTCGTACTGCCAGCGCATGAACAACCAGGCGCCGATGATGCCGCCGGCGAGGAAGCCGCTGATGATCAGGCCGCTGAGGGTCAGCCGTCGTACCTGCAGCGGCAGCCCACGCAGCAGGTGGCCCAGGCCGATGCCGAGGTCGGTGAACATGCCGCTGAGGTGGGTGGTGCGTACCACCGCGCCACTGAAGGTGGTGGCCATCGCGTTCTGCAGGCCGCAGGCCATGGCGGCGGCCAGTGCGCCCCAGATCTGGTGCTGTTCGAACAGCGGAATGGCCACCAGCAGCAGCGCCGATTCCAGTGCCAGCGCCACGCCGTAGCGACGGCCCAGCTGCAGGGTGCTGTCCTGGATCAACAGGCCGCTGAGCATCGCGCCCAGCGAGAACGCGATCAGCAGTCCCCACAGGTGGCCGACCGCGCGCCAGTCACCCTGGGCCAGCGCCATGCCCAACTGGCTGGTGCTGCCGGTCATGTGGCTGACGGCCTGGTGTTCGAAACCGAGGAAGCCGACGACATTCACCATGCCGGCCACGCACGACAGCGCGACCGCGCCGATCCAGACCCAGGTGGGCAGGCGAATTCCCATCGGCGGGGCCCCTCAGGGCCCGCCGAAGCCGCCGTTGAACTGCAGCTCGCTGAAGGTGTTGCTGGCCGGGTCGAACACCGCGCCCCAGAACTGCGTGCCGCCGTCACAGACGCGGATCGCTTCCCGTGCCGGATTGATGCCGCTGTCGTCGGGCAGGTGGAAGGCGTTGATGTAGATCAGCCGCTTGCCGGCGCTTTCGATGCCGACGTACTGGCGGTCGAAGCCCAGCACCTTCGGTACCTGTGCCTCCAGTGACGACAGCTGCGCTTCCAGCTGGTCGATCTGCTGCCGGCTGGGCGCCCAGTAGCCGCTGACCCGCCCGGCCTCGCGGCCGGGACTGGCGCGCGAGCAGGTGTCGAGCACCTGCGCGGCGATGATCGGGCGGGTGACCACCCAGGATTGGCCGGTACGCTCGGCGGTCGGCACGCTGGCCGGGCCGCGCGTGGTGGTGCAGGCACCCAGGGCGGCTGCGAGGGCGATCGCAGCCGTGGGCAGCAGCAGGCGGGTGCAGCGGTTCACAACACCTCCGAAGCGTAATCGGCCAGGCGCGAGCGTTCGCCTCGGCGCAGGGTGATGTGCGCACTATGCGGCCAGTTCTTGAAGCGATCCACCGCGTAGGTCAGGCCCGAGGTGGTCTCGGTCAGGTACGGGGTGTCGATCTGCTCGACGTTGCCCAGGCAGACGATCTTGGTACCGGGGCCGGCACGGGTGATCAGCGTCTTCATCTGCTTGGGGGTGAGGTTCTGCGCCTCGTCCAGGATCAGGTAGCGCGACAGGAAGGTGCGGCCGCGCATGAAGTTCATCGAGCGGATCTTGATGCGGCTGGCGAGCAGGTCGTTGGTGGCCTGGCGCCCCCAGGTGCCGCCTTCCTGGTTGTGCGTGAGCACTTCCAGGTTGTCGGTCAGTGCGCCCATCCACGGCGTCATCTTCTCTTCCTCGGTGCCGGGCAGGAAGCCGATGTCCTCGCCGACGCTGACCGTGGCGCGGGTCATGATGATCTCGCGGTAGCGCTGCTGGTCCATCGTCTGCGCCAGGCCGGCAGCCAGCGCCAGCAGGGTCTTGCCGGTGCCGGCGGTGCCCAGCAGGGTGACGAAGTCGATCTCCGGGTCCATCAGTGCATTGAGCGCGAAGTTCTGCTCGCGGTTGCGTGCACTGATTCCCCACACAGCGTGGCTGCCGTGGCGGAAATCATCCACCAGCGACAGCACCACCTTGCCGTCGCCGACCACGCGGCTGACACGCAGTTCGACCTCGTCTTCGCCGGGCAGGTAGACGTATTGGTTCGGGTACCACTCCTCGCCATCCTGCGCCAGGATTTCGTAATGCGTGCGGCCCTTGTCGCTCCAGCTGCGCAGGTCGTCGCCGTGGCGCTTCCAGAAGTCTTCCGGCAGCTCGGTGGCGCCGGTGTAGAGGAGGCTGAAATCGTCCAGCGCGCGGTCGTTTTCGTAGTCCTCGGACACGATGCCGGCGATGGCGGCCTTGATCCGCAGGTTGATGTCCTTGGAAACGAACACCACCGGCAGGTCCGGCGTTTCTTCCTTCAGCGCCAGGATCGCGCCAAGGATGGCATTGTCGGGAATGACCTTGCCAAAGCTCTTGCCCGCGTCGAAGTGGCTGGTCTGGAAGCGCAGCTTGCCGGCGCTCTGCTTGCCGCGCAGCTGCAGGCCGTTGGGGCGCTGCAGCGGAATGCCGTCGGCCAGGTTGTCCAGGCCGGATTCCTGCACCAGCTCGTTGAGGAAGCGGCTCACCTGGCGGGCGTTGCGGCTCGCTTCGGAGGTGCCCTTCTTGCCGTTGTCCAGCTCCTCGATCACCTGCATGGGCAGGTAGATGTCGTGCTCCTCGAATTTGAACAGCGCGGTCGGATCGTGCATCAGCACGTTTGTATCCAGCACGTAGATGCGCTTGCCTCGGGTCATCGTCGATTCCTGGTTACGGACAGGGAAAAACCACCACGGCCTGCTGCGGGGCAGGGTGATGGCAGACACAGTAGGCAGTGGGACTCACTTGGACTGGGAGGCCTTCAGTTCGGCGAGAACGGCATCGGCATGGCCGGCAACCTTGACCTTGCGCCAGGACTGCACGATGCGGCTGTCGGGGGAAATCAGGAAGGTGCTGCGTTCGATGCCACGTACCTGCTTGCCGTACATGTTCTTCATCTTGATCACGTCGAAGGCGCTGCACAGCGCTTCGTCGCCATCGCTGACCAGCGGGAAGTTGAAGCCCTGCCTGGCACAGAAGTTGTCGTGCGACTTCACCGAGTCGCGAGAGACGCCGAGCACGACCGCGCCGGCCTTCTTGAACTTCGGCAGCAGGGCGTTGAAGTCGATGCCTTCGGTGGTGCAGCCGGGAGTGCTGTCCTTGGGGTAGAAGTACAGCACCAGCCACTGGCCGGCATAGTCGCCGAGAGTGGCCTGGTCGCCACCGGACAGCGCCAGCGGCAGGGAGAGGGTGGTGCTGTCCAGGGTATCGCCGTTGTTCATGAGGTCCTTCTGTCGAGCCTGGGTTGTTTCTACGACAATTGCATGAAACGCCACGCGCCCGTGAGAGGCGCGCGAAAAATCCGCACTCCCAATCAGAATTTCATCGGGTCCATGATCGCGTCCAGGTTCAGGTGGTCGCAGAACTCAAGGAAATCGTCGCGCAGCGCGGCGATGTGCATGTTGGCCGGCACGCCGATGGTGACCTGTGCACTGAACATTTCCGCACCGGTCTGCATGGCGCGGTAGCGCGTGCTCTGCAGGTTCTCGATGGTGATGCCCTGGCGGTCGAAGAAATCGGCCAGCTGGAACAGGATGCCCGGCTTGTCGGCGGCGATCACTTCGACAATGTACGGCAGCAGGTTGGACTGCGCCTGCTTGGCCGCGGTGCGGTACCAGACCAGCTTCAGGCCTTCCTCGCGCTCCAGCCGGGTCAGCATCGCCTCGAGCTTGGCCACCGAGTCCCAGGAGCCGGTGGCCAGGGCGGTGACCGAGACATCGCGGCCGACCGTGGCCAGGCGTGCGTCCACCAGATTGCAGCCGCTGTCGGCGATGCGGCGGGTGACGGACAGCAGGGGGGACTCCGGATGCGTCGTATAGGCGTTGATCAGGAGGTGGTTTTCGCTCGGCGCGGGGCGCGGGGTGGTGTCGGTCAAGGCGATTCCGGGTAATGCATGCGTTAGTCTGAATGCCCGCCAGAGGCGGGGATCCACCGGTGTCCAGCATACTTGCCCGTGCTTTCGCGCCGCAAGTAACATTCAGGTCGCCCCCGGCCTTTCGTGGCGGGCGTTTTCCCTTTCCAGCCAAGAGCAGCACGTCCTTGTCCCTTTCCGGCCTCATCACCGCGCTGGCGACCCCGTTCCGGGCCGACGGCGCTCTCGATCCCGACGGTTGGCAGCGCCTGCTGCACCTGCAACTGGAAGGTGGCGTCCATGGCGTTGTCGTTGCCGGCTCGACCGGCGAAGCGGCAACCCTCACCGATGCCGAGTACGACCTGCTGCTGGCCAGCGCGGTCGAACGCATTGGCGGCCGCATCCCGGTCATGGCCGGCACCGGCCTGTCCGGTACCGCCAAAACCATCGAACAGACCCGTCGTGCGGCCGCGCTTGGCGCCAGCCATGCACTGGTGGTCACCCCGCCTTACGTGAGGCCGACCCAGGCCGGCCTGATTGCCCATTATCGTGCGGTCGCCGACCAGGGCGGGTTGCCGGTCGTGCTGTACAACGTGCCCGGCCGTACCGGTTGCGACATGCAGCCGGAGACCGTGGCCGAACTGGCCAGCCACCCCAACATCGTCGGCATCAAGGAGGCGGTGGGCGACACCGGCCGGGTGCAGGCGCTGCTCGCACTGCGCAGCCCGCAGTTCGCCGTGCTCAGCGGCGACGACGGTACGGCTGCGCGTTCGATCCGGGCCGGTATCGACGGCCTGATCTCGGTCGGCTCCAACGTGCTGCCCGGCGCCTACCGCCGCATGTGCGAGCTGGCCGCCGCCCATGACCACGAAGCCACCGAGTCCTGGGATGCGCGCCTGCAGCCGTTCCATGATTTCTGCGGTGTTGAACCGAACCCGATTCCGGTCAAGGCGCTGCTGCGCCGTATCGGCATCGGCCATGACCTGCGCCTGCCGCTGCTGCCGCTGTCGGCGCCGCACCACGCGGCCGCCGACCATCTTGCCGGCGACATCGCCGCCCTTGAAGCCCTTTCCAGCCACTGACCTTTCGTCTTGGTCTGACCCAGGAGATTCACATGCGTCAATCCGTTTCCACTGTCCGCGTGCTGTCCTACGCCCTGCTTGCGGTGGCCGTTGCCGCCGGCACCACCGGCTGCTTCAAGCGTGGCGTCAAGGGCGACTATGCCCTGGCCCCGGAAATGCGTCCGCTGGAAGTGCCGCCGGACCTCAACCTGCCGGCCACCACCGGTGACAACAAGGTGCCGGCGCTGGTGTCGGCCACCAAGCCGGCAGCACCGGCGGCTGCGGCTCCGGCCGTTGGCAATACCGGTTTCACCATCGCCGGTGGCAAGGATGAAGCCTTCGCCAAGGTCGGTACCGCGCTGGAAGGCGTGGAGGGCGTGACCATCGCCAGCCGCGCCCAGCTGCTCGGCTCGTATGACGTGGCCTACGAAGGCAGCAACTTCCTGGTCCGCGTGGTCGCCGTCGATGCCGGCGCCTACATCTCCGCGGTCGACCCGCGTGGCCTGCCGGCCACCGCCGAAGCGCCGGTGAAGCTGATCGCCGCGCTGAAGGCGAAGCTGGCCCAGTAAGGGCTGCCTCTGGTAGAGACTGACCTTGGTCGGCGCTTCTGTGCCAACCAAGGTTGGCACCTACCGGATCGCAAGGTCGGCATGCCGTATCGCGAGGTTGGCATACCGGATCGCAAGGCTGGCATGCCGGATCTTGCGGTTGGCGTTCACCGGAAAACAGAAAAGGGCGCCCGTGGGCGCCCTTTTCGTTGCCGCCGTGGGCGCTTCTCAGCGCTCCAGCAGCTTCAGCTTGTCCGGCTTGCCATCCCATTCGCCGGCGTCGGCGGGCGGGTCCTTGCGCACGGTCAGCACCGGCCACTCCTTCGCCAGCTCGGCGTTGAGGGCGACGAAGCCTTCCTGGCCGGCGGGGACATCGTCCTCCGGGAAGATCGCGTTGACCGGGCACTCCGGCTCGCAGAGGGTGCAGTCGATGCACTCATCCGGGTCGATCACCAGGAAGTTCGGGCCTTCGTGGAAGCAATCCACGGGGCACACTTCCACGCAATCGGTGTGTTTGCACTTGATGCAGTTTTCGGTGACGACAAAGGGCATGGGCTGGGGGTGGATCGATTCCTGAACCCGCCAATTCTAGAACAGGTTGGCCCCCGCTGTCGGCGCGGGGCGGAAATCGGGCGTCTGGCAGGCGCGGCCGTGGCAGTCATTGGCGGCAGGGCGGGGCCTGTGCGACGCTGGGGGTCAGCCGGCTGCGTCGGGTGGCCGGCCCCCTTCCCAGCAGGATCGTCAATGTCACCAGCCCAGCCCAGCATCGCACTCCATGGCGGTGAGATCACTGCATTCATCGTCTTGATCAGCTGCGTGGCCACGCTCGGTGGATTCCTGTTCGGCTTCGACAGTGGTGTCATCAATGGCACGGTCGATGGCCTGCGCCAGGCCTTCAACTCCAGCGAGGCGGCGCTCGGTTTCGAAGTCGCCTCGATGCTGCTGGGCTGTGCGATCGGTGCGTTCCTGGCCGGTTGGCTGGGCGACCGCCTGGGACGCCGCGGCGTGCTGATCGCCTCGGCGCTGATGTTCCTGGTCTCGGCGCTGGGTGCCGGTGCAGCCCACGCCTCCTGGCTGTTCATCGCGGCCCGCGTGCTGGGCGGCTTTGCAGTAGGGGCGGCCAGCGTGATGTCGCCGGCCTACATCGCCGAGGTGGCCTCGGCGCGCTATCGCGGGCGCCTGGCCACAGTGCAGCAGATGGCGATCATCTGCGGCCTGTTCGCGGCGTTCCTCAGCAACTACCTGCTGGCCCGCGCCGCCGGGGCGTCGACCGAGCCGTTGTGGCTGGGTCATGAGGCCTGGCGCTGGATGTTCTGGATGCAGGCGCTGCCGTCGGGGCTGTTCCTGCTGTTGTTGCTGGTGATTCCGGAAAGCCCGCGCTTCCTGGTCCTGAAGGGGCGCCAGCAGCAGGCGAGGGCGGTGCTCGCGCGGCTGTACGGCGATACCGTGGCGGCGGCCAAGCAGGCCGAGATCGAAACCAGCCTGGCCCAGGACCAGCACAAGCCGCGCTTCAGCGACCTGCGCGACACGGTCAGCGGCAAGCTGCGGCCGATCCTGTGGGTGGGTATCGGCCTGGCCATGTTCCAGCAGCTGGTCGGCATCAACGTGGTGTTCTACTACGGCGCAGTGCTGTGGCAGGCGGTCGGCTTTTCGGAAAGCGACGCGCTGTTGATCAACGTGCTGTCCGGTGGGCTGAGCATCGGTGCCTGCCTGCTGACGGTGCTGCTGATCGACCGCATCGGGCGCAAGCCGCTGCTGTGGATCGGCTCGGTCGGCATGTCGGTGGCGCTGGTGCTGATGGTGGTGGCGTTCGCCAGCGGCAGCCTGGTCGATGGGCGCCTGCAGCTGTCCGATGGCATGGGGCGGCTGGCGCTGGTCGCGGCCAATGTCTACGTGGTGTTCTTCAACATGTCCTGGGGCCCGGTGATGTGGGTGATGCTGGGCGAGATGTTCCCCAACCAGATCCGCGGCCCGGCGCTGGCGGTGGCGGGTGCGGCGCAATGGACCTCGAACTTCGCGATCACCGTGACCTTCCCGATGCTGCTGGCCGGCATCGGCCTGGCCGGCGCCTATGGCATCTACGCGGTCGCGGCGATCCTCTCGATCATCTTCGTGGTCCGCTACGTACGCGAGACCAAGGGCAAGGAGCTGGAGCAGATGGAAGGCTGACGGCGACTGGCTTCGGTTGCGTTCCGTTGGCGCCTGCTTGTCCAGAGTGTGAGAGGGCGGCCTGCCCCCTCCTGACAGTTCATGGTGCGTGCGGATGCGGCGAAGCGCTGGCCGGTTGTTGCCGCAGCTCGCGGGAAACCGTCCAGAGCCGGTGGGGTCACCCAGGGCAGGACCGTTGGCGCCATGGATGGCGCCATCGAGCCCCCATGGATGGGTTTACGGCGTGTCCTGCCCTGGGTGACCCCACCGGCTCAAGCCGATTGCAGGCCCGGAAAACAGAAAAGCCCGCACAAGGCGGGCTTTTTCGGTTCCTGCTGCAGCGACTGGCGCTCCCTAGGGGACTCGAACCCCTGTTTTAGCCTTGAGAGGGCCACGTCCTAACCACTAGACGAAGGGAGCGTAACTGTGTCGCTGCCGAGGCAGGAGCGCTAGTATATGCACCTCGATGCCATTGGGCAATCCCGAAACTTCAACCGGAAGCGCCAACATCATTTCCTCTGCTACATCACCGTTCAGCCTGCGCGTCATCCCGCGCGACCAGCACACGATCTCCCGCAAGGACATCAGCCCGAACGCCCTGCGCGTGCTTTATCGCCTGCGCGATGCCGGCTTCGGCGCCTACCTTGTCGGCGGCGCGGTGCGCGACCTGCTGGTCAATGGCCAACCCAAGGATTTCGACGTGGCCACCGACGCCACGCCCGAACAGGTCAAGCAGCTGTTCCGCAACTGCCGCCTGATCGGCCGCCGTTTCCGCCTCGCCCACGTTGTGTTCGGCCGCGAGATCATCGAAGTCGCCACCTTCCGCGCCAACAGCGATGACGGCAGTGGCGACCGCGAGATGGAAAACGGCATGCTTGTACGCGACAACGTGTACGGCAACATCGAAGACGACGCCGTCCGCCGCGACTTCACCTGCAACGCCCTGTACTACGCCATCGAGGACTTCTCGGTGCGTGACTACACCGGTGGCTTCGAAGACGTGCAGGCGCGCCTGATGAAACTCATCGGCGACCCGGTACAGCGCTACCAGGAAGACCCGGTGCGCATGCTGCGCGCCGTGCGCCTGGCGGCCAAGCTCGGCTTCCAGATCGAAGAGGGCACCGCCGCGCCGATCCCGCAGCTGGCTGGCCTGCTCAACGAAGCCGCGCCGGCACGCCTGTTCGAGGAAGTGCTGAAGCTGTTCCTGTCCGGGCACGGCGTGGCCAGCTTCGAAGGCCTGGAGCGCTACGGTCTGCTCGACGTGCTGTTCCCGGAAAGCGCCAGGGCGTTGAAGTCCAACCGCACCGGCGCGCTGCGCCGCATGCTGGTAGAGGGCCTGGCCAATACCGATGCCCGCGTGGCCAACGACGAGCCGGTCTCGCCGGCGTTCCTGTTCGCGCTGCTGCTGTGGCCGGCGTTCTGCCGCGCCCAGGCGACCCTGCTCAAGCAGGGCGTGGCGCCGGAAGAGGCGCAGCGTCGTGCCGCCGACCGCGTCACCGTGCAGCAGCTGAGCACCATCGCGCTGCCGCGCCGCTTCTCGCTGCCGATGCAGGAAATCTGGCTGCTGCAGTCGCGTTTCAGCTCGCGCCAGCGCAAGCGCGTGTTCCGCACGCTCACCCATCCGCGCTTCCGCGCCGCGTTCGACTTCCTCAGCCTGCGCCAGGTGGCCTCGGCCGAGCACGCTGCCGATGTTGAATTCTGGCGCGACGCACAGGCGCAGTCGGGCCGCGAGCTGGAATCGTCGCTGGACGCGATGCACAGCGAAGAGGGCGATGACGAGAACGGAGCACCGCGCAAGCGTCGCCGTCGTCGCCGCCGCCCGGGGGCCTCGGCCGGTGCAGCTGGCGAATAAGCAATGACGCCAGCGTGGATCGGCCTCGGCGCCAACCTCGGCGATGCGGCCACGACTGTCGGCGCGGCGATCACTGCGCTGGACGGCCTGCCCGGGACCCGCGTGCTGCAGGCCTCGCGCCTGTACGCAACGCCGGCCTGGGGCAATGAAGACCAGCCACCGTTCGTCAACGCGGTGGCCGCGGTCGAAACGTCACTGGCAGCCGATGAACTGCTGCAGGCGATGCTGGCGCTGGAGCAGGGCTTTGGCCGCGTGCGTGATGCGGCGGTGCACTGGGGGCCGCGCGCGCTGGACCTGGACCTGCTGCTGTATGGCGCGCAGGTGCTCGACCAGCCCGGCCTGCAGGTGCCACACCCCTACATGCACGAGCGTGCCTTCGTGCTGGTGCCGCTGGCCGAAATCGCGCCGGATCTGGCCATCCCCGGCCATGGCCGCGTGCGGGATGCAGTGATGCGGGTGGATGCCTGCGGGATCGCGCCGATAGGGTGATAATGCCCGGGTTATCTCCCCCGGTTATCAGCACATGAGCACCCACGCAGACAGCAAGCCCTGGACCGTTCCCGCCCTGGCCGAGGCCAAGCGCAATGGCCAGAAGCTGGTCATGTTGACCGCCTACGACGCTGGCTTTGCCCGCACCTTCGATGCCAATGGTGTCGACCTGATCCTGATCGGCGATTCGCTGGGCATGGTCGTGCAGGGCCATGATTCGACCCTGCCGGTGACCGTGGCCGACATGGTCTACCACACCCGCGCCGTGGCCCGTGTGCTGCAGCGCGCGCTGCTGGTGGCCGACCTGCCGTTCGGTGCCGATGCCACTCCGGAGCGCGCGCTGGATGCTTCGCTGCAGCTGCTGCAGGCCGGTGCCGAGATGGTCAAGATCGAAGGTGCCGGCTTCAAGGTCGACATCATCCGCTACCTGGTTGAGCGTGAGATTCCGGTCTGTGCGCATCTGGGCCTGACCCCACAGTCGGTGCTGCGCCTGGGCGGCTTCAAGATCCAGGGCCGCGGCGATGCCGCGCGCCAGCTGGTGGAAGATGCCAGGGCCGTGGCCGCTGCCGGCGCCAGCATCATGGTGCTTGAGTGCGTGCCGACCCCGGTTGCCGCCGAGGTGACCGCTGCGGTGGAGGTGCCGACCATCGGCATCGGTGCCGGCCCGCAGTGCGACGGCCAGGTGCTGGTGCTGCACGATTTCCTCGGCCTGGACAGTGGCCATCGCCGCCCCAAGTTCGTCAAGGATTTCCTTGCCGAAGGCGGTTCGGTGGCCGGTGCCACCCGCGCCTATGCCGACGCCGTGCGCGACGGCAGCTTCCCCGACGAACAGCACGCTTACGCCCAATGATCCAGACCTTCAACGAGCTCGGCGCACTGCGCGAGCAGATCGCCCAGTGGAAGCGTGAGGGCCTGCGCGTGGCGCTGGTGCCGACCATGGGCAACCTGCACGGTGGCCACCATTCGCTGGTGACCCTGGCCCGCCAGTACGCCGACAAGGTGGTGGCGAGCATCTTCGTCAACCCGACCCAGTTCGGGCCGAACGAGGATTTCAGTCGCTATCCGCGTACGCCCGAGGCCGATGTGGCCGGGCTTGAGCAGGTCGGCTGCGATGCGGTGTGGCTGCCCAGCGTCGAGGCCATGTACCCGCTGGGCGTGGACAAGACCACGCAGATGCACGCGCCCGGCGTGAGCGAGGTGCTGGAAGGTGCCAGCCGCCCGGGCCACTTCGATGGCGTCTGCACGGTGGTGGCGCGCCTGTTCCTGCAGGTGCAGCCGGACGTGGCCGTGTTCGGCCGCAAGGACTACCAGCAGCTGGCGGTGATCCGGCAGATGGTGGCTGAGCTGTCGTTCCCGATCCAGATCGTCGGCGCGGACATCGTGCGCGACGAGGATGGCCTGGCCAAGAGTTCGCGCAACCAGTACCTGAGCGCCGAACAGCGCCCGGTCGCGACCACCATCCACCGCACCCTGCTGGGCATGCGCGAAGGCTACGTGGCCGGGCAGGCGCGTGATCGCATCGAGGCCGACGCCACGGCGGCATTGCAGGCGGCCGGTTTCCAGGTCGACTATGCGGTGCTGCGCACCCCGGAGCTGGCCGAGCCGACGTTCGATGGCGGTGGCCGCGTAGCGCTGATCGCCGCGCGCCTGGGCTCCACCCGCCTGATCGACAACCTGGAGTTCTGAGCCGCATGCGGCCCGGGGGCGCCCACAATGGGCGCCTCGCACCTTCCCATGGACGGGAGAACGGCAATGAAGACACCCTCCACTGACGCTGGTCGGCTTGCGCAGGCGTTGATCCTGGCCGTGCTGGCTGCCGGCATGCTGCCGGCGCAACTGTTTGGCGGCCTGTTGTTCGCGCTCGAATTCAGGCGCACGCCGATGCCCGCGCTCACCGGCGGTGGACTGATGTTCGGGCTGGGCGTCTGCGTCGCCATCGCGGTGTTCCTGCCGATGGCGTTGCTCCTGCGGTCTCGGTGGCCCCTGCGCCGGACCCGCTTCGTGCTTGCAGGGTCTGCTCTGGGCGCGCTGGCCATGGCCATCCATGAATGGCCGGGCGCGATCCATGGGCCGCTGCTGCAGCGCCTGCGCTATGTCGATACATTCGATGTGATCAGCTATGGGCTGACGGTGTTGGCTGCAGGGGGCCTGGGCCTGGCCTCCGGGCTGGCCTTCCATACGGTGTTCAGGCTGTCACTGCAGGGCGGTGCCGTCCATGCCACGGCGCCGCCGCCGGGCGAGGGCGCCTGAACGGCCTTCAGCGTCCTGCCGCAGGCCCCTGACGACGGCCAAGCGGGTGCTAGAATCCGCTCTTTCCTTTGCCGTTGCAGCGCCCCCATGCACCTGTCCCTGCTCAAGACCAAGATCCACCGCGCCACCGTCACCCATTCCGAGCTGAACTACGAAGGCTCGATCGCCATCGATGACAACCTGCTGGCTGCCACCGGCATCCGCGAGTTCGAGCAGGTGCACATCTGGGACGTGACCAACGGTGCGCGCTTCTCGACCTATGCCATCCGCGCCGAAGCCGGCAGCGGCGTTGTCTCGCTCAACGGTGGCGCCGCGCGCCACGTGCAGGTCGGTGACATCATCATCATTGCCGCGTTCGCCAGCATGACCGAGCAGGAAGCCGACAGCTTCAAGCCGAAGCTGGTGTACGTTGATGGCAAGAACCAGATCACCCACACCAACGACACGATCCCGACCCAGGCCGCATGACAACGAACAACGGATTCGACTCGCTGCATTCCCACGCCCAGCGCCTGAAGGGCGCAAGCATCTCCGGCCTGCTCGCCGCCGAACCCGGCCGCGTGCAGGACCTGGCGCTGCGGGTCGGTCCGTTGTACGTCAGCTTCGCCCGGCAGAAATACGATGCCGCGGCGTTGCAGGCATTGCTGGCGCTGGCTGCCGACCGTGATGTCGGTGGTGCCATCACCCGCCTGTTCCGTGGCGAGCAGGTCAACCTGACCGAAGGTCGCGCCGCGCTGCACACCGCACTGCGCGGCGACGTGGTCGATGCGCCGGTGGCGGCCGAGGCCTATGCCACCGCGCGCGAGATCCGCCAGCGCATGGGCGTGCTGGTGCGCGCGCTGGAAGACAGTGGCGTGACCGATGTAGTCAGTGTCGGCATCGGTGGTTCCGACCTTGGCCCGCGCCTGGTCGCCGACGCGCTGCGTCCGGTCAGCGGTGCGCGCCTGCGCGTGCATTTCGTATCGAACGTGGACGGCGCGGCCATGCAGCGTACGCTGGCCACGCTGGATCCGGCCAAGACCGCCGGCATCCTGATCTCCAAGACCTTTGGCACCCAGGAAACCCTGCTCAACGGCCAGATCCTGCACGACTGGCTGGGTGGCAGCGATCGCCTGTACGCGGTCAGCGCCAATCCGGAACGTGCCGCCAAGGCCTTTGCCATCGCCGCCGATCGTGTGCTGCCGATGTGGGATTGGGTCGGCGGCCGCTATTCGCTGTGGTCTGCGGTCGGTTTCCCGATCGCGCTGGCGATCGGCTTCGAGCGCTTTGAACAGCTGCTGGAAGGTGCTGCGCAGATGGATGCGCATGCGCTGGATGCACCGCTGGAGCGCAACCTGCCGGTGCTGCACGGCCTGACCGACATCTGGAACCGCAACCTGCTGGGCCATGCCACGCATGCGGTGATGACCTACGACCAGCGCCTGGCGCTGTTGCCGGCCTACCTGCAGCAGCTGGTGATGGAAAGCCTGGGCAAGCGTGTGCAGCGTGATGGCCAGCCGGTCACCACCGATACCGTGCCGGTGTGGTGGGGAGGCGCGGGCACCGATGTGCAGCACAGCTTCTTCCAGGCACTGCACCAGGGCACCAGCATCGTTCCGGCCGACTTCATCGGCTGCGTGCACAACGACGATCCCTACACGATCAATCATCAGGCCCTGCTGGCCAATCTGCTGGCGCAGACCGAAGCACTGGCCAATGGCCAGGGCAGCGACGACCCGCACCGTGATTACCCGGGCGGCCGCCCGAGCACGCTGATCCTGCTCGAGGCGCTGACCCCGCAGGCGCTGGGTGCGCTGATCGCCATGTACGAACACGCCGTGTACGTGCAGTCGGTGATCTGGAACATCAACGCCTTCGACCAGTTCGGTGTCGAACTGGGCAAGCAGCTGGCCAGCGGCCTGCTGCCGGCGCTGCAGGGCGAGGATGTGGCCGTTGCCGACCCGATGACCCGCGAGATCCTTGCGCAGCTGAAGCGCTGAGGCTCTGGTGGTGCCGGCCGCTGGCCGGCAACCTCATGAACGATTGAAGCATCACCTGGATGCCGGCCAGCGGCCGGCACTACCGGAGCGGACGGGTTGCCGGCCAGCGGCCGGCACTACCATGAAGGGCGTGGTGCCTCAGCGGCTCGGGTCGCGTTCCGGGCTGGGCCGCTTGGCCAGCTTGCGCTGCAGCGAGCGCCGGTGCATGCCGAGCAGGCGCGCGGCTGCCGACACGTTGCCGCCGGTCTCGTGCATCGCCTGCTGGATGTGTTCCCACTGCAGGCGGCTGATCGGTGTCATCGCGTCGGGCACTTCCATTTCGCCATCGTCGGCCGGGCCGTCATCCTCCTCGCCCAAAGCGCGAAGGATCATCGGTACCGTGGCTGGCTTGGGCAGGTAATCGTCCGCACCGAGCTTGATCGCCTCCACGGCGGTGGCGATGCTGGCGTAGCCGGTGACCAGCAGGATGCGCATGTCCGCGCGCAGCGCGCGCAGTGGTTGGATCAGTGCCAGGCCGGAATCGCTGCCCAGCTTCAGGTCGATCAGCGCGAACGCCGGCGGATGCTGGCGGGCCAGTGCCAGTGCACTGGCGGCGTCCTGCGCGGTCTGGGTTTCCAGCCCCTTGCGGGCCAGGCTGCGCTGCAGGGTACGCAGGTACAGCTCGTCGTCGTCGACCAGAAGGCCCAGGGTGGAGTGGTGAAGGCTCATGGGGTGTCCTCGCGTGGGGCCAGCGGCAGGCGGAAGCCGACGCGGCTGCCGGCCCCCTGGGCCGGGCGCATCCACATCTCGCCGTCGAGGCGTTCGATGGTGGCATGGGACAGGGCCAGGCCGACGCCCATGCCCTCGCTTTTGCTGCTGCCGAACAGCTTGCCCGGCAGCACCGCGGCGCGGGCGTCGAAGCCGTGGCCGTAGTCGCGGACTTCGCCGATCAGGTCGTCGCCTTCGATGCGAAGGTCCAGGTCCACGCGCGGCCGGCCGGCCTGTTCGCCGGCATCAGCGGCATTGTTGAGCAGGACCATCAGCAGATGGCCCACGCCCGGGTCGAGTGGCAGCCGCAGCGGCGCATCGTCGTTGCGGTGCAGGTCGATGGTCGGCCGCACCAGGCGCCACTGTTCCAGTACCTGCTGCGCGCTGGAGTGGCTGCGGCCCGGTGCGTCGGCCGAGGCCGGTGCGGCCAGCGCCAGCACGCGCTCCCGGCACTGCACCAGCAGTTCGCGCAGGGTCTCCATGTCTTCGCGCACTTCGGGCTCTTCGCTGCGCTCGGCGACGTCATCGGCAAGCAGGGTCATGGTCGCCAGCGGCGTGTTCAGTTCATGCGCCACGGAGGCGGCATGGGTGGCCAGGGCGACGATGCCTTCGTTGCGGGCGAAGCGTTCCCTGAGTGCCGACAGTTCCAGTTCGCGCTGTCGCAGCGCCAGCGCCAGGCGGGTGGAGAAGGTCAGCACGACCGCTGCGGAAATGAGGAAGTTGGCGACCACGCCCCAACGGTTGAGGTCCTGCGCGCGGAAATAGCCGTCCGGCAGCGGCTGGCCGAAGATGCCGCTGGCGGCGTAGCCGAGCAGGCAGGCCAGGGCCACTGCCAGTGCCCAGCGCAGGGGCAGGGCGAAGGCGGCCAGCGCGATCAGGATCAGGAACAGTGAACTGAACGGGTTGGCCATGCCGCCGCTCCAGCCCACCATCCAGGTCAGGATGATCACGTCCACCAGGATATGGCCGAATGCGGTCAGCGGGGCGGTGTCGGCCGCTTCCGGGCGCAGCTGGGTGTAGATGTTGAACAAGGTGAGCACGGCCACGCCGGCCCATAGTGGCAGCTGGGGCAACGGCAGGCCCAGCACCCAGCTGGCGACCAGGATGGTGGCGGCCTGGCCGCCTACGGCAAGCCAGCGCAGGCTGCACAGGGTACGGAGGAACGGGGCGTCGGGACCGGTCATTCATGCTCATCGTATGCGTTCACGGGCGCGCGTGCCTGCGACAATCGGCCGCAGCCGTGCCGCCGGCTGAATGCGAGTCACCCCGAATGCGGGAGCGGGCGGTAGAATGCGCCCATGCACGACGCCGTTACCCGCCCTACGCCTCCCTCCGATGCCACCTCCTGGCCCCGCCGCCAGACCCATGCCGTGCAGATCGGCGGGGTCACCGTAGGCGGAGGCAAGCCGGTAGTGGTGCAGTCGATGACCAACACCGACACCTCCGACGTGGCTTCCAGCGTCAAGCAGGTGGCCGAGTTGTGGCGCGCGGGTTCGGAAATGGTGCGGTTGACCGTCAACACCGTGGAAGCGGCTGCGGCGATCCCGCGCATCGTCGACAAGCTGGCGATGATGGGTATCGACGTGCCGCTGATCGGTGACTTCCATTACAACGGCCACCAGCTGCTGACCGCCGAACCGGCGTGTGCCGAAGCGCTGGCAAAGTACCGCATCAACCCCGGCAACGTCGGCTTCGGCAAGAAGAAGGATCTGCAGTTCGCCCAGCTGATCGAATTCGCCATCCGTTACAACAAGCCGGTGCGCATCGGCGCCAACTGGGGCTCGCTGGACCAGGCCCTGGCGGCGAAGCTGATGGACGAGAACAGCCTGCGCGAACAGCCCTGGGATGCCGGCCGCGTGCTGCGCGAAGCGCTGATCCGCTCGGCCCTGGATTCGGCCGAGCAGGCGGTGGAGCTCGGCCTGCCGCGCGACCGCATCGTGCTGTCGGCCAAGGTCAGCGGCGTGCAGGAGCTGATCGCGGTATACCGCGACCTGGCCCAGCGCTCGGATTTCGCCCTGCACCTGGGCCTGACCGAAGCCGGTATCGGCAGCAAGGGCATCGTCGCGTCGGCGGCGGCGCTGGGCGTGCTGCTGCAGGAAGGCATCGGTGACACCATCCGCATCTCGCTGACCCCGGAACCGGGCCAGTCGCGCACGCAGGAAGTGATCGTCGCCCAGGAACTGCTGCAGACCACCGGCCAACGCGCCTTCACGCCGCTGGTCACGGCCTGCCCGGGCTGCGGCCGCACCACCTCGGAGTTCTTCCAGGAGCTGGCCAAGGTGGTGCAGAACCACGTGCGCGAGAAGATGCCGCTGTGGAAGATCCACCACCCGGGGGCGGAGAACATGACCCTGGCGGTGATGGGCTGCATCGTGAACGGGCCGGGCGAGTCGCGCCATGCCAACATCGGCATCTCGCTGCCGGGCACGGGCGAAACACCCGCAGCGCCGGTGTTTGTCGATGGCGAGAAGAAGGTGACCCTGCGCGGCGACAACATCGCCCAGGAGTTCGTCGCCCTGATCGACGACTACGTCGAACACACGTATGTCCGAAGCGCCGGATAAGCCTGCAATCCTCGCTGCACCGGAGTCCGCCTCCGGTTTCCGCCACTGGATGGCGCGCAATGCCTGGCGCCTGGTCCTGCTGTTCGGCGGCGTGCTGCTGCCGCTGGCTGGCTTCGTCGCCCTGGCGGACGAGGTGCACGAGTTTGAATCGTTCCATTTCGACGCGCCGCTGCTGTGGCAGATGCATGGCCTGCACTCGCCACTGCTGGACCGCTTCTTCGTGCTCATCTCCAAACTGGGCTATGAGTGGTTCCTGATCCCGGCCGACGTGCTGATCATCGGCGTGCTGCTGGGCTACCGGCGCTGGCGCGAGGCCACCTTCGTGGCGGTCAGCTTCGTCGGCTCGGCGCTGCTGAACATGGGCAGCAAGCACTTCTTCCAGCGCCAGCGCCCCAGCCTGTGGGAATCGATCGCGCCGGAATCGACGTTCAGCTTTCCCAGCGGCCACGCGATGGGCTCGATGACCCTGGCGGTGACCCTGGTACTGCTGGCCTGGAACACCCGCTGGCGCTGGCCGGTGCTGCTGCTGGCACCGGCATTCAGCCTGCTGGTCAGCGTCTCCCGGGTCTATCTGGGGGTGCATTACCCCTCCGATATCCTGGCCGGATGGTGTGCCGCGCTGGTTTGGGTGGTAGGGTGCTATCTGGTCATGTTCAGTCGCCGGCACCCTTGGCGGCATCATGGCACGCGGCCAGCGAAGGCCAGCGAAGCATCATCACAGGGGGATTGACGTGGATGCCCCGCGCGGGACGTCTACGTGATAGATCAGTTGTTTCGTTGCAGCAGGTTCTGCAAGACAGGGGGCAAGCACAACGCGCGGTACTGTGATGCGCAAGGCAGATCGCCGACGCCGCATTCCGGACGCGCTTGCAGGGTATCGGCACCCTGCCTAGCTTGACCTGCAATGGCCGCATTCGAAGAGGTACGTGAATGACGATTCGAGTCTACCTGGTGGATGACCACGCGCTGGTCCGCACCGGGATGAAGATGATTCTGTCGGGGGAAGCCGACATCGAGGTGGTGGGCGAAGCCGAGACCGGCGAAGACGCGCTGCGTGAAGTCCGCCAGCTGCTGCCGGATGTGGTGCTGTGTGACCTGCACCTGCCGGGTGTGAGCGGCATGGAAGTGACCGAGCGTATCGTGCGCAGCCACCGCAACACCCGCGTAGTGATCGTGTCGGTGCTGGAAGATGGCCCGCTGCCGAAGCGGCTGCTCGAAGCCGGCGCGGCCGGATATATCGGCAAGGGTTGTGATGCGCAGGAACTGCTGCGCGCGGTGCGTGACGTGGCAGGTGGGCGCCGCTACCTGGGCACCAGCATCGCGCAGAATCTGGCACTGTCGACGGTGGAAGGCAATGGTTCGCCGTTCGACAACCTGTCGCCGCGCGAGCTTGAGGTGGCGCTGTTGCTGACCCAGGGCCTGCGCCAGGAAGACATCGCGCGGCGCCTGAGCCTGAGTGCGAAGACGGTGAACACGCACAAGGCGCGGTTGTTCGAGAAAATGGGGATCCACGACAACATCGCGCTGGCGCGGATGGCCAGCCAGTACGGGTTGGTGGATCCGGCACGGCCGCTGTAAGGGGTTCGGCCAACGGCTGAGCCCCTCGCGGTGTGCGGCAGGATTCGTGGGGTTGGCCCTGCGGAGGGATTGCGCAGGGGACGCCGTGAATCCATCCCTGGAGGCTCGGGCGCGCCATCCATGGCGCTTACGCCCCTGCGCAATCCCTCCGCAGGGCCACGGACAGTTTCCGTGCGCCGCCACCGCGGAATGAAGAAGGAAGAGCAGGAGCGGGTCGCGCGCTGCGCGCGCTCGTAGCTTGGGGTCGGATCCCTTTCCCGACGGAAAGGGCTCTGACCCCGATCCTCTTGTCAGTGGCCGCGTACGCGCTGGATGATCTTGGCGGCGTCTGCGGCGCTGGCGCGCACCTTGTCCCATTCGCCGTTGGCGATCCAGTTGCCCGGCACCATCCACGAACCACCGATGCAGACCACGTTCTTCTGCTCGAGGTATTCGGCGGCGGTGTTCTCGGTGATGCCGCCGGTCGGGCACAGCTTCAGGTCCGCCACCGGGCCGGCCAGTCCCTTGATCATTGCCAGGCCACCCACAGCCGTGGCCGGGAACAGCTTGCACACGCGGAAGCCGCGGGCGTAGAGCGACAGCAGCTCGGTCGGGGTGGCCGCACCCGGCACCACCGGCAGCGGTGCAGCGGCCAGTGCATCAGCCAGTGCCGGCGGCGTACCCGGGGTCACCAGGAAGTCCGCACCCGCATCGATCGACTGCTGCATCTGCTCCACGGTCAGCACCGTACCGGCACCCACCACCACGTCCGGCAGCTCGCGCTTGAGCATCGCCAATGCTTCCATCGCCACTGGCGTACGCAGGGTCAGCTCGATCGCCGGCAAACCACCTTCCAGCAGCGCCGCACTGACCGCCCGCGCCTGGTCCAGCGTATGAATCGTCACCACCGGCAGGATGCCCGCCGCACGCAACAGCTCCGCCGCCTTCACCTGATGTTGTTCGATACCCATGCTTTTGCCCTTGCCTTTTGCTCTTCTTGATTCAGTGGCCGCAGCGCAAATGACGCGCCGGGAATTGTCCAAGGGCAGTAGAGCGCCCTGGCCGGGACCGTGAGCGGCATGGATGCCGCGACCGAGCCCCCATGGATGGGTTTACGGCGTGTCCCGGCCAGGGCGCTCTACTGCCCAGGCCGGGAAGCCTGCCGCGGCTTTTCGCTTCAGGCGTCCTTCGCCTCATGCGGCGCCGCCGCCGCTGCGGCATCGTGCCCCAGCTCATATTCCGCGTCGTACTCCCACGGCCCGCCATCAGCCGCCGCCGGCCCGCACGAAATCGAAATCGCGCCCTGGTCGGCCGGACCCACCACGCGACGGTTGATCGCGAACAGGTTGCGGCCCAGGTCATGCGCGGCAGGCGCGGTGTTCGGCGCCAGCGGGCGCGCGGCCCATTCGGCCGCGTCCACCAGCACTTCCAGCGTGCCAGCCTCGCCATCAAGGCGGATCATGTCGCCCTCGCGGACCTTGGCCAGCGGACCGCCGCGTGCCGCTTCCGGCGTCACGTGGATCGCCGCCGGAATCTTGCCCGAGGCGCCGGACAGGCGACCGTCGGTGACCAGCGCCACGCGCCGGCCCTGGTTCTGCAACAGGCCCAGCAGCGGCGCCAGCGAATGCAGTTCGGGCATGCCGTTGGCACGCGGGCCCTGGTAACGCACCACCGCCACGAAATGCTGGGGCAGCAGGCCACCGGCGTGCAGCTTGTTCAGCACCTGCGGTGCATCGACCACCACGGCCGGCGCTTCGATCGTGCGGTACTGCGGCTTTACCGCCGACAGCTTGATCAGCGACTTGCCGAGGTTGCCGCGCAGCAGGCGCAGGCCGCCCTGGTGCTCGAACGGATTGTCGACGCCACGCACCACTTCGTCATCGGCGCTGCGTTCCAGGCCCGGCAGATAGACCAGCTGGCCATCGCGCAGCTGCGGTTCGCGTGCGTAGTCGGCCATGCCGCCGCGCGCCACGCTGACCAGATCGCCGTGCATCAGGCCCGCCTTGATCAGCTCGCCGAACACGAACGCCGGGCCGCCAGCGGCCGCGAAGCGGTTCACGTCGGCCTCGCCGTTCGGATAGACGCGGGCCAGCAGCGGAATCAGCTGCGACAGTTCGTCGAAGTCGTCCCAGGTCAGCACGATTCCGGCGGCACGCGCCACCGCGATCCAGTGGATGGTGTGGTTGGTCGAACCGCCGGTGGCCATCAGCGCGATGACCGCGTTGATGATCGCGCGCTCGTCGATGATCCGGCCCAGCGGACGGAAGTCGTCGCCCAGTGCGGTGATGTCCAGTGCACGTTCGGTCGCTTCGCGGGTCAGCGCGTCGCGCAGCGGCGTGCCCGGATTGACGAACGACGCGCCCGGCAGCTGCACGCCCATCGCTTCCAGCAGCACCTGGTTGGAATTGGCGGTGCCGTAGAAGGTGCAGGTGCCGGCGCCGTGGTATGAGGCGGACTCGGCTTCCAGCAGCTCTTCGCGGGTGGCTTCGCCGGCGGCGTAGCGCTCGCGCACTTCCGCCTTCTGCTTGTTGGGGATGCCCGGGGTCATCGGGCCGGCCGGCACGAACACCGCCGGCAGGTGGCCGAAGGCCAGCGCACCGATCAGCAGGCCGGGCACGATCTTGTCGCACACGCCGAGGTAGACGGTGCTGTCGAACATATCGTGGCTGAGCCCGATCGCGGTCGCCTGCGCGATCACATCGCGCGAGAACAGCGACAGTTCCATGCCGCCGCGGCCCTGGGTGACGCCGTCGCACATCGCCGGCACACCGCCGGCCACCTGTGCCGTAGCACCGAGCTCGCGGGCGATCTCGCGGATCTGCTCGGGATAGGTCTCGAACGGCTGGTGCGCCGAGAGCATGTCGTTGTAGGCGGTGATGATGCCCAGGTTCGGCGTCACGCCGCCGCGCAGGCGGCTCTTGTCGGTGCCGCCACAGGCGGCGAATCCGTGGGCGAGGTTGCCGCAGCTCAGGCGGCTGCGGAACGGGCCTTCGCGCAGGGAGGCGTCGATCGCGGCCAGGTAGGCGGCACGCGAGGCGGCGCTGCGGCGGATGACACGCTCAGTGATGGCTTGCAGTTGCGGATGGAGGCTCATTGGCTACCGGCGTTCAAGGTGGCGAGAGGCAAGCGGCGGCAGGGCGCCGCCGCCGACATCAATCAGCCCAGTGGACGCGCAGGCGCGCGCCTTCCAGGTTGATCGCGTTGAGGATCGGGTACTGCTGGGGGTCGTTGCTGTCCAACGCCTGGCGCAGCACCTGCAGCTTCTGCTTGCCGCGCAGCAGCAGCAGGCGCTGGCGGCATTGGCGCAGCCCATGCGGGGTCAGGGTGATGCGCAGCGGCCACTGGTTCGCGCCCGGGCAGCCGGTGGCATCCAGCGCCGCGTAGGGCAGGGTGCTTTCCAGTGCGCGGGCCAGGTCCTTCGAGCCGGGGAACAGCGAGGCGGTGTGGCCGTCGTTGCCCATGCCCAGTGCCACCAGGCTCGGCGGCTGGCTGTGCTGGGCCTGCAGGTTGGCGCTGTAGACGCATTCGGGCAGCGGCTTGCCGATGCGCACCAGCGGATCAAAATGGGCACCCTCGGCACGCTTGAGCAGGTGCTCGCGCACCAGCCATGCGTTGCTGTCGCGATCCTGCGGCGACAGCCAGCGCTCGTCGGCCAGGCTCACTTCAACCCGGTCCCAGTGCACGTCCAGTTCGGCCAGCGCCTGGTAGACCGGTGCCGGCGTGGTGCCGCCGGACAACAGGATGCGGGCGCGGCCCACTTCGTTGATGTCGTGGTTGAGGGTCTGCGCCATCTCGGCGGCCACTGCCTCGATCCAGCCATCGGCATCGCCGTGGCTGATGAACTCGATGCGGTCGTCGTGGAAGGTGGGACTCATGCGGCAACTCCAGGTGCGTCACGTTCGGCGTCGGCGGCATAGGCGGCGGCGCCCAGCAATCCGGCGTGGGGATGCATCACGGCCAACGAGGGAACGCGCGCCATGATCGAAGAGAACCGCCCCTTGTGTTCGAAGCGCTGGCGGAAACCAGAGTGCTGCAGCGAATCGAGCATCTTCGGAGTCAGACCACCGGTCAGGAACACGCCATCCCAGGCACCCTGGGTCAGTACCAGGTCGCCGGCAATGGCGCCGAACACCGCGCAGAACACGTCCACGGTGCGCATTGCCTGCGGATCGCCATGCAGGGCACGGGCGGTCACGTCCACCGGCTGCAGCTGGCCGGGATCGATACCGGCCATCTCGCACACCGCGCGATGGATGTTGACCAGGCCCGGGCCGCAGATCAGTCGCTCGTTGGAGACGCGGCCGAACTGCTCGGACAGGATTTCCAGGATGCGGATCTCCTCCGGGGTTCCCGGGGGGAAGCTGACATGGCCGCCTTCGGTTTCCAGCGGATAGCAGCGTCCGTGGCGCAGGATCAGGCCACCGACACCCAGGCCGGTGCCCGGACCGATCACCGCGTAGTTGCGCGGCTGGCCCGGCTTGCCCGGCACCCAGGCGGCACCACCGACCTGGACCACGTCATCGGGCTGCAGCAGTGAAATCGCCATCGCCTGTGCGGCGAAATCGTTGATCAGGTGCAGTTCGTCGAACCCGAGCATCGCTGCGGTGCGGCTGCGCGAGATCACCCACGGATGGTTGGTGATGCGCGCTTCGTCACCATCAACGCGACCGGCCACTGCGAACACGCCGCGGCTGGCGGTGGCGCCGATCTGTTCCAGATGGTGGCGCGCGGCATCACCCAGCGATGGGAACTCCGCCACCGCGTACTCGCGGATGCTGTCCTTCTGCAGCGGTGCGTCCTGCGAGGTGTCGGCCAGGGCGAAGCGGGCGTTGGTGCCGCCGATGTCGGCGACCAGCACCGGCTGCGAGCTGGCACTCATGCCGAGGCTCCGCTGTCCGGCGCGTCCACGCCCTGCGGCAGGAACTCGCCCGCATTGCTCGGGCCCCATTGGCCGGCGGGGTAGGGCTCCAGCGGCAGCTTGGCGTCCTTCCAGGCATCGGCCACGCTGTCGATCCACGCCCAGGCGGCGCGCACTTCGTCATCGCGCACGAACAGCGTGTGGTTGCCGTTGAACGCATCCAGGAACAGGCGCTCGTACGCGATGCGGCGGTGCAGGCCGGTCGGCACCGACAGCTCCAGCTCCAGCGGGTGCAGTTCCAGCGCGCCCCATTCCGGGCCGGCCAGGCTGCTCATCAGGCCCAGTTCGATGTTTTCCTGCGGCTGCAGCTGGAACACCAGGCGGTTTGGTGCGGCCTGCGCGCGCTGCGGGCGCTCGAACAGCCAGTGGGTGACCGGCTTCAGCGTGACCACCACGCGGGTGGTGCGCTCGGGCAGGCGCTTGCCGGTGACCAGGTGGAACGGCACGCCGCTCCAGCGCCAGTTGTCGATGTGCGCAGTGACACCGGCGAAGGTCTCCACGTCGCTGCCTTCCGGCGGCTGGTAGGCCTGTGCCGGCTGGCCGTTGATGGTGCCGGCGGTGTAGCGGCCGCGGATGCTGTCACGCGCGGCGTGCTTGGCATCAAGCGGACGCAGGGCGCGCAGCACCTTGACCTTCTCGTCGCGGATGCGGTCGGCTTCCAGCGACGCCGGCGGTTCCATCGCCACCATGCACAGCAGCTGCAGGATGTGGCTCTGCACCATGTCGCGCAGCGCGCCGGAGCGGGCGTAGTAGGCGTCGCGGCCATCCACGCCTTCGCTCTCGGCCACCAGGATGTGCACCGATTCGATGTAGTTGCGGTTCCACACTGCCTCCAGCAGCGTATTGCCGAAGCGCAGCGCGATCAGGTTCTGCACTGCAGCCTTGCCCAGGTAGTGGTCGAGGCGGAACACGCGGTCCTCGTCGATCCACTGGCCGATGGTAGAGATGATCTCCTCGGCGCTCTCGCTGTCGCTGCCGATCGGCTTCTCCAGCATCAGGCGTGCCGGTGCGGCAAGTGCGCCGCCCTTGGCCAGGCCTTCGCAGGTGGAGATGTACAGACCCGGCGGGATGGCCAGGTAGCTGACGCACTTGCGGTGCACCAGGTCGGAGACCGCGGCGGCAACCGAGTCGACGTCGCGCAGGTCCACCGAACGGTAGTCGATGCGGCGCAGCAGGGCACTGATGTCGTCCTGCGTGGCCATCGGCATGGCCTGCTGCAGGCGCGGGCGCAGGATGTCATGGAAGGCTTCGGTGTCATGCCCGGACAGGGCCAGCGCACGGATACGGAAGTCCTCCGGCAGCAGGCCGTCGCCAAGCAGGCGAAGCAGCGAAGGGAACAGGTAGCGCTGGGCCAGATCACCTGTGGCACCGAACAGGAAGAGGGTGTCGTGCATCGCTCGAGTTTCAGATCCGGGTGACATCGTTGTCAATCGCTTCATGGCTGGGTTCGGGGGACATCCGCGCAACTGCCTGTCCGAGGTTCGTCAGGGGCGATCTCCGGGGTAGCGGGAGACCGTTCCATTCGAAACCACTGCCCCGGCGGAAGCTTCGTTCCACCGCCGACGCAGATCGGTGCGCACCGATCATCGGATAGTGCCACGTGAAAACGTTTACATGGCAGAATGGGCAACTGTATTCGATTGCAGTGCTCGCCGTCATGCCGCAAGCGCGCAATCATCACTGCCATCGGGAGGGCCGAGGCAGTCCCAAAAGACAGCCCGGCTTCGGGCGGACCGGATAGGTGATATGGCAAAAGTGCAGTTGCAGGGTGTGCGCAAGGTCTATGACAACGGCCAGGTCGCGGTGAAGGACGCCAGCTTCGAGGTCGCCGATGGCGAGCTGATGGTGCTGGTCGGTCCGTCCGGCTGTGGCAAGTCGACCCTGCTGCGGATGGTGGCTGGCCTTGAAGAAATCAGCGGCGGCACGCTGACCATCGGTGATCGCGTGGTCAACGACGTGGCGCCGAAGGATCGCGACATCGCGATGGTGTTCCAGAGCTACGCGCTGTATCCGCACATGACCGTGGCCGAGAACCTGGCCTTCGGCCTGAAGCTGCGCGGGCATGACAAGGCGACCATCGACAAGCGCATCGCCGAAGCGGCGCAGACGCTGGGCCTGACGGAGATGATGGACAAGCTCCCCAAGGCGATGTCCGGCGGCCAGCGCCAGCGTGTTGCGCTGGGCCGGGCGCTGGTGCGCGAGCCGGCGGTGTTCCTGCTCGACGAACCGCTGTCCAATCTGGATGCCAAGCTGCGCCACAGCGTGCGCACCGAAATCGCGCAGCTGCATCGCAAGCTGGGCACCACCATGATCTACGTGACGCACGACCAGGTTGAAGCGATGACCCTGGGCCAGCGCATCGTGGTGCTGAAGGACGGCATCATCCAGCAGATCGATACGCCGATGGCGCTGTACGACCGCCCGGCCAACCTGTTCGTGGCGGGTTTCCTCGGCAGCCCGGCGATGAACGTGCTGCGTGGCACGCTGCAGGGCGATGCCGGTGGCGTGACCGTGGTCGACGGCGAATGGCGTGCACCGCTGGGCCAGGCCACGATCGATCCGGCGTGGTTGCAGAAGCCGATCGCGGTGGGCGTGCGGCCGGAGCACCTGCAGCCGGCGGCCGCCGATGATGCGCATGCGTTCACTGCGCGCATCGAAGGCATCGAGCCGGTCGGCAACGAGATCTTCGTCAACCTCAGCAGTGGCCAGCATGCGCTGACCATGCGCGTGGCGCCGCAGGCGCTGCCGGCGGTGGGCGAACAGATCCGCGTGGCGATCCACCCGCAGGGGTTGCATTTCTTCAACCCGGAAACCGGCGAGCGCCTGTAAGGGGTAGGGCCGGCCGCTGGTCGGCAGCCTCAACCGTGCTTGGTTGCCGGCCAGCGGCCGGCACTACCATTTCAGGCGTGTGGACCAACGGTCCGCACCCACCAGTGCAGATCCCCACCAACCTGCTTCAGCGCGCCAACCCATCCAGCAATGGCACGCGCTGCGCGATGGCATCACCCACCTGCAGGTCAGCATCACCCGCCTCCAGTGGCAGCACCGCCAGCGCCAGGTCGCCGGCCACGCAGGCGATCGTGCCCAGCGCCGCGCCGTCCTGCTGCACGCCATCGCCGGCCTGCGCCGGTGCTGCGGCATGCAGCAGCTGCACCGCGCGCTTGGCCTTGCCGAGGAAGTGGGTGCGCGCGACGATTTCCTGGCCGGGATAGCAGCCCTTCTTCACGCTGTAGCCGTTCAGGCGGTCCAGACCCAGCTGCTGCGGGGTCCACACCTCGCGCTGGCCTTCTTCCAGCCGCGGCAGCCCGTAGCGCAGGTCGGCCTGGCGCCAGGCGAGGGC
Source organism: Stenotrophomonas sp. YJH_SMC_64 (assembly GCF_059371375.1). Lineage (NCBI taxonomy): Bacteria > Pseudomonadati > Pseudomonadota > Gammaproteobacteria > Lysobacterales > Lysobacteraceae > Stenotrophomonas > Stenotrophomonas sp. YJH_SMC_64. The sequence goes on along the minus strand of NZ_JCAFUN010000011.1, from coordinate 136,958 downwards.
GAAAGCGGCCTCATCGGTTTCGCTGCCGGCCGCAAAGGCATCGGCGGCGCCAATGCGCAGGGTGCGCGGCAGGGCATCGCTGCCCAAATCCAGTTCCCAGCCATCACCTGCGGCCTGCGCAATCGCAGCGCCGCTGGCGGCCTCGGGCGCAGTGAACGCCCCGGCCGCCGCCAGATCGTCGCGCACCAGCACCTTGACCTTGCGGCGGAACACGAAGCGCTGCAGTTGCGACGCAATCGCATCGGCATCGCCATCCGCCAGCACCAGCATCAGGTGGTCGTCGGCCAACCGCAGCAGCTGGAACACCGCCAGGGTGCGGCCCTTGGCGCTCAACCAGGCACTCCACTGCCAGTGCAGCAGGGGCAGGGCGGAGACATCGCTGCTGAACTGGGCGTGGGCAAAGACAGCCGCATCCGGGCCCTGCAGGCTCAGCAGCTGGTGGCCGGGCAGGCGCGGATATCCGACGAAAGCAGGGGGCAGGTTGTCAGGCACGTGAACGAGGTCTAAAATTTGTGCGTTGCGAGACCGAACATGATAGGCCAAACAACCCCCACTCCCGACGACGAATCTGAAGCCCCGCTGGTCCCCGCGGCACCCGTGCCCGTGGAACAGGAAAAAGCAGAGGAATTCGGCGGCCGCGGCGGACTTGATCCGGTGCGGTATGGCGATTGGGAGAAAAACGGACGCTGCATCGATTTCTGATCAGCATTGAGCCAACGCGGCCGTGTGCCGCCCAGCCGAGACAACGAGCCCAGCGAATGGCGACCAGACAACGCCCACTTTCCCCGCACCTTCAGGTGTATCGCTGGCAGATTCAGATGGCCACCTCGATCCTGCATCGAGCCACTGGCGTCTTTCTGTCTGTTGGTGCCCTCATCATCGCCGCCGGCCTGCTGGCCCTGATGATGGGGCCCGAGTCCTGGAACTGCTTCACCGGCCATGCCGGGGCCTGGTATGGCCGCGTGTTCCTGTTCGCGTGGACATGGTCGTTCGCCTATCACCTGTGCAATGGCATCCGCCACGTGGTGCAGGACTTCGCTATCGGCTTCAGCATCCCCGCCTTCATCCGCAGCAGCTGGCTGTCGGTCACCGGCAGCCTGGTGATCACCCTGCTGGTGTGGGCCTATGTGATGTTCGGAGGTGCCGCGTGAGCAAGTTCCGTACCCCGCTGAAGAATGTGCGCGGCCTTGGCTCGGCCAAGACCGGCACCGAGCACTTCGTGCACCAGCGCCTGACCGCCGCCGCGCTCGTGGTGCTGGGCATCTGGTTCCTGGTCTTCGTGCTGGGCCTGCTGGGCTCGGACTACGCGACCGCCGCCGCCGCCGTGGCCAAGCCGTGGAACGCAGTGCCGCTGATCGGCCTGCTGATCGCCATGTTCTGGCACGCGCAGCTCGGCATGCAGGTCGTGCTGGAAGACTACATCCACGAATCGCTGCTGGCCCTGGTGCTGCAGACCGCGGTGAAGTTCGTCGCCGTGCTCGGCATGATCGTCAGTGTGTTTGCGGTGGGCCGCATCGCCCTCGGCGTTGCCTGAGCCCAGGCACCAACACAGGAATCCAGATTAGATGTCCGCTTACAAGATCACCGAACACAAGTACGACATGGTCGTGGTCGGCGCCGGCGGCGCCGGCCTGCGCGCCACGTTCGGCCTGGCCGCCAAGGGCCTGCAGACCGTGTGCCTGACCAAGGTCTTCCCGACCCGTTCGCACACCGTTGCCGCCCAGGGCGGTATCTCGGCCGCACTCGCCAACATGGGCGAGGACGACTGGCGTTACCACTTCTTCGATACCATCAAGGGGTCGGACTGGCTGGGCGACCAGGACGCCATCGAGTACATGTGCCGTGAGGCCATCCCGGCCATCATCGAGCTCGAACACTACGGCGTGCCGTTCTCGCGCACCGCCGAAGGCAAGATCTACCAGCGTCCGTTCGGTGGCATGACCACCAAGTACGGCGAAGGCCCGGCGGCGCAGCGTACCTGCGCGGCGGCCGACCGTACCGGCCACGCGATGCTGCACACCCTGTACCAGCAGTCGCTGAAGCACGATGCGCGCTTCATGATCGAGTACTTCGCGCTCGACCTGATCTTCGACGACGAAGGCGCCTGCCGCGGCGTGCTGGCCCTGGACATGTCCGACGGCACCCTGCACCTGTTCCGCGCCCAGGGCGTGGTACTGGCCACCGGCGGCTACGGCCGTGCCTACTTCAGCGCCACCTCGGCGCACACCTGCACCGGCGACGGTGGCGGCCTGGCCATGCGTGCCGGCATTGCCATGCAGGACATGGAGTTCGTGCAGTTCCACCCGACCGGCATCTACGGCGCCGGCTGCCTGATCACCGAGGGTGTCCGCGGTGAAGGTGGCATCCTGCGCAACAGCAGCGGCGAGCGCTTCATGGAGCGCTACGCGCCGCACTACAAGGACCTGGCCTCGCGCGACGTGGTCAGCCGTTCGATGACCATCGAGATCCGCGAAGGCCGCGGCGTCGGCGAGCACAAGGACCACATCCTGCTCGACCTGACCCACCTCGGCCCGGGCGTGATCGACGACAAGCTGCCGGGCATCGCCGAAAGCGCCCGCATCTTCGCTGGCGTCGACGTGCACAAGCAGCCGATCCCGGTCATCCCGACCGTGCACTACAACATGGGCGGCATCCCGACCAACTACCACGGCGAAGTGGTGCAGAAGGTCGGCGACAACGACAATGCCGTGGTGCCGGGCCTGTACGCCATCGGTGAAGCGGCCTGCGTGTCCGTGCACGGCGCCAACCGACTGGGCTCGAACTCGCTGCTGGACCTGGTGGTGTTCGGTCGTGCGGTGGCCAACCGCTGCGCCGAGACCATCAAGCCGGGCGCATCGCACAAGCCGCTGCCGGCCGATGCCTGCGACAAGGCGCTGGGCCTGCTGGACAAACTGCGCCACGCCAACGGCGATACCCCGACCTCGGTCATCCGCGATCGCATGCAGCGCACCATGCAGGCCGACGCGGCCGTCTTCCGCACCAGCCAGACGCTGAAGGAAGGCTGCGAGAAGATGGACAAGATCTTCGACTCGTTCCAGGACGTGAAGGTCTCCGACCGTTCGCTGGTGTGGAACTCGGACCTGATCGAGACCTACGAGCTGAACAACCTGCTGCTCAACGCGGTGGCGACGATCAACTCGGCCGAACAGCGCAAGGAAAGCCGTGGTGCGCATGCGCATGAGGACTATCCGGACCGCGACGACGTCAACTGGCAGAAGCACACCCTGGTCAGCGTCGACGAGAAGGGCAAGTGCAGCTTCGACTACCGTCCGGTGCACATGTACACGTTGACCGACGACGTGTCCGTGGTGCCGCCGAAGCCGCGCGTGTACTGATCCGACCCCGCCTACCATGCAATCCGCGCCCAAGGGCGCGGGCCGCCTGAGCCAACGAGAGCAGCCATGGCCGAGTTTTCACTCCCCAAGAATTCCAAGATCACGAAGGGCAAGCACTTCCCCGTCAAGAACGGCGGGAAGAACGTGCGCACCTTCAAGATCTACCGCTGGAGTCCGGACGACGACAGCAACCCGCGCACCGATACCTATGAAGTTGATCTGGACGCCTGTGGCCCGATGGTCCTGGACGCCCTGATCAAGATCAAGAACGAGATCGACCCGACCCTGACCTTCCGCCGCTCCTGCCGCGAAGGTATCTGTGGTTCGTGCGCGATGAACATCGATGGCACCAACACCCTGGCCTGCACCCGAGCCATCTCGGACTGCGGCAAGAAGGAAGTGCCGATCTACCCGCTGCCGCACATGAACGTGGTCAAGGATCTGGTTCCGGACCTGACCCACTTCTACGCGCAGTACGCCTCGATCAAGCCATGGATCCGCACCCAGACCCCGGCACCGCCGGACCGTGAGCGCCTGCAGTCGCCGGAAGACCGCAAGAAGCTGGACGGCCTGTACGAGTGCATCCTGTGCGCCTGCTGCTCGACCAGCTGCCCGAGCTACTGGTGGAACGGCGAGCGTTACCTGGGCCCGGCGATCCTGCTGCAGGCCTATCGCTGGATCATTGACTCGCGCGATGAGGACACCGGTGCGCGCCTGGACGATCTGGAAGATCCGTTCAAGCTGTACCGCTGCCACACCATCATGAACTGCGCCCGGACCTGCCCGAAGGGCCTGAACCCGGCACTGGCGATCGCCGAGATCAAGAAGCTGATGATGGAACGCCGCGCCTGATACGGTCCGGCTGTACCCGGTAGAGCCACGCCATGCGTGGCTACACCTCCCAGCAGAGCCACGCCATGCGTGGCTTTGCTGCATCTGGAGAAACACGATGGAAGAAGACGTTCTGCTGAAGAAGCTGCGCTGGCGCTGCCGCCGCGGCATGCGCGAGCTGGACCAGCTGTTCGGCCGTTACCTCGACCACGAATGGAGCACTGCGCCGACCGAGGAGCGCGAGGTTTTCCTGTTCCTGCTCGACTGCGAGGACGATAAGTTGTGGCGCTGGTTCATGGGCTACGAGGCCTGCCCGCATGCGCACGCAGTCCCCCTCATGCAGAAGATCCTCGCCCTCAAGCCTTGAGTGGCGGCCCTCACGGCTGCAGGCCGCCGCCCAGCTGGCGGTGCTGCTGGCCGCGCCCTGGCTGCTGCGCGCATCGGATCTACCGCCCCGGCTGCTGACGCCCGCGGTGTTGCTGGCCTGGGGCATCGGGTTGGCCGAACTGGCCTGGCGCCAGCGCAGGCCGCGCGTGCAGGTGCTTCTGCCGGTACCGCCCGAGCCGCTGCAGGTGGCCGGGCAGGACGTCGATGCACCACAACTGGTCGTGCGTGGGCCATGGCTGTTGTTGCTCTGGCGTGAGGATCGGCGCCGCCGGCGCCTGCTGTTCTGGCCCGATGTGCTCGATTCCAGGCAGCGACGTGAACTGCGACTGGCCGTGGCCGCACGCGGCGTTTCCCGTCGGCCCCGGTCGATGGCACCATAAGCTGAATTGACCGGCGTGCCTGCATGTTCAAACCCATTCCCGTGGCCATCGGCCTGCGCTACCTGCGCGCCAAGCGCCGCAACGGCTTCATCTCCTTCATCTCGATGGCATCGATCCTGGGCATCGCGCTCGGCGTTACGGTGCTGATCACCACCCTGGCGGTGATGAGCGGTTTCCAGAAGGAAATCCGCAGCCGCCTGCTGCAGATGACCGCGCACACCACCATCAGCCGCGACGGCGAGCCGATGCCGGACTGGATGCGCGTGGTGGACGTCGCCCGCAAGGACCCGCGCGTGGCCGGTGCCGCGCCGTACATCGAGATCCAGTCGATGATCAGCGGCCCGCGCGTGCAGGGCGCGATCATCCAGGGCATCGATCCGGCGCTGGAGCCGAAGGTGTCGGTGATCGACAAGAAGGTCACCAAGGGCAGCTATGACAGCCTCAAGCCGGGCAGCTTCAACGTGCTGCTGGGCAAAGAACTGGCGGTCTGGCTGGGCGTGGACGTTGGCGACCAGGTGCTGGTGACCTTTGCAGAAGTGCAGGGCACGCCTGCTGGCGCAGTGCCGCGGATGAAACGCTTCACCGTCAGCGGCATCTTCGAGGCCGGCTACAACGAGGTCGACCGCGGCGTCGGCTTCGCCAACATGCAGGACCTGGAGCGCGTGCTGCGTTCCGATGGCGCTACCGGCGTGCGGCTGAAACTGCACGACATGGACCGCTCGCTGGAAGTGGGCGTGGACCTGGCGCAGAGCCTCGGCGGCGCGTACCGGGTAAGTGACTGGACCCAGCAGAACGCCAACCTCTACCACTCGCTGCGCATGGAGAAGGTAGTGATGGGCATCCTGCTGTCGCTGATCATCGCCATGGGCGCTTTCAACCTGGTGTCGTCGCAGGTGATGCTGGTCACCGACAAGCAGGCCGACATCGCCATCCTGCGCACCCTTGGCCTGACTCCGGGCGGGGTGATGCAGGTGTTCATGGTGCAGGGTTCGCTGATCGGCATCTTCGGCACGCTGGCCGGCCTGATCGGCGGCATCACCCTGACCCTCAACCTGGAGCGCATCCTCGGCGCCATCGAGAGCGTGTTCAACGTCAAGCTGCTGCCGGAGGATGTGTACTACATCACCGGCCTGCCGACCGACATGCAGACCGGCGACGTGGTGGCGATCACCGTGGTCGCGCTGCTGATGAGCTTCCTGGCCACCCTGTATCCCGCCTGGCGGGCAGCACGCACCCAGCCGGCGGAGGCCCTGCGTTATGAATAAGGTCTTCAACCGCGGCGACGAAGTGATCCGCGCCGAAGCACTGGGCAAGACCTACGCCGAAGGGCGCATGCAGACCCCGGTGTTCGATGGCCTGGACCTGACCGTGACCGCCGGCGAGACGGTGGCGATCATCGGTGCCTCCGGCGCCGGCAAGAGCACGCTGCTGCACCTGCTGGGCGGCCTGGACATTCCAACCGCCGGCGAGGTCTACGTGACCGGGCAGCGCATGTCGGCGCTGTCGGATACCGCGCGCGGTCTGCTGCGCAACCAGGCGCTGGGCTTCGTCTACCAGTTCCATCACCTGCTGCCGGAGTTCACCGCGCTGGAAAACGTGATGATGCCGGTACTGCTGGCTGGCACTGCGGTAGCAGAAGCGAGCAGCCGGGCCACCACGCTGCTGGAAGCGGTGGGCCTCGGCCACCGCCTGGATCACAAGCCGGGCGAGCTGTCTGGTGGTGAGCGGCAGCGTGCTGCGGTGGCGCGGGCACTGGTCAATCACCCTGCCTGCGTGCTGGGTGACGAGCCGACCGGCAACCTGGATGACCGCACGGCCGCGACGGTGTTCGAGCTGATGCTGGAACTGAATCGTGCGCGTCACACCAGCCTGGTGCTGGTCACCCATGACCGCAGCCTGGCGCGCCGCCTCGACCGGGTGCTGGAGCTGCGCGAAGGGCGCTTGCACGCACTGGCCCACGCGGACGTCTGAGGCGCCGGGGCCGCTTTGGTGGAAGCCGACCCTGGTCGGCTGCGCCTGCAGGGCAGGCGCCAACCAAGGTTGGTGACTTCCGGAATCCGGGGCCTTGGGTCTGCTTTGGTAGAGGTCGGCCTTGGTCGACCGCCGACCAGCGCCTGAATGGGGCTGTCGGTCGTCGCGCCGCCGTTGCCGGCCCGGGCGCATGATGGCGACAGTTCCCCGAGGAGATCGCCATGAAGACCCCGTTCCTGGTGGCCGGACTCTGCCTGGCGCTGGCCGCGTGTGCGACCACTGGCCGGCTCAGCAGCGCCGATAAGCTTGACCTGTACCGTGCCCATGCCGGTGCGCCGCAGAACGACATGCAGTTCTTCGGCACCCTCAATGGCTGGACCGAGCTGGGTGACAGCGCGCTTGCGGTATGGACGCGTCCCAGCGAGGCCTACCTGCTGGAGTTGAGGGGGCCCTGCCAGGACCTGCCATATGCCACCGCCATCGGCCTGACCAGCCAGATGAATCGTGTTTCGGCGCGTTTCGACAAGGTGCTGGTGCGCGACCCTACCGGCGGCCCGCGCCTGCCGTGCTTCATCGACAGCATCCGCAAGCTGGATGTGAAGGCACTACGCGCTTCCGAGCAGGAGCTGCGCCAGGCGCAGGTGCAGGAGCGCGAGGAAAACACGAAATAGCGCGGTCGTGCCGGCCGCTGGCCGGCATCGCGCAGATGCCAGGTTGCCGGCCAGCGCCCGGCACTACCTGTGCGTCAGGCTTCCGGAGTGAAGCCGGCCGGCTTTTGCGCGTCCTTCTCGAACAGGAACTTGACCAGTTCGCCTTCAAGGAACGCGCGATGTTCCGGCGTACGCGGCGACAGGCGGTTCTCGTTGATCAGCATGGTCTGGTGCGCCAGCCACGCAGCCCAGGCCTGCTTGCCGATGTTGTTGAAGATGCGCTGGCCCAGCTCGCCGGGGTAGGGCACGAAGTCCAGGCCCTCGGCATCGCGTTGTTCGTACTGGCAGAAGACGGTTCGGGGCATGGCACTCACTCGTGGTTGCGGGGTTTCTTGGAAGTTCGTTTTGGCGTCTTGATCGTCGCGCCGTCGAGCAGTTTGCGGATCGGCGCGGGCAGGCCCAGCGCGGGCAGTTCATCGTAGGCGACCCAGCGCAACGTGGGTTCTTCCACGCGCAGGCCCTTCACTTGGCGCGACAGTACCTGCAGGTGCAGCCTGTAGTGACTGAAGGTGTGCTGCAGCACTGGCAGCTCCTCGGCGTCTTCCAGCGAACCTTCAACATGCGCATCGAACCAGTCCTGCAGGTCGCTGCCGGCCTCGGCCTGCGGCAGCGTCCACAGCTGCGCCCAGATGCCGGTGTCCGGCCGCTTCTGCAGCAGCACGCGCTGCTGGGGGTCGCGCAGCAGCAGGGCCACTGCTTCGCGCTCGGGCAGGGTCTTGCTGGGCTTGGGCGTGGGTAGTTCAGCGGTGCGGCCTTCGCGGCGCGCCACGCACGCGTCCTGCAGCGGGCAGATCACGCAGGCGGGTCTGGCGCGGCTGCACACGGTCGCGCCCAGGTCCATCTGCGCCTGGGTGTAATCGGCCATGCGCCCGGCCGGCACCTGCGCCACGTGCGCCTCGGCGATCGCCCACAACTGCTTCTCGATGGCCGGAAGGCCCGGGAAGCCGTCGATGCCGTGGTAGCGGCTGAGCACCCGCTTGACGTTGCCATCGAGGATCGCGAACGGGTCGTTCCAGGCCTGGCTGAGGATCGCACCGGCGGTGCTGCGGCCGATGCCGGGCAGGGCATGCAGCGCGTCGAAGTCACGTGGCAGGTCGCCGTCGTGCAGTTCCACGCAGCGCTTGGCTGCCGCGTGCAGGTTGCGTGCGCGGGCGTAGTAGCCGAGCCCGGCCCACTGCGCCATCACCGCGTCATTGCCGGCGGCGGCGAGGTCGGGCAGGGTCGGGAAGTGCTGCAGGAACCGCTGGAAGTACGGGATGACCGTACTCACCTGGGTCTGCTGCAGCATGATTTCCGACAACCAGACCCGATAGGGGCTGCGCGGATGCTGCCAGGGCAGGTCGTGGCGGCCGTGGTCGTCGAACCAATGCAGCAGGTGGGCGACGAAGTCGTCGGTCTGCGTGGTTCCGGCGCTGGCGTGCGGCTGGCGGGGCATCGGTATTCCGGAGGTGGGCAGCCACCGATGGGGTGGCTCTACCGGGCTGCAGTAGAGCCACGCCAAGCGTGGCTGCACGGTCTATCAGGCACCCAGCGCTTCGGGCAGCAGGGCGTCAACGAAGGCTTCCGGATCGAACACGCGCAGGTCTTCCGGGCGCTCACCGATGCCGGCGAAGCGGATTGGAATGCCGAACTCGCGGGCCAGCGCGAACACCACGCCGCCCTTGGCAGTGCCGTCCAGCTTGGTCACCACCAGGCCGGTCACGTTCACCGCAGCGTTGAACTGGCGCAGCTGCGACAGCGCGTTCTGGCCGGTGGTGCCGTCGATCACCATCAGTACTTCGTGCGGTGCAGTGGCGTCGATCTTGCCGAGCACGCGGCGGATCTTGCCCAGCTCGTTCATCAGGCCGGACTGGGTGTGCAGGCGGCCGGCGGTATCGGCGATCAGCACCGAGGTGCCGCGGGCCTTACCGGCCTGCAGCGCATCGAATGCCACCGAAGCGGCATCGGCGTTCTGCCCTTGGGCGACCACGGCCACGCCGTTGCGCTCGCCCCAGGCCTGCAGCTGCGCGACGGCGGCGGCGCGGAAGGTGTCGCCGGCGGCCAGCATCAGGCTGTGGCCTTCATCCTTGAAACGCTTGGCCAGCTTGCCGATGGTGGTGGTCTTGCCAACGCCGTTGACGCCGACGGTCAGCACCACGAAGGGCTTGGCGTTGCGGTCGATCACCAGCGGCTTGGCCACCGGCTGCAGGATCGCGATCAGCTCGGCACGCAGCGCGGCCAGCAGCGCATTTGCATCTGCGAACTCGCGCGACTTCATGCGCTTGCGCAGGCCCTCGACCAGGTCGGTGGTGGCACCCACGCCGACGTCGGCGGTGATCAGGGCGGTTTCCAGCTCGTCCAGCAGGTCGTCGTCGAGTTTTGGGTTGCGCGAGAACAGGCCACCGAAGCTGCGCGCGATGACGCTGTTGCGCAGGCGTTCGCGCCAGCCGGGCTTGCCGGAAGGTGCCGGAGCAGCGTCGACCGAGGCGGCAGCAGGCAGGTCGTCGGTGACCGGTGCCGGGGTGGGCTCGGGCACCGGTGCGGGTGCCGGTTCGATGGCCGGGGTCGCGATGGGGGCGACGTCGATCTGCGCCGTGGGCGCAGGAGCTGCCGGAACCGGTGCGGCTGGGGCCGGAATCACCGGGGTGGGCTCGACAGCGACCGGAACGGCGACTGCCGGGGGCGGCTCGACCGGTGCACGCTCGGCCGGTACGGCTACCGGTGCCGGCTCCTTGTCCTCGGCCGGTGCGGCCGACGGAAACGCCGCCGCCAGCTCTTCAGCCGAGTAGTGCTGGGTCTTGGGTGCCTCCGTTGCGGGGGCATCCTGGGGCTTCTTGCGGCGGAAAAAACTGAGCATTGGCAAAAGGCGCTGAAATCAGAGGGATATGCTACCACTCAGGCCTGTCGGGCCGATGTGGACTCAAGGTCGCGGCCGGCCGGCCGTTAACCGGTCCGGAGGGCTGCGCAGGGCGGTCCGGAGACCGCCATGAACAACGTGATGGGAATCGCCCTCGGCGGGATGCGTGCGGCCCAGCAGGGCGTGCAGGTGGCCGCGCACAACGTGGCCAACCTGGCGACTCCTGATGCCCAGCGCCTGCAGCTGCAACGCAGTACGCTGGAGCAGGGCGGGGTGCAGGCCGCGGTGACCCCTACCGGCACCGATGTCAGTGCACCACTGGGTGATCTGCTGGCAGCGAAAGCCGAGGTGGTGGCTTTCGCTTCCAACGCCGCGGTGATCCGACGCCAGGACCAGATGCTCGGCTCGCTGCTGGATCGCGAGGCCTGAACCCGCTCGCCAGGTGCCAACCGCCGCCTGTGGTGGGTGCCAACCTTGGTTGGCACGCTCGATCCGCCCTGGCAGGTGCCAACCAAGGTTGGCCTCTACCAGAGCATCGCCGGGCCATGCCCGGCGGCCACCTTGTCGATCAGGCCGACAGCTCCAGCAGCAGCTTGTTCAGACGCGCCACATAGGCGCCCGGATCCTTCAGGCTGTCGCCGGCGGCCAATGCAGCCTGGTCGAACAGCACCCGGCCCAGATCGTCGAAACGCGCGCCATCGGCTTCAGCATCCAGCTTGGCGATCAGCGGATGGCCCGGGTTGATCTCCAGCACCGGCTTGCTGTCCGGCACCTTCTGCCCGCTGGCTTCCAGGATCTGGCGCATCTGCAGGCCCAGGTCCTGTTCGCCGATGGCCAGCACCGCCGGCGAATCGGTCAGGCGGTGCGAGACGCGCACGTCGGCCACGTCATCGCCCAGCACCGTCTTCAGTCGCTCGACCAGGCCCTGCTTGTCCTTGGCCGCTGCTTCCTGTTCCTGCTTGTCCGCTTCGGTTTCCAGCACGCCCAGGTCGAGGTCGCCGCGGGCGATGTCGACGAAGCCCTTGCCGTCGAAATCGGTCAGGTAGCCCATCAGCCACTCGTCTATGCGGTCGGTCAGCAGCAGCACTTCCACGCCCTTCTTGCGGAACACTTCCAGGTGCGGGCTGTTGCGCACCTGGCTGTAGCTCTCGCCGGTCAGGTAGTAGATCTTGTCCTGGCCTTCGGCCATGCGGCCGAGGTAGTCAGCCAGCGACACGTTCTGCGCATCGCCGTCGCCACGGGTGGAGGCGAAGCGCAGCAGGCCGGCCACCTTCTCGCGGTTGTTGTAGTCCTCGGCCGGGCCTTCCTTCAGCACCTGGCCGAATTCCTTCCAGAACGTGGCGTACTGCTCCGGCTTGTCTGTGGCCAGCTTTTCCAGCATGTCCAGCGAGCGCTTGGTCAGCGCGGCCTTCATCGAATCGATGACCGGGCCGGACTGCAGGATCTCGCGCGAGACGTTCAGCGACAGGTCGTTGGAATCGACCACGCCCTTGATGAAGCGCAGGTACAGCGGCAGGAACTGCTCGGCCTGGTCCATCACGAACACGCGCTGCACGTACAGCTTCAGGCCCTTGGGGGCATCGCGGTGATACAGGTCGAACGGCGCGCGGCCGGGCACGTACAGCAGCGAGGTGTATTCCAGCTTGCCTTCGACCTTGTTGTGGCTCCATGCCAGCGGATCGCTGTGGTCGTGTGCCACGTGCTTGTAGAACTCGGTGTACTCGGCGTCGCTGATCTCGGTGCGCGGGCGGGTCCACAGCGCGCTGGCGCGATTGACGGTTTCCCATTCGACCGCGGCGCCTTCTTCGCCACCTTCCTTCGGCATCTGGATCGGCAGGCCGATATGGTCCGAATACTTCTTGAGGATGCCGCGCAGGCGCCAGCCATCGGCGAAGTCGTGCTCGCCGTCCTTCAGGTGCAGCACGATGCGGGTGCCGCGCTCGGCCTTGTCGATGGTGGCCACTTCGAAATCGCCTTCGCCGCGCGAGGTCCAGCGCACGCCTTCGCCTGCAGCCAGGCCGGCGCGGCGCGAGGTCACTTCCACTTGGTCTGCAACGATGAAGGCACTGTAGAAGCCGACGCCGAACTGGCCGATAAGCTGCGAATCCTTTTTCTGGTCGCCGGACAGCTGGCGCAGGAAATCGCCGGTGCCGGACTTGGCGATCGTGCCGAGGTGGGCAATGGCCTCGGCGCGGCTCATGCCGATGCCGTTGTCTTCGATGGTGATGGTGTGGGCGGCGGAGTCGAAGCTGACGCGCACGCGCAGCTCGCTGTCACCTTCAAGCAGGGCCGGCTGGGTCAGGGCTTCGAAGCGCAGCTTGTCGGCAGCGTCAGCGGCGTTGGAGACCAGCTCGCGCAGGAAGATCTCCTTGTTGGAGTACAGCGAGTGGATCATCAGCTGCAGCAGCTGCTTGACTTCGGTCTGGAAGCCAAGGGTTTCGGTCTGGGTGGTCTCGGTCATCGATAGGGCTCCATGTGCAATGCCGCGCCAGCGCGTGCGGCCTCGCCAAGGGGTATGGCTGATTGTCCCGAAATCAAGGGGTTGGTCGGCAGGGCTTGCAGCCCTGCACCTGCAGAGGCCGAAGCAACAGCAACAGCAACAGCGGGCTATCCGTGGGATGGCGGGGCGGTGTGGGTTGGCAGGACACGCCGTAAACCCGTCCCTGGGGGCTCGATGGCGCCATCCATGGCGCCAACGGTCCTGCCAACCCACACCGCCCCGCCTCTGACAGGTTCACGCGGCTGTTGGCAGGTGTCGACCTTGGTCGACACATCTGTCAGATATCGATACATCAAATGGGGTCAGATCCGTTTTCCGCAGGAAAACGGATCTGACCCCAAGAGACCTTCCGGCAGATCGCAGGAAACTGTCGAAGGCGGGGTGGGGCAGGTTGTGGGGGTGTCCGCGGCATGGATGCCGCGGCCAAGCCCCCATGGACGGGTTTACGGCGTCCCCCACAACCTGGCCCACCCCGCCTACCCACAGGGAACCAGCTTTTGCCGTTGCTCTGGCTGTTGCTTCGGTCTCTGCGGGTTCCGGGCGCCGCCCGGACGACTACAATCCCGCTCATGCTGAATTTCTTGAATACATCCCGCCGGGGGCGCCTGTGAGCGGCCGTGGGAGCAATGACGGCCAGGTCCGCATCATCGGCGGTCGCTGGCGCAATACCCGCCTGCCGGTGCCGACCCTGCCGGGGCTGCGGCCCAGCAGTGACCGCGTGCGCGAGACCCTTTTCAACTGGTTGATGCCCAGACTGGGCGGCGCGCGGGTGCTGGACCTGTTCGCCGGCAGTGGCGCGCTGGGCCTGGAGGCGGTCTCGCGCGGTGCCGCCCACGCCACCCTGGTCGAGCGCGACGCGCAGCTGGGACGCAATCTGACCGCGGCCGTGGCCAAGCTCCAGGCCGCCGACCAGATCACCGTGGTGCAGGCCGATGCCCTGCGCTGGCTGCAGGGCGCGCCCGCGCAGCAGGCCGATCTGGTCTTCATCGACCCGCCGTTCGCCGATGGCCTGTGGCAGGACGTGCTGGCGCAGCTGCCGCGGCACCTGGCCGCCGATGCCTGGCTGTACCTGGAATCGCCGGCCGGCCACGTGCCGGTGCTGCCGCCGGACTGGCTGCTGCACCGCGAGGGCGGCACCCGCGAGGTGCGCTTTGCCCTGTACCGCCGCGCCACTGCTACACTTTGACCTCATCTGAACATCTGCATCCGCCCATGACCGTGGCCAACCGCCGCATTGCCGTCTATCCCGGCACGTTCGACCCGATCACCAACGGTCATATCGACCTGGTCAGCCGGGCCGCGCCGCTGTTTGAAAAGGTCGTGGTGGGCGTGGCGCAGAGCCCGTCCAAGGGCCCGGCGCTACCGCTGGAGCAGCGCGTGCAGCTGGCGCGTGGCGCACTCGGCCACCATGGCAACGTCGAGGTCATCGGCTTCGACACCCTGCTGGCCCATTTCGTCCGTTCGGTCCAGGGTGGGGTGCTGCTGCGCGGCCTGCGCGCGGTGTCCGACTTCGAGTACGAGTTCCAGATGGCCAGCATGAACCGCCACCTGATCCCCGAGGTCGAGACCCTGTTCCTGACCCCGGCCGAGCAGCACAGCTTCATTTCGTCCTCGCTGGTCCGCGAGATCGCGCGCCTGGGCGGCGACGTGTCCGGCTTCGTGCCGGCCGCGGTGCTCGAAGCCCTGCGCAAGGTCCGCGAAGCGAAGGCGGCACAGTCGTAAGCCCCGCTGTACCCGCACCCCATTACGTACAACACCACGCACCATTCCGGGAGGAAACCCATGAACACCACCATGCGCGCGATGCTGATCGCTTCGTTGGCCCTGGCCTTCACCGCCTGCAAGAAGGAAGAGGCCGCTCCGGTCGACGAGGCCAAGCAGGCTCTGGTCGCCCCGGCCAAGGATGATGATGCAGGCTGGAAGAAGTACCTGCAGGAAGTGGCCATCCAGAACATGGGCAATATCACCAACAGCCCGTTCCTGTACTACCTCTCGCCGGAATCGGACCCGGACTTCCAGGCCAAGTACGAGCGCCAGACCGAGAGCGCGACCCAGGCCGTGGCCCGTGGCGTGCAGCCGGGCAACATGCTGGCCTTCGGTTCGTCGGCCTCGGGCAAGATGGCTGACATGATCCAGGCCGTGTTCAAGGACGTGTCGCCGGATTCGATGAAGGGCGTGCGCGTCGTCTTCATCGGCCAGTCGGCCGACAACGCCCGCGTGCAGGCTGCCATCCAGCCGACCGGTGCCGAGTACATTTTCGTCGAAGCCAAGTAAGACCGAGCCATGGCGGCCATGCTCCGGCATGGCCCGGGCGGCGTCCTGCAAGGGCGCCGCTGATGACCTGACCGGCCCGCGCGCCCGCGCTGGCCGGTCCTTTGTCCCAGGGCGCGGGCGAGGAGTATCGCCGTGTCGCTGAAAATCAACGAGCTCTGCGTCAACTGCGACGTATGCGAGCCGGCCTGCCCGAACCAGGCCATTGCGATGGGTGAAACCATCTACGTGATCGACCCTGCGCGCTGCACCGAATGCGTGGGTCATTTCGACGAGCCACAGTGCGTGGTCGTCTGCCCGGTCGAGTGCATCGATCCGGACCCGGAGATCGTGGAAACGGAAGACCAGCTGCTGGCCAAGCTGCACCAGCTGCAGCACGATCACCCCGAACTCTATGCGGAGCCCCCATCCGAATGAAGACGCTGATCGTCCGCCGCCTGTTGCTGCTCGGCCTGCTGCTGAGCCCGATTGCCTGGGCCGACAGCCCGGCCCGTGCCGAGCGCCCCGACGGCGCGGCCATTGCCAGCGGCCACGCGCTGGCCACCCAGGCCGGCATCGACATCCTGGCGCAGGGCGGCAACGCCTTCGACGCCGCGGTGGCGGTATCGTCCACGCTGGCGGTGGTCGAGCCGATCAGTTCCGGGCTGGGTGGCGGTGGCTTCTTCCTGCTGCACGACGCGGCCACCGGCAAGGACGTGATGCTGGACGCGCGCGAGACCGCGCCGGCCGCGGCAACGCCGCAGGCCTTCCTCGACAAGCAGGGCAACCTCGACCGTGACCGCTCGGTCAACGGTGCGTGGTCGGCCGGTATTCCGGGCCTGCCTGCGGCGCTGGTCGAGCTGTCGGCCAAGCACGGCAAGCTGCCGCTGTCTGCATCGCTGCAGCCGGCGATCCGCATCGCGCGCGAAGGCTTCCCGGTCTACGACCGCATGGCCAAGGGCTATGCCTCTCGCCGTGAGGTGATGGAGCGCTATCCCGGCACCCGTGAGGTCTACCTGCGCAACGGCAAGCCGATCACCAGCGGTGACCTGTTCAAGCAGCCGGAGCTGGCACAGACGCTGGAGCGCTTGGCCGCAGGTGGCTTCGATGGCTTCTACAAGGGCCAGACCGGAAAGCTGTTGCTGGCCGGCGTGAAGCAGGCCGGCGGCCAGTGGACCGCTGAAGAGCTGGCCGGCTATCGCGTGAAGCAGCGCGAACCGATCGTGTTCAACTACAACGGCTGGAAGATCACCACCGCTCCGCCGCCGTCGTCCGGTGGCATCGCGCTGGCCAGCATGCTGCAGATCCTGGAAGGCTGGGACATCAACAAGATGGACCCGGCGCACCGCACCCACCTGGTGGTGGAGTCGATGCGCCGTGCCTACCGCGACCGCACCTTCTTCCTCGGCGATCCGGACTTCGTGCAGATCCCGCAGAAAGTGCTGACCAGCAAGGACTACGCACAGGGCCTGCGGGCGACCATCCATCCGGAGAAGGCCACGCCCAGCGACCTGCTGTCGGGCAACCCGACGCCGCTGGAAGACGACGAGACCACGCACTTCTCGATCATCGACCGTGACGGCAACCGGGTCGGCGCGACCCAGACCGTCAACCTGCTGTACGGCTCGGGGCTGATTCCGAAGGGCACCGGCGTGCTGCTGAACAACGAGATGGACGACTTCGCGCTGAAGCCGGGCACGCCCAACGCGTTCGGCGTGATGGGCTACGAGGCCAATGCGCCGAAGGCGGGCAAGCGCATGCTCAGCTCGATGACCCCGACCTTCATGGAGAACGCCGACAAGGTGGTGGTGCTGGGCACCCCGGGTGGCAGCCGCATCATCACCATGGTGCTGCTGGGCATCCTCGGCTACGACGCCGGCCTGGACGCGCAGCAGGTTGCCGCGCTGCCGCGCTACCACCACCAGTGGTTGCCGGACCTGATCGAAGCCGAGGACGATGCATTCGACGCGGCCACGGTGAAGCAGCTGCAGGCGATGGGTCACAAGATCGACCTGCCGGGCAATGTGGCCGCCGGGGGCCGCGGGTCCAGCCACGTGTGGGGCAACCTGCAGACCGTGGAATGGGACCGGAAGGCCAACAAGCTGTTTGGCGGCAGCGACCCGCGCAACCCGGTGGGCAGCGCCCTGGTCGTGCCGGCACGCTGATCCGGTCGTGCCGGCCGCTGGCCGCCAATCTGGCTGTTTACCGAAACCCCGCCCTCGACGGCGGGGTTTTCTGTTTCCTTTCTAGCGATTATTTAACGAGCCGGCGCCGATAATCGACACATGAAACTCTGGTCTATTCGTGGAAACTCGCAGCGCCTCGACGGCGGCGCGATGTTCGGCAACGCGCCGCGCGCGTTGTGGGAAAAATGGGCGGCACCGGACGAGCTCAATCGCATCGAGCTGGCCTGCCGTGCGCTGCTTGCCAGCCCGCTGGAAGGCAAGACCGTGCTGTTTGAAACCGGTATCGGGGCGTTCTTCGATCCGCGCATGCGTGAGCGCTATGGCGTGCAGGAAAGCCAGCACGTACTGATCGATTCGTTGCGCGAAGCAGGTTTCGAGCACGAGGACATTGATGTCGTCGTGCTCAGCCACCTGCATTTCGATCATGCCGGTGGCCTGCTGGCGGCATGGAGCGAAGGGCGTGAGCCGGAACTGCTGTTCCCCAATGCGACCTATGTGGTCGGTGCGCAGCATTGGCAGCGCGCCATGCAGCCGCATCCGCGCGACCGTGCCAGCTTCATTCCGGAGCTGCCTGGCCTGCTGCAGGCCAGCGGTCGCCTGGAAGTGGTGGACGGCGAGTATTCGAAGGTTCTGGGTCGCAGCGTTCGCTTCAGCTACAGCGATGGCCACACGCCGGGGTTGATGCTGGCCGAGATCGTCGGCCACGCGCACGCCGGCGAAGATGCGCACGGCGGGGTGGTGTTCTGTGCCGACCTGATCCCGGGGCGCTCATGGGTACACGTGCCGATCACCATGGGCTACGACCGCAATGCCGAGCTCCTGATCGACGAGAAGCGGCAGTTCCTTGAGGACAAGCTGGCGCGCAACGTGCATCTGTTTTTCACCCACGACCCGCAGGTGGCGCTGGCGCAGCTGGGTCGCGATGACAAGGGGCGTTTCGTGACCCTGCACGAGCAGGGTGAACTGAAGGCGCGCGCGCTGGGGTGACGGGTGTTCGGCAGGGCTGCTCCCTGCACCTGCAGAAGCCGAAGCAAGATCAAGAACGGCATTCCGTGGGATGGCGGGGCGGTGTGGGTGGTCAGGACACGCCGTAAACCCATCCATGGGGCTCGATGGCGCCATCCACGGCGCCTGCCCACCCACACCGCCCCCACCTCTGACAGGTGGCCGGTGGCTATTGGTGGGTGCCGACCGTTGGTCGGCACATCTGTCAGATATCGATATTCAAATGGGGTCGAATGCCATTGCTGTGCAACGGGCTCTGCCCCCATTCGATTGAACTGGACGAGCGATGCTACGACGCCTTCAGGCAGCTGCTCATGAAGGTCTTGCGCGCGTCACCGGCCAGCTTCTTGGCACCCGCGTCAGCATTGCACTTGCGCATGCGTTCCTGTTGCGCGTTGGCCGGCTTGGCTTCGGCAGCGTGGCCACTGAGGCAGGAACTCTGCGCGGTCTTGTAGGCGTCACCCTTCAAGCCCTTGTTCTTGGCCGAGCAGTCGGCCATGCGCTGCTGCTGCGGCGTGGTGGCATTGGCAGCCAGGGGCAGGCCGACCAGCAGGACAGCGGCCAGCAGGAAAGAAGCTTTCATCGAGAGCACTCCAGGCGGTGGCGGGTGCGCGGAGCATTGGCCTGCAGGCAGCAAGGCCACGTGAAGAATCGTGCCTCGGCAGCGACCGCTTGCAGGGGCATTCAGATCGGCGTATTACTTAGCCAGATGGGTAAGTATGATCCCGCCATTCAAGACGTGTTCCAGGCACTGGCCGACCCCACCCGATGCGCGATCGTGGCGGCGCTGGGGCAGGGGCCGCGCACGGTGTCGACCTTGGCCGAGCCTTTTGAGATGGCCTTGCCCTCGCTGATGAAGCATCTGGCCGTGCTGGAGCGCAGTGGCGTGGTGCGCAGCCGCAAGCAGGGGCGTGTACGCACCTGCGAACTGGTGCCGGAACGGTTGGGCCAGGCCGAGCAATGGCTGGCCGCGCAGCGCGTCGTGTGGGCAGCGCGCGCCGACCGCATGGTCGAGTTTGTCGAAACCCTTCACCGACAGGAGCAGGCCCATGGCCGTAGACGCAGGTAGCAACCCCGAGAACGATCTGGTCATCAGTCGCGTACTGAACGCACCGCGCGCCGCCCTGTGGCGGGCGTGGACCGACCCGGAGCTGCTGCGCCAGTGGTGGTGCCCGAAGCCGTGGTCCACCGAAGTGCGTGCCTTCGACCTGCGCCCGGGCGGCGCCTTCCACACCTTCATGCAGGGCCCCGACGGCGGCAGCAGTGACAACCCGGGCAGCTTTCTGGAGATCGTGCCGCAGCAGCGTCTGGTGTTCACCTCGATGCTGGGCCCGGGCTGGCGGCCGCAGTCACCGTGGCTGGGCTTCACCGCCATCATCTCGATGGAGGATGAGGGCCAGGGCTGTCGTTACACCGCGCAGGTGATGCACCCGAACAAGGCCCTGCGCGACCAGCATGAGCAGATGGGCTTCTTCGACGGCTGGAACACCGTCATCGGCCAGCTGGAAGCGTTCGCGGCCGGCCTGTAGGCCGGCATCCGGGGTGGGGTCAGAGCCCATTCTGCGAAAGGGATCTGACCCCGGTTCACCGGATCAACCGACGCGGGTACCGAAGATGCGGTCACCGGCATCGCCCAGGCCGGGCAGGATGTAGCCCTTGTCGTTGAGCTGGGCATCGATGGCCGCGGTGTAGATTTCCACGTCCGGATGCACGGCCTTGACTGCTTCGATGCCTTCCGGCGCGGCCACCAGGAAGATGCCCTTGATGCGGCGGGCGCCGGCACGCTTGAGCATGTCGATGGTGGCGATCAGGGTGCCGCCGGTGGCCAGCATCGGGTCCAGGATCAGCGCGTCGCGCTCTTCCAGGCGGCCGGTCAGGCGCTCGAAGTAGGGCACCGGCTGCAGGGTTTCCTCATCGCGCTGCAGGCCGACCACGCTGACGCGTGCCGCCGGGATCAGCGACAGCACGCCGCTGAGCATGCCCAGGCCGGCGCGCAGGATCGGCACCACGGTGATCTTGGCGCCGGCGATGCGCTGCACGGTGACCGGACCGGCCCAGCCGGGCAGGGTGTGAGGCTCGGTGTCCAGGTCGGCGGTGGCCTCGTAGGCCAGCAGCGTGCCGAGCTCGTTGGCCAGTTCGCGGAAATCCTTGGTGCTGAGCGCAGCGTTGCGCATCAGGCCGATCTTGTGCTGCACCAGCGGGTGGCGCACTTCGACGATCTTCATGGTCGGGAAGGGGGATAAGGAGAGAGGACGCCATTTTGCCGGATTGGGCGCCCAACCCCAAACCGGGGCCGGAGACGGCCTGCATGAAATGTGCAGATGCATGTCATTGCCATGCAACCTTGCGGACATACCGTGCAGACCCATTCTTAACAGGAATGGGGATTCCCAGTGCATATCAAGACTCCGTTGGCCGTTGCCATCACCCTGACCCTGGCGATGGGGGCTGCTGCACCACTGCAGGCCGCCGGGCAGCAGGCGGTCGCCGCCACCGGTGCAGTGGCCGCCGATGCGGTCGACCTGGACCGCATTGAAGTGCGCGCCCAGCTTGAATCGCAGATCCGCGCGGTGGACCTCAAGCGCAGCAGCAACGCCATCGAGGATGCGGTGTCGTCCGACGCGCTGGGCCAGTACCCGGACAAGAACGTGGCCGAGTCGCTGCAACGCCTGCCGGGCATCAGCGTGACGCGCGACCAGGGCGAGGGCCGCTACGTGGTCGTGCGCGGACTGGATGCCAACCTCAACAGCGTCAGCGTCGACGGCATCGCCATCGGCACACCGGACAACTCCAGCCGCGCCGCACCGATGGACGTGATCCCGTCCGATTCGACCGAGCGCCTGCGCGTGGTCAAATCACCGACCCCGGACATGCCGGGCGACGCCATTGGCGGCGCGATCCTGGTCGAGACCGCCTCGGCGTTCGACCGCGAGGGCCGCAGCCTGCGTGGCAAGATCGAAGGCAGCCACCAGCAGCTTTCGGGCGAGACCAGCCCGAAGGCCGCTTTCAACTACAGCGAAGTGTTCAACGACACCTTCGGCATCGCCGCCGGCGTGAACTACCAGAAGCGGACGTTCGAATCGGACAACAGCGAAGTGGAGTACGGTGATGTCAGCGGGAACAAGGATCCGACCACCACCCGCCCGGGCGAAATCACCGCGCTGAACCTGCAGAACCGCAAGTACGAGATCGAGCGCAAGCGCATCGGCGCCAACCTCAATTTCGACTGGCGCCCGAACGAGGACAGCCGTTACTACCTGCGCACGCTGTACAGCCAGTTCGACGATGCCGAAACCCGCCAGCGCGTGATCTTCAACTTCAACAGCGCCGACATGATCGCCACCGGCACCGACCAGTATCGACTTGCCGGCATGCCGAAGGATTCGATCGACAAGCGCATGCGCTACCGGACCAAGGAAGAGAACACCTTCGCCGCCAGCCTGGGTGGCGAGAACAAGCTGACCGACGCAGTACTGGACTACAAGATCGGCTATACCCGCACCGAAGAACGCGTGGACGACGAGATCGAATCGCGCTTCAAGCTCAACGGCAAGGCCTTCAATGGCACGCTGGACCAGCGCAGTCGCCTGCCCACCTACACCTTCGACAACGACCAGTGGCTGGACAACGCCAACTACAAGTTCGACCGTGTGGTGGCCAAGCCGAAGAAGGTGGACGACGAGGAGCGCAGCGCGCAGGTCAATATCCGCTTCGACGGCGACAACAGCAGCTACAAGTTCGGCCTGCTCGGGCGCTGGCGCGACCGTGACGTGAATGTCGATGAGGCGTCGCTGCGCGTGGGTCCGGCGATCAAGCTCAGTGACTGGACGACCGGCTCGCCGGAACATCGCCACGGCCCGATGGGGCAGGGCATGGACTCATCGGCGATGCGCAGCTACTGGTCGCAGCACGGTGGCGAATACAGCGCGCGTCCGCAGGATGTCGGTGGCAACGCCGCGACGTCTCTGGAAGGCGACTACACCGCGCGCGAAGACGTGTTCGCCAGCTATGCGATGGGCACCTGGGACATCGGTGCGCTGCGCGTGATCGGCGGCGTGCGTGTGGAGAACACCCGCTTCAGCGCCACAGGCAATCGCGTGGACGTGGCCAAGGACGGGCGCTCCTACACCGCGACCCGGGTCACCGCCAGCAAGAGCTACAACAACGTACTGCCGGGCCTGCACCTGCGTTACGACGCCAGCGACGACTGGGTGTTCCGCTTCGCCGCCAACAAGACGGTGGCGCGCCCGGGCTTCGGCGATGCCTCGCCGCGCATCGGCCTGGCCCGCAACGACAATGAAGTGCGCCTGGGCAACCCGGAGCTGGATCCGTACGAGTCGACCAACATCGACCTGTCGGTGGAGAAGTACATCGGCGAAAGCGGCATCCTCTCGCTGGGCGTGTTCCACAAGTCGATCGACGGCTACATCGTGCAGGTCCGCCAGGCCGGCGCCGACGGCATCTACGACGGCCTGCCGGTGGTGACCTCGGTCAATGGCGACAAGGCCAAGGTGCGTGGCGCCGAGTTCAACTGGCAGCAGCAGCTGTCGTTCCTCCCGGCTGGCTGGGATGGCCTGCTGGTGGGTGCCAGCGGCACCTGGCTGGACACTGATTTCGACCCGGGCCTGGCCAAGCGCGCCGGTGAGGACTTCACCCTGCCGCGCGCCTCGAAGAACGTGTACAGCGCGCACATCGGTTACGAGAAGTACGGCCTGAGCACCCGCGTGGCAGCCGTACACCGCAGCGAGTACCTGGATACCCTTGGTGCCGGCCGTGCCTTCGACATCTACGTAGCGCCGAACACCCAGCTCGACTTCTCGCTTGACTACAGGTTCACTCCGCGCGTGAGCATGTATTTCGAGGCACAGAACCTGCTGGACAAGCCGCTGGAACTGTACCAGGGCACGCGCTCGCGCACCCTGCAGATGGAAGAATATGGCCGCACCTACGCACTGGGCCTGAAGGTGGCACTGTGAGCGGGCCTCGCATCACCCTGCTGGCCACCATGCTGGCCGTGACGTTGGTGGCCGGCTGCACGCCGGCCAACGGCAATGATCCGGCCGTGGCCAAGCCCGGGGCGAAGGCCACGAACGAGCGTGCGGTGACCACCATCGCCGAGGCATTCCTTTCACCGATGACGCCGGCTGACAACATCGATTCGCCTGCCGCCTGGCGTGCACCTGACGGAAAGCTCTGGCTGATCGCCACTGCCAAGGCCACCGACAAGCTGGTGGTCTACGACGGCAGCAGCGGCCAGCACCTGCGCGACGTAGGCAGCAGCGGCACCGCGCCAGGGCAGTTCGATCGCCCAAACGGCATCGCGGTGACCGACGATCTGCTGTGGATCGTGGAGCGCGACAATCACCGCGTGCAGGTGCTGAGCCTGCCGGACTTCACTCCACTGGCGACCTTCGCTGCGGACGATCTGCGCAAGCCGTACGGGCTGTGGGTCGACCGCCGTGCCGATGGCTACAGCGTCTACGTGACCGACTCCTGGGACAACGGCGAGGATGCACAGGGCCGTGACATCCTGCCGCCGCTGACCGAGCTGGACAAGCGCGTGCGCCAGTACCAGGTGACCCGCGATGGCGCGAAGGTCGAAGCGAAGCTTGTGGCCAGCATCGGTGATACCACTGAGGCGGGTGCCCTGCGCGTGGTCGAGTCGATCTGGGGCGACCCCGAGAACGATCGCCTGCTGATCGCCGAAGAGGACGAGGGCTACGCCAGCGAGTTCAAGGTCTACACGCTGGCCGGACGCTTCACCGGCACCACCTTCGGCCGCGACGTGTTCAAGGCGCAGGCCGAAGGCGTAACCCTGCGCACCTGCGGCAAGGATGGTTGGTGGATCACCACCGAACAGGGCAAGCAGCGCAGCGTGTTCCACCTGTTCGACCGCCACACCCTGAAGCCGGTCGGCGCGTTCCAGGGCAATACCGTGGCCAACACCGATGGCATCTGGATGATGCAGCAGCCCAGCGCGCGCTTCCCGCACGGCGCGTTGTATGCGGTGCATGACGACCAGGGCGTGGTGGCGTTCGACTGGGAGAGCATCGCCAAGCAGTTGGCATTGCCGCTGGAGTGTGGTTCGTGAGCGGTCGTTGCCTGATGCGTACGTTGGCGCTGGGCCTGCTGCTGGCGGTGCCGTCGTTGTGCTTCGCGGCGGCTGAAGCGAACACCCAGGTGCCGCCGGGCAGCCGCCACTACGCAGCGACGACGGTGCCGGACCGCATTGTCGCTTCGCCGGCAGTCGATCCCGGCCATGGGTTCGCCGTGGCCTGGCGCACCGACGGCAGCGTGCAGGCGCCGCTGCTGGAGATTGCCCTTGCCGGTGATTCACCGGCCATCGAGGGCATCCGCCAGGTGCGCGCCACGACCCGCGCGCTGCAGACCGAGAACGGGCTGTCGCACCACCACCGCGCTGATGTCAGCGGCCTGCGGCCCGATACCCTGTACGTCTACCGCGTGCAGGGCAACGGCAGCTGGAGCGCCTGGAACCAGCTGCGCACGCTGGCTGCGCCCGACCAGCCGCTGACCCTGCTGTACTTTGGAGATACCCAGAACAAGAACGTGAGCCATGTCAGCCGCGTGGTGCGCGCCGCGCAGAAGGCCGCACCCGAGGCGCGCCTGAGCCTGTTCGCTGGCGATCTGGTCAGTGGGGGCGATGGTGCCGATGACAGCGAGTGGGGCGAATGGTTTGCCGCCGCCGGTTGGCTGGCGCAGGAAACCCTGGTCGCGCCGGCGATCGGCAACCACGAGTATGTCGAGGAGTTCGAGGACACTCCGCAGGAACGCCGCGTGCTGGGCAGGCACTGGCCGGTGACGTTCGCGCTGCCGGGCAATGGGGCATCCGCCGCACAGCAGACCAGCTACTGGTTCGATGCGCAGGGCGTGCGCGTCGCCGTGGTCGATGGCACGTCGGCACTCGACCTTGGCACGGCCAAGGCGCAGGCCCAGTGGCTGGACAAGGTACTGACCGGCAATCCGCAGCCGTGGACGCTCGTGCTGCTGCACCAGCCGTTCTATTCGCCGCGCGAAGGGCGCGAGAACGGCGCATTGCGTGACGTGCTGCTGCCGGTGGTTCGTCGCCACAACGTCGATCTGGTGCTGCAGGGCCACGATCACACCTATGGCCGCCGTGGTGAAGGACAGGCCGCGACGCCGCAGTATGTGGTGACCGTGGCGGGGCCGAAGCAGTACCGTCTCTCCGACGAGGCACGTAGGACGATGGATCCGGTGGCCGAGGACACCCAGCTGTTCCAGGTGTTGCACATCGATCCGCAGCACCTGCGCTATGAAGCCCGCACGGTGACCGGGCGACTCTACGATGCCTTCGAGCTGCGTCGCGACGCCAAGGGCGGCAAGCAGCGCACGGAGCTGACCGAAGGCCGCATCACGCCGCGTGACTGCCCGCGCGCGCAGACTGCCAAGGGCCGCGCCGATCGCTGCTGGGAATGAGGAGGAGATCCAGATGAAAACCGTACACCGTCTTGTCCCCATGGCTGCCATCGGCGGGGCCCTGCTCCTACTCGCGACCGCGGTGGCCGCCGCCGATGGCGTGCTGCACCCGTTCCTGGTGGCGCAGCCGAAGCAGGCGCCGCAGGAAGTGAACCTGGCGGTGGAGATTCCGGCCGGCAGCTTCACCAAGTACGAGATCAAGGAGGACGGCCTGGTGCATGTGGATCGCTTCCAGTCGATGCCGGTCGCCTATCCGGCCAACTACGGTTCGATGCCGCGCACGTTGGCTGGCGACAACGATCCGCTGGACGCGCTGGTGCTGACCCGTGAACCCCTGCATCCGGGCGTGATCGTGCGCTTCCGGCCGATCGGCTACCTGAAGATGGTCGACGGCGGCGAGCACGACGAGAAGATCATCGGCGTGCCGACCGACAAGGTTGACCCGACCTACGCCAACATCCGCGACCTGGCCGATCTGCCGGAGATCGAACGACAGCGCATCGAAGCGTTCTTCCGGGTCTACAAGGACCTGCCGGCCGGGCGCAACCCGGTGCAGCTCAACGGTTGGGGCAACGCTGCCGAGGCGCGGACGCTGATCAGCGAAGCGATGAAGCGCTTCGAAAAATAGATCCACGCCATGGCTGGATTCAGTCCAGCAACGTCTCGATGAACGACTCGGCCTGCAGGCGGTCGCCCAGTACCCGGGCCACCGCCTGTACGGCTGCCTCCTGGTGTTCAGGACGGATGCCGCCATCGTCATCGTCGTTGTAGAGGTCATCGCCGGCATCGAGGTACACCGTGCCTGCAGCAGCCAGAGCCGCCATCAAGGTCGGCACATCGGCAGTGATCTCGCCGGCATCCAGCAGGCCGGCGCCGTGATGGCTGAACAGCACACGGCCGTCGTCCAGGTCGAGGATGAACGGATCAGCGCCGCGATCGGCAATCACCAGCCAGTTCGATGGCCAGTCGTTGATCCGTTCGCCGCTGACGCCATGCCATCGATAGCCGGCCTGCTGGCTCCACAGGCGCTGCAGTGGCGGTATCCAGACATCAAGGCCGGGAACGGTGATGCCGGCGCGGCCAACCCTGGCATTGATCTCTTCGCCCAGCGGCCCGACCTGCGCGTAGAACGACGCCAGTGCCGTGGGCAGCGGGAACGGGCCCTGCCAGTCACGCTCGTGCTGCGCATGCAGCGGCCCGAAGCGGGCGAATGAGGCGTGCAGATCATCCATGTCAGAGTCCAACGGGTAGCGGCCGTGCAGCCTAGCAGACGGCGTCTGCGCGCATCCCCTTCACCACCGCTGGCTATCATGTGCGCCTTCCACAACGAAGGCAGTACCTGTGTCGGTAGCGTTGGTATGGTTCCGCCGTGATCTGCGGCTGCAGGACAATCCGGCCCTGCAGGCCGCGCTGGATGCCGGCCACGACGTGGTGCCGGTCTACATCCATGCGCCGCACGAAGAAGGTGAGTGGGCGCCGGGTGCCGCCTCCGATGCGTGGCGCCACCGTTCACTGGCCGCGCTGGATGCGGACCTGCGCACGCGCGGTTCCTCGCTGGTGCTGCGCAGTGGTGACAGCCTGCCGGCCCTGCAGTTGCTGATCGCGCAGACCGGCGCCGAGGCGGTGTACTGGAACCGCAAGTACGAACCGGCCACCCAGCCACGCGACGCCACCATCAAGCGCATGCTGCGCGAGCAGGGCATCGACGCGCAGAGCTGCAATGGCAGCCTGTTGTTCGAGCCTTGGGACATCGCCACCCAGCAGGGCCAGCCGTACAAGGTATTTACGCCGTACTGGCGCAATGTACTCAGTCATTGGCGCCTGCCGGCACTGCAGGCCGCACCGGAAGCACTGGCGCCGCACGCGGTCGACAGCCTGGCATTGGATGATCTCCAGCTGGCGCCGACGCTGGACTGGGATACCGGCTTCTGGGAGCACTGGCAGCCGGGCGAAGCCGGTGCGCTGGAAGCACTGTCCGTCTTTGAAGACGGTGCCCTGCGCGGGTATCGCGAGCAGCGTGACCTGCCGGACCGTGTCGGGACCTCGCGGCTGTCGCCGCACCTGCATTTCGGCGAAATCGCACCCTGGCGGATTGCCCATGCGCTGGAAGGGCTGCGTAGCGCCGGCGCCGACGCCGACATCGACGGCTACCTGCGCCAGCTGGGCTGGCGTGACTTCGCCTACCACCTGCTGCATCACTTCCCGAAGACGCCCACCGACAACCTCAACCCGCGTTTCGATCGCTTCCCATGGGCAACGCCCAGTGAGGCGCAGCTGCACGCCTGGCAGCGCGGCAACACCGGCGTGCCGATCGTCGATGCCGGGCTTCGCGAGCTGTGGCACACCGGCTACATGCACAACCGGGTGCGGATGATCGTCGCCAGCTACCTGTGCAAGCATCTGCGTGCGCACTGGCTGCATGGCGCGCGATGGTTCTGGGACACCCTGGTCGATGCCGACCTGGCCAACAACACGATGGGCTGGCAGTGGGTGGCGGGAACCGGCGCCGATGCTGCGCCGTACTTCCGCGTGTTCAATCCGGTCACCCAGGCCGAGAAGTTCGACCCGCAGGCCCGCTACATCAGCCGCTGGGTGCCCGAGCTGGCCGCACTGCCGGTGAAGGCACGATTCGCGCCCTGGCAGCATCCGTTGCTGCTGGCGGCACACGCCCCGGACTATCCACGCACGCCGCTGGTGGATCTGGCCGCCGGCCGCGACGCCGCGTTGGCGGCTTACCGTCAGTCGGGGGCAGGGTAAAGGGCGACCTGAGCGATCCGGTCAGTTAGCTGAACGTGGGCCTGTCGCGGTGCCCGATCATCATTCCGGCATCGCATCGTGCTGTTTATTCTCTTTGCGCCCGCAGGCCGCCGGCCAACCGGAAACCAAGGAGAACCTCATGATCCGCAACACCACCCGCAACGTCGCACTGGCCCTGATGAGCGCGGCCGTCCTGTCGGCCTGCGCCACCGGCGGCTCCTACGTACAGAGTGACCAGTACGGCAACCCCACCGAGCAGCAGAACCGCACCGGGCGCAACGCCCTGATCGGTACCGCCATCGGCGTGGCAGCCGGCCTGCTGACCGGCGACAGCGCCACCGAGCGCCGCCAGCATGCCCTGATCGGCGCCGGTATCGGTGCGCTCAGCGGCGCCGCCGTCGGCCAGTACCAGGATCGCCAGGAACGCGCACTGCGCGAGCGCACTGCCAACACCGGCATCGATGTGCAGCGCCAGGGCGACAACATCATGCTGAACCTGCCGGACGGCATCACTTTCGACTTCGGCAAGTCGACCCTGAAGCCGCAGTTCTACGGCGCGCTCAATGGCGTGGCAGGCACCCTGCGTGACTACAACCAGACCATGATCGAAGTGGTCGGCCACACCGACAGCATCGGCAGCGATGCGGTCAACAACCGCCTGTCGAAGGAACGTGCCGACTCGGTCGCGCAGTACCTGATCGGCCAGGGCGTGCAGAGCGTGCGCATCGAAACGCTGGGCGCCGGCAAGTCGTACCCGATTGCCGACAACAGCACCGACGCCGGCCGCGCCAAGAACCGCCGCGTCGAGATCCGGGTGATTCCGCTCAAGCAATAACGCGTAGCGTTACTGCTTGAGCCGGTCCGGCCATCGGCCGGAACGAAAATGCCGCCCTTGCAGGCGGCATTTTTGTGGGTGCCGAGCGTTGCTCGGCACGCCGATAGCGCACCCCTCTGTAAGCCATGCCGACCAAGGTCGGCAACTACCAGGAGATGGGTAGGCGCTCTTGTTGCAGGCTACGCCGCAGAAGCGGCCACCTTCTCCAGGATCCGCTTGCCGCTGCTTTCCAGAGCGGCGTCTTCCTTTTCCTTCTGCTGCTGCGCCAGCTTCGCACCCGGGCACTGCGCCAGCATGTAATTGGCGTCGAAGTTGAGCTTTTCGACCAGGAAGTCGACGAACGCACGCACCTTCGGCGAAACCAGGCGGCCGCCTGCGAACACGGCGTTGAAGTCCACTTCCGGGCCGGTCCAGCCGGCCAGCACGCGGCGCACCATGCCTGATTCAACGAACGGCTTGGCCATCACGTCGCCGGTCAGCAGCAGGCCTTCGCCACAGACCAATGCACCATTCAACGCAGACATGTCGTTGGCGGTCATCAGCGGGGTGACCGGGAAGTCACGCAGCTCGCCGCCGTTCTCGCCCAGCTGCCAGGTGAAGCGCGGCGAATTTCCGGTGTGGTACGGCTTGCGCATCGCCAGGATGCGATGGAACTGCAGCTCTTCCGGATGCAGCGGCTCGCCGTAGCGCTCGATGTAGGCCGGGCTGGCGAATACCTGCGTGCGCAGGCTGCCCAGCTTGCGCGCGACCAGGTTGGAATCGGGCAGGGCACCCACGCGCAGCGCCAGATCTGCTTCGCCGGCAATCAGGTCCAGCTTTTCGTTGCCCATGTGCATGTCCAGGCGGATCTCCGGATACTGCGCATGGAACTGGCCCAGCAGCGGGGCGATCCACGTGATGCCGATCGAATAGGGCACGGTGAAGCGCAGCCAGCCGCGCGGGCCGGACTGCAGCTGGCTCACCGCGCTCTCGGCCTCTTCCAGTTCGCGCGCGATGCGCTGGCAATGTTCGTGGTAGATCGAACCGGCTTCGGTCAGGCCGAGGCGGCGCGTGGTCCGGTGCAGCAGGCGCGCGCCCAGGCGCGTTTCCAGCTCCTGCACTTTGCGGCTGACCGTGGTCTTGGGCAGGCCGAGCGATTTGGCAGCGGCAATGAAGCTGCCTTGCTCGACCACTTTGACGAAGATCAGCGTCTCGTTGAGATCGTGGGACATGGTCGGGGATCCTGGACGTCGGGGATGGGACAATCGTGACAGAACGATTGGACCGGGAGCGGGATGATTATTCCCCTTAATCAGGACTAATCAAGTAAAGGTTTGAGGTCTATCGTGGCGCCATTCGTTAATTGGAGCCCGTCCGCCATGAGCCTGCGCAACATTCTTGCCCGACTCCGGAACGCCGGCCAGAACACCCTGGACCTGGCGATGACCGTCGAAGCCCGTCCGAGTTCCTTGGTACACAAGGACTTTCGTGAGTTTACCGCGCCCATGCGTCAGCAGCGTGGCGGTGCCATCCGCCTGGCCCCTCACAAGGGTGACCGCCTGCGCCGAATCGGGACTATCCCGGATTTGGGAGGAAATGTCCCGTGAATGGGATGCTGACGCCTGAAGTCCTGGTCCTGGGCGGCACCGGTGCCGTCGGCCAGGGTGTGGTTGGCGCGCTGCTGGAGGCCGGCAGCCCGGTACTGGTTGTCGGCCGCGATCCGGGCCGGCTGGCGGCGCTGCACGAGCAGTTCGCTGACGAGCCGGGCCTGGAGACGCTGCTGGGGTCGCTCAGCGACGACGGATCGGCGCGCGCGCTGGCCGAACGCATCGCGCAGCGCCCGCGCCCGTTGGCGGCGGTGATCGCCGCAATGGGTGGACCGTACCGCCGCGGTCGCGTGGTCGACCGCAACGGTGACGAACTGATGGGCGCGATGCAGGCCGATCTGATGCCGCACGTGCACGCGGTGCGTCACCTGCTGCCGCTGCTGCAGGACAACGTGCATGCGCGCCGCTACGTGATGATCGGCAGCCCGGCCAACGCCAAACCATGGGCGGGCTACGGCGAGACCTCGATCACCACCGCCGCGCTGCGCATGTACGCGCAGGTCGTGCACCAGGAAGCGCAGGCGCTGGGCGTGCGCGCGCAGATGCTGGAAGTCTGCAGCCCGGTGTGCACCCCGGCCAATGCGGCCAATGCCTGCATCGAGTGGCCCAGCTCGCTGTTGGTGGGTCGTCGCGTTGTGTCGCTGCTGGATGGTTGCCGCGACAACCGTGCCATCGTCCGCTGTGACAGCAGCGATGCCGAACTGCCGCGCGGCCTGCTGCACCTGGAAGTTCCCCCTTTGTGGCGCGATACCGCAGGCGTCGCTTGACCTCGACCATGGTTGAGGTCGCAGGATACGCCGCCGATTTTTGCAACACGTTCTCGTATAGCTGTACCACCCCTCCGTACGGATGCATGCCATGACTTCCCCCAATACCACCCCACATCGTTTCGGCCATCGCATTGCGATGGTCGGCGTGTCGATCCTCGCCGCAGCCGTGCTTGCGGCCTGCAGCGGCGGCCACGCCGAAGAAGCCGGTGCACCGCCGCCGCCGCAGGTCAGCGCCGCGCCGGTACTGGTCAAGCAGGTCAGCCAGTGGGACGAATTCAGCGGCCGCGTCGAAGCGGTGCAGAGCGTTGAACTGCGCCCGCGCGTGTCCGGCTACATCGACAAGGTCAACTACGTCGAAGGCCAGGAAGTGAAGAAGGGCGAAGTGCTCTTCACCATCGACGCGCGCAGCTACCAGGCCGAGTACGATCGAGCGGCTGCCGAGCTGGCCCGCGCCCGCACCCAGGCCACGCTGGCCCGCAGCGAGTCCGAGCGTGCCAAGCGACTGTCCGAGCAGCAGGCGATCTCCACCGAGACCGCCGAACAGCGTCGCGCGGCCGCCGACCAGTCCGGTGCCGCCGTGCAGGCCGCGCAGGCTGCGCTGGACGCGGCCCGGCTCAACCTGGAGTTCACCAAGGTGCGTGCACCGATCGACGGCCGTGCCGGTCGCGCGATGGTCACCGCCGGCAACCTGGTCACCGCCGGCGACAGTGCCAGCGTGCTGACCACGCTGGTCTCGCTGGATACCGTCTTTGTCTACTTCGATGCCGACGAAAGCACCTTCCTGCGCTACGCCCAGATGGCACGCAAGGGCGAGCGCCCGAGCGAGCGTGACAGCGAACTGCCGGTGAAGGTTGGCCTGTCCGGCGAAGAGGGCTACCCGCACTCGGGCAAGGTCGACTTCCTCGACAACCAGGTCGCCCGCAGCACCGGCACCATCCGCGTCCGCGCACTGCTGGACAACGCCGACCGCCAGTTCACGCCGGGCCTGTTCGCCCGCGTGCAGCTGCTCGGCAGCGGCCAGTTCCAGGCGCTGCTGATCGATGACAAGGCCGTGCTGACCGACCAGGACCGCAAGTATGTCTACGTGGTCGACAAGGATGGCAAGGCCCAGCGCCGCGACATCCAGCTTGGTCGCACCGCTGATGGCCTGCGCATTGTCGAACACGGCCTGGCCGCGGGCGACAAGGTGATCATCGACGGCGTGCAGAAGGTCTTCATGCCGGGCATGCCGGTGCAGGCCAAGGCGGTGGCGATGCAGCCACAGCCGGCGCCGGCACCGGGCCGCGATGCCACCGCCGCCCTGAAGCACTGATCCGCGTCCCCGCTTAGCTGCCGGCGCCAGCGGCAGCCTTCCCTGCCTTCGTCATTTCGGCGAGGGGCAGGGTGGCTGTTGCCCGCCGAATGCCTTTCCCAGGAATTCCTCCATGGACTTTTCCCGTTTCTTCATCGACAGGCCGATCTTCGCGGCGGTGCTGTCGATCGTGATCTTTGCCGCAGGCCTGATCACGATTCCAATCCTGCCGATCAGCGAGTACCCGGAAGTGGTGCCGCCGTCGGTGGTCGTGCGCACGGTCTATCCGGGCGCCAACCCCAAGGTCATCGCCGAGACCGTCGCCACGCCGCTTGAAGAAGCCATCAACGGCGTCGAAGGCATGATGTACCTGAAGTCGGTCGCCGGTTCCGACGGCGTGCTGCAGATGACCGTCACCTTCCGCCCGGGCACCGACCCGGACGCAGCGGCGGTGAAGGTGCAGAACCGCGTGGCGCAGGCGCAGGCGCGCCTGCCCGAGGACGTGCGCCGGCAGGGCGTGACCACGCAGAAGCAGTCGCCGACCTTCCTGATGGTGGTGCACCTGACCTCCCCGCAAGGCAAGTACGACACCCTGTACCTGCGCAACTACGCCCGCCTGCACGTCAAGGATGCACTGGCGCGCATTCCGGGCGTCGGTGATGCGCAGATCTTCGGTGGTGGCGACTACGCCATGCGCGCCTGGCTGGATCCGGACAAGGTGGCTTCGCGCGGCCTGACCGCCAGCGACGTGGTGCGCGCCATGCGCGAGCAGAACGTGCAGGTGTCGGCCGGCCAGCTCGGCGCCGAACCGCTGCCGGACAGCAAGTTCCTGACCCTGATCAATGCCCAGGGCCGGCTGAAGACCGAAAAGGAATTCGGCGACATCGTGCTCAAGAGCGGCACCGATGGCGAGATCGTACGCCTGTCCGACGTGGCCCGCCTGGAACTGGGTGCGGGTGACTACACCCTGCGCTCGCAGCTGGACGGCAAGAACGCGGTCGGTATCGGCATCTTCCAGTCGCCGGGTGCGAACGCGCTGGAAATCCGTGACCAGGTCATCTCGACGATGGACGAGATGCAGAAGACCATGCCGGCCGACGTGAAGTACGAAGCGGTGTATGACACCACCATCTTCGTGCGCGACTCGATCAAGGCCGTGGTCTCCACGCTGCTGGAAGCGATCGCGCTGGTGGTGCTGGTGGTGATCCTGTTCCTGCAGACCTGGCGTGCCTCGATCATCCCGTTGATCGCGGTGCCGGTGTCGGTGGTGGGTACCTTCGCCGCGCTGTACCTGCTGGGCTTCTCGATCAATACGCTGAGCCTGTTCGGCCTGGTGCTGGCGATCGGCATCGTGGTCGACGACGCGATTGTGGTGGTGGAGAACGTCGAGCGCAACATCGAGGAAGGCCTGTCGCCCACCGCCGCGGCCCACCAGGCCATGCGCGAAGTGTCCGGCCCGATCGTGGCGATCGCGCTGGTGCTGTGTGCCGTGTTCGTGCCGATGGCGTTCCTGTCCGGTGTCACCGGCCAGTTCTACAAGCAGTTCGCGGTCACCATCGCCATCTCCACGGTGATCTCGGCGATCAACTCGCTGACCCTGTCGCCGGCCCTGGCCGCGCGCCTGCTGAAGGCCCACGGCGCACCGAAGGATGGCCCGAGCCGCCTGATCGACCGCCTGTTCGGCTGGGTGTTCCGCCCGTTCAACCGCTTCTTCAAGTCCAGCTCGGAGAAGTACGAGCGTGGCGTGGCCCGCATCCTCGGCCGACGTGGCGCGGTGTTCGTGGTCTACGCGATCCTGCTGGTCGGTACCGGCGTGATCTTCAAGCTGGTGCCGCCGGGCTTCATCCCGACCCAGGACAAGCTGTACCTGATCGCCGGCGTGAAGCTGCCGGAAGGTTCGTCGATCGCGCGTACCGATGAAATGCTGCGCAAGGTGGCCAAGATCGCCCAGGAAACCGATGGCGTGGCTCACACCATCTCGTTCCCGGGTTTGAACGCGCTGCAGTTCACCAATACGCCCAATACCGGTGTGGCGTTCATTCCGCTCAAGCCCTTCGCCGAGCGTCATGGCCGTACCGCTGCGCAGATCAATGCCGAGATCAACCAGAAGATCGCCGGCCTGCAGGAAGGCTTCGCCTTCGCGATGATGCCGCCGCCGATCCTCGGCCTGGGCAACGGCAACGGCTACCAGATGTTCATCGAGGACCGCGGCAACCTGGGCTACGGCGCGCTGCAGAATGCGGTGCAGGCGATGCAGGGCACCGTGGCGCAGACGCCGGGCATGGCCTTCCCGATTTCCAGCTACCAGGCCAACGTGCCGCAGCTGGATGCCGAGGTCGACCGCGTCAAGGCCAAGGCACAGGGCGTGCAGCTCACCGAACTGTTCGACACCCTGCAGACCTACCTGGGTTCGGCCTACGTCAACGACTTCAACCAGTTCGGCCGTACCTGGCAGGTGATCGCCCAGGCAGACGGTCCGTTCCGCGAGACGGTCGAGGACATCGGCAAGCTGCGTACCCGCAACGACCGCGGCGAGATGGTGCCGATCGGTTCGATGGTCACCATCAAGCAGACCTTCGGCCCGGACCCGGTGCTGCGCTTCAATGGCTACCCGGCAGCGGACCTGGCCGGTGAAGCCGACCCGCGCCTGCTGTCCTCGGCCGAGGCGATGACCAAGCTGACCGAGATCGCCGGCAAGGTGCTGCCGGTGGGCATGACCACCGAATGGACCGACCTGAGCTACCAGCAGGCGACCCAGGGCAAGGCCGCCTTCATCGTGTTCCCGGTGGCGATCATGCTGGCCTTCCTGGTGCTGGCCGCGCTGTACGAGAGCTGGTCGCTGCCGCTGGCGGTGATCCTGATCGTGCCGATGACCCTGCTGTCCGCGCTGTTCGGCGTCTGGCTGACCGGCGGTGACAACAACGTGTTCGTGCAGGTCGGCCTGGTGGTGCTGATGGGCCTGGCGTGCAAGAACGCGATCCTGATCGTCGAGTTCGCCAGAGAACTGGAGATGGGCGGCAAGGGAATCGTTGAAGCTGCGCTGGAAGCCTGCCGCCTGCGCCTGCGCCCGATCGTGATGACCTCTATCGCGTTCATCGCCGGCACCGTGCCGCTGGTGCTGTCGCACGGTGCAGGTGCCGAGGTGCGCTCGGTGACCGGTATCACCGTGTTCGCCGGCATGCTGGGCGTGACCCTGTTCGGCCTGTTCCTCACCCCGGTGTTCTACGTGGCCCTGCGCAAGTTCGTCACCCGCAACGGTGGTGGCCAGCTGGTGCAGCACGGCGAGCCGACCATCCACCACTGACATGGAACCCCGTCGCCGCCGGTCAATGGCCGGCGGCGGCTTCCCCCTCACAAGGCATGCATCCATGAATACCCATCAGAACAAGATCGCGCTGGTCACCGGCGCCACCCGTGGCATCGGCCTGGAAACCGTGCGCCAGCTGGCCCAGGCGGGCGTGCACACGCTGCTGGCCGGTCGCAAGCGTGAGACCGCCGTTGAGCTGGCGCTGAAGCTCCAGGCTGAAGGCCTGCCGGTCGAAGCCCTGCAACTGGACGTGACCGACGCGGCCAGCATCGCCGAAGCGGTCGAGCAGGTACGCCAGCGCCATGGCCGCCTCGACATCCTGGTCAACAATGCCGGCATCATGATCGAGAATCCCGCGCAGGCGCCGTCGGAGCAATCGCTCGAGACCTGGAAGCGCACCTTCGACACCAACGTGTATGCGCTGGTGGCGGTCACCCAGGCCTTCCTGCCGCTGGTCAAGCAGGCCAAGTCCGGCCGCATCGTCAATGTGTCCAGCATGCTCGGCTCGCAGACCCTGCACGCGGATCCCTCCTCGGGCATCTATGACTTCAAGATTCCGGCGTACAACGCCTCCAAGGCCGCGGTGAACAGCTGGACCCTGAGTCTGGCCTACGAACTGCGCAACACGCCGATCAAGGTCAATACCGTGCATCCGGGTTACGTCAAGACCGACATGAACGGCGGCAACGGCGAGATCGAAATCAGTGAAGGTGCACGCTCCAGCGTGGAAATGGCACTCATCGGTGAATCCGGTGCCAGCGGCAGCTTCACCTACCTGGGTGAGGTGCTGCCATGGTGATCCGCACGTTGGCGATGGCCGTCTCCAGCCTGGTGCTGGCGGGCTGTGTCAGCGTCGGCCCGAACTACAAGGCGCCGGTGCAGGAACCGGTGGTGCTGCAGGGGGCGCAGCAGCCTGTGTTCAGCACTACCTCGCCGGTGGCCAGCTGGTGGGCGCAGTTCGATGATCCGGTGCTGGAAGAACTGGTGCACGGTGCACTGTCGGATAACCTGGACCTGCGCGTGGCCGTGGCCCGCGTCAGCCAGGCCCGTGCGGTGTTCGTCGAAAGCCGCTTCGACCAGGCCCCGCACATCACCGCGGGCGGCAGCTACGACCGCCGCAAGCAACCCGATCCGCAGCTGGGTGGGCAGCGGGTGTTCAGTGAAAGCTACCAGCTCGGCTTCGATGCCGGCTGGGAGCTGGATCTGTTCGGCCGCAAGCGCCGTGCAGCAGAAGCCGCGCGCGCCGACCTGGACGCCGAGCAGGCCAACCTGGCCGATGCGCAGGTACTGGTCGCCGCCGAAGTGGCACGCAACTACTTCGAGCTGCGCGGTACGCAGAAGCGCATCGCGGTGGCCCAGCACACCCTGGTCAACCTGCGCGATACGCAGAAGCTGACCGAGGCGCGCTGGGAGCTGGGCGCCGGCAGCGAGCTGGACGTGCAGAGCAGTCGCGCCCGGCTGAAGGCGATCGAGGCCGATATCCCGCTGCTGGAAGTGGCCGAAACGCAGTCGCGCAATCGCCTGGCGGTTCTGCTGGGCCAGCGTCCGGAAACGCTGACCGCCATGCTTGCGCCGCACGACGTGCCGGCATTTGCCAAGGCGCTGCCGCTGGGCGATACCCGCGAGCTGCTGCGCCAACGCGCCGACGTGCGCGTGGCCGAGCGTCGCCTGGCCGCTGCCACCGCGCGGGTGGGCGTGGCCACTGCGGACCTGTTCCCGCGGCTGTCACTGTCCGGTTTCGTCGGCTTCCTTGGCGGCGACGCCAGTGGCCTGGTCAATGGCAACAACAAGGCCTGGTCGCTGACGCCGTCGCTGAGCTGGGCCGCGTTCGACTTCGGCACCGTGCGTGCACGCCTGCGTGCCAGCAAGGCTGAGGCCGAGGGTGTGGCTGCGCAGTATGAGCAGGCCGTGCTGCTGGCGCTGGAAGACACCGAGAACGCGCTGACCCGCTATTCCAAGCAGCAGGCGCGGCTGGCGATCGTGGTCGAGCAGGCGCAGGCGGCACGCCGGGCTGAGTCGCTGGCGCAGATCCGCTACCGCGAGGGCTCGGAAGACTTCCTGACCCTGCTGGATGCGCAGCGCACGCAGCTGGCGGCCGACGATGCGTTGGCGGCGGCTGAGTCCGAGGTCAATGTCAGCGTGGTGGGCGTGTACAAGGCGCTGGGTGGCTGGGGGCAATCGCCGCAGCAACCCAGCGTGGCGCAGGTGCAGTAACCGCAAGGGACGGAAGCAGTGGCTTCCGTCCCTTTCTTCTGTCAGGGCCAATGATTGGCCGGTGTGTCGCGCTCGCGCATGCGCACGATGCAGAAGCGATGGCCGGTGGGTGCTTCCATCACCCACCAGCGTTTGACGAAGCCGATCCGGCGCGCGCCGAGTTTTTCCAGTCGATCTGCCTCGGCATCGATGTCGTCGCTCTCGATGTCCAGGTGCACCCGTGAGGGGTGAGCGACACGTTGCACTTCCACGTTCAGGCCTGCGGGTGCGCCCTGCAGGTCGGCGTACTCGGCGCCATCTTCGCCATACGATGGCTGCGCCTGCAGGCCGAGTGCGGCCGCCCAGAAGCGTGCGCCTTCGTCAGCGGGCGTGTCCTGGCAGTCGATGATGAATCCGGCCAGACGGCTCTGGTGCGCCATGACGTCCTCCGCAGATCGGGAATGGAGGGAGGGTAGCGCGTCGCGTGCTGTGGACGTTGTCACAGTCATGACGTTTCTGACTCTGCCAGAACCGGGGCCTGCGGTGTAACTAGTGGGGCAGATTCCAGGAGGGAAGGCGATGAGCGACGACAAACGTGATACCCAGCGCATGCTGTTTGGTGATCCGGGACCGCCTGGCGCAGGGCTGTCGGTAGCGGTCGTAGTGCTGATGGTGTTGGCTACCATGGCGGCTGCGATCGGCTTCATGCGCCTGCCGGACCAGATGCTGGGGCTGGGCCTGATCGGCATCTCCGTGTTTCTGGCGGTCGGTGCCCGCATCTGCCAGGCACGCAACCAGCATCAGGCGCTGTACCGGCTGATGTCGCGACGGCCGCCGCCGTAGCTGCGGCTGCCGTACAGGTTCAGTGCTTCGGCCAGTCCAGCTCGACCACCAGCGGGAAATGATCCGACGGCAGCACGCCGTCGATGCGACGGTCATCGGTCAGGAAGCTGCGTGCATGGAAGCCACGCACCAGCACCCAGTCCAGCTGCACGGTGGCCTTGCCGGTGAAATCGTGGAAGGTCAGGCGTGGCCCCTGCGGAACCTTCACCTGGGTACGGGTGTCCTGCAGCAGGCGGGTGAATGCCTTGTAGGTGTCACCACCGGGCTCGCTGTTGAAGTCACCCGTCAGGACCACCGGCAGATCGGCCGGCAGGGCTTCCACGCGCTTGCCGATCAGCTCGGCACCCTTCACCCGGCGCGGTTCATCCTCGTCGCGGTAGGGCAGGTGGGTATTCATGAAATAGAAACGACGGCCATCGTCCAGGCGGCGGAACAGGGCCCAGGTGACCATGCGCGGGTACAGGTTGCCCCAGGTGATGCTGCCGGGTGCGTCGGGTGTATCGGACAACCAGAAGTTGCCGGACTCCTCGATGGCCAGCACCTTGCTGTCGTAGAACACGCCCATGTGTTCGTCACCGCTGCCACCACGGCGGCCTTCGCCGAACCAGCGGTAGCCGGGCAGGTGTTCGGACAGGTAGTCGGCCTGCTCCTTCACCAGTTCCTGGGTGCCGATCACTGCCGGGTGCGCATCGAGGATGACCTTGACCATGGCATCGCGGCGGTCGGGCCAGCGCTTGCCCGGTTCGGTATCGGCCGGGGTGCGTACGTTGAACGACATCACTTTGAGTGGCGCCGGTGCAGCAGCCCAGGCGGCGGCAGGCAGCGCAAGCGCCAGCAGCGCACACAGCGCGGGGCGACGGAAACGCGACAACATCGTGGAATCCCTCCATTCCATGAAAACGGTTTCATGAAGCATGCCATGGAAGGTGGGGGCAGCGGTATGCCGGGACGGGCGGATGCAGGTGCCGGGCGGGCGGTGAAGGCGCCGCCCGGCGGATCGCGCGGGCGCGATCAGGGGGTCATGGATGCTCAGTCGGCAGGCAGGTACCACTGGCCATTCTGGTCAATCCAGTACACCCGGATGTAGGGAGTGCCGTCCTCGTCGAAGTACGTCACTTCGCAACGTTGGTGGTAATAGGGCCCCATCTTGACCCGGACGCAGTTCGTGTTCTCCGGACCACCGCCACCACCGCCGGCGGTGGCCTGGGACGGCGTGGAGAGAGCTCCCACGGCAAACATCAGTGCGGCCATCGAGGCCAGGTGCAGTTTCATGGGCATCATCCTTGTGTCTGCAATCGCGCATCTGCGCGGTGTCGTGCAACTACCCCCGATAGCGCATGCGATCGTGCGGCAGCTGCTGCATGCGCGCCGGCCCGGCGGGCGGTCCGGCGCAGTCCCCCCGGCTCAGTCGCGCAGGTAAGGGTTGCCGTACTCGTCGATCCAGTACTCGGCTTCGTACACGTTGCCGAACTCGTCGGTGTAGGTTTCCGTGCAGCGCTGGTGGACCCGGTTGTGGTCCACCTTCACCGGAATGCACGAAACATTTTCTTTCGGTCCCCCAGCATTGGCGTCCGCGGCTGGAGCCAGAGTTGCAATTGCCACAACCAACGCGGCCATCGCGGCCAGTTGCAGTTTCATAAGCATCATCCTTGCTTTCTGCAATCGCGCACATGCGCATGGCGTGTGTAGCACGCGAACCAGACTGCCGGAAGTGCCTTGCCCGGATCAGTCCTCGATCTCGCCGCGCCGACTGGCAGCGCGTACCGCCTGCGCGGTGGTTGCTACCCCCAGACGCTGGCGCGCGCGACGCAGGTGATTTTCCACTGTACGGGCGGAAAGCCCCAGCGTGGCCGCGATCTCCGCCTGGCGGCGGCCGGCGGCGACCCAGCGCAGCACCTCGCGTTCGCGCGTGCTCAACGCACTTCCGGAAAGCTCGCTGAGTGTCTCTGCAAGCCGGCGAGCGGCACGGAATGCTGCAGCTGCAGCAGCTTCCAGCTGCAGGCGCGCGCTGGCCGATGCATCGATCGCTGTCCCGGCAAAACTGATCGCGCCTTCCAGACCGGTGGTGCCGAACACCGGCACCTGCAGACCGTGCAGGCCTTCACCACGTGGCTGCTTCACCACCTGATAGCGTTCGCCGCGAACACCCTGGCGCTTGCTCCAGAAGAACGGCGCGTCACTGTCCAGTACGTGCCGATTGACCGGGCAGGCGTGCAGGTAGCGCGCGAGGTCGGTACTGCTGCCGTCGCCGAACCAGTCGCCCTCGATCCAGTACACGCGCTGTGTACCGCGCTCCAACCC
Organism: Stenotrophomonas sp. YJH_SMC_64; assembly: GCF_059371375.1. Lineage (NCBI taxonomy): Bacteria > Pseudomonadati > Pseudomonadota > Gammaproteobacteria > Lysobacterales > Lysobacteraceae > Stenotrophomonas > Stenotrophomonas sp. YJH_SMC_64. The sequence continues at coordinate 95,208 of NZ_JCAFUN010000011.1, read as the reverse complement.
CGTGCCGGTGGCGAACACCAGCACGCGGTCGTAGCCGAGCGGTGCAGAGATGCTGCGTAGTACGGCGCCCACCGCACTCAGTGAGCGGGCGCGTTCCAGTTCCAGCAACGCCTGCACCAGTTCGCTCATCCGGGTCAGCGGCTGGCCAGGGCGTCGAGCAGCGTGCGTGCGGCCAGCTTGCCCAGCGCATTACCGGCCAGCGGGCTGTCGCCGGTCAGCAGCAGGCGATCCTGCAGCACGCTGCCATCGATGCCGTCATTGACGATCTGCACGCCCTGCTGCGCCAGGCGCTCACCGAAGAACCACGGGAGCTGCCCGGGCATGTAGCCGATCTCCGGCGTCTGCCGGTCCATCGCATCGGGGAAGGCACAGATGCGGTAGCCGCGGAACAGCGAACCACCATCGGCCTCGTCAACGCCTGCGGCCAGCAATGCGGCCGGGCCGTGGCAAAGGGTGATGATGTGACGTTGCTCGGCCATCGCCCAGTGCAGGGCCGCCTTTACCGCGCGACTCTGCGGCAGTCCGATAAGTGCGCCATGGCCACCGGGGATGAACACGGCGGCATAATCCGATGCGGCATCGAGGCCTGCCACCACCTCATCCAACGGCAGTGGCTGGCGGAAGCGGGCTTCGTAGCGGTCGTACAGTCCGCCGATCTCCGTGTCCTCACGCGGGAACGCCCACCACTCGAACTTGGCGGCGTTGCCGGACAGCGTGGCCACATCGATGTCGAAGCCGGCCTTGTCCAGATGGTACATCGGCAGCAGGGTTTCCACCGGATGGTTGCCGGTGGAGAACAGGTGGCCGTTGGCAGTGGGCAGATAGCGCTCGTCCGCAGCGATCATCAGCACCTTCCAGCGGCCATCGCGGCGCGCGTCGGGATAGTCGGCACCGGACAGGTTGCTCTTGGGCGATGTGAACTGCGACAGCGAGTAGGGCGACGGGAAGAAGGCGTCGCGCTCGGCCGGGTCGGGGCTGGGCTGGCGGCTGGGCTCTTGCGTGTTCATGCGGACCTCCAGTGGGGTGGTGGGATCCAGCATAGAAGGGCTGATGCGTACAGGCGATGAGGGTTTTCCCTCAGCCGCGAGCAGCTACTTCACCGTGGCCGAATGCTGCTGCATGTCTTCATGCAGGATCCGCCGCAGTTCGACGATGGCCGGCGTGGCTTCCTGCACGCTGTGCCCGGATACGATTACCTTCTCCGAATCCGCGTGCGGCAGGTGCGAGCTCCAGTAGGGCACCAGCCCGTCGTCGGTTTTTTCCAGCGGCCCATCGGCCTTGGCGCGCGCGATGATCGAGTGGTAGTGCACCTTCGGCGACATCGGCAGGTCGGCCACCGCGCGGACGAAGGGATCGTCCTTGTCCAGATTCTGGATGCTGTTCATCTGGTAACCGTGCTTGCCATCATTGCGGTCGATCTGGCCGTCGTTGGCGATGGTGGCGACGTCTTCCAGCACGGTCAGCGGCAACCGCACCAGGCGACCGATCCAGCGGCCCAGGCGGGTGCCCGCCACGTCGGTGCCGCGGTGTGGCGTGGCGATGAATACCACGCGCGATACTTCCGGTTCCGGCAGGAAAGTCAGCACCGGTGCGCCCTTGGTACGCAGCAGTTCACGCTGTGCCGGCGTCATCTGCGCAGTCTCCAGCAGGGTGTCGACCAGATGATCGCCGGAAGAGGAGATCATCAGCCGCGCGATCACGCCACCCATGCTGTGCCCGACCAGCACCATGTCATGCGAAGCCTGCGCCTTGCCGCTGGGGTCGAAATGCTTGAGCACTTCGGACAGCGTATGACGCATCGCATCGTGGCTCATCGCGATGGGCATGTTGGTCGGGTAGTAGAACTGCCAGACCTGGAAGTCCTGGCGGATCTCGTCGTCGCGCATCAGTTCGTTGGCGACGTTCACCCAGGCTTCCGGGCTGCTGGCCAGGCCATGGATCATCAGCAGCACGCGGCGGTTCGGATCGTAGGGCTGCATCATGTACAGGTGCGGCGTGTCGATGCCGCCCTTGCCACCGAACAGCGAGCGCAGCGACTGGTGGCTGAAGTTGGAACGGGCCAGCCACAACGCATAGCCGGCGGTGAAGTTCGCGGCCAGCGGAACCTGTTGGCCATGCAGGGTGACTTCCGTGACCTGGTAGGGATCGTGGATCTCCAGCTCAGGCTCGTCGTCGTGCAGCACTTCCCACAGGTTCTTTCCCGAGAAGCGCAGCAGCACCGTCATCGAAGGGGAGGGCATCTCGCTCCAGCTCTGCGCGGCCGAGGTGCTTGCCTGCGCGGCGGGCGTCGCTGCCGAAGGCGGGGTGGCCGTGCTGCCAGCCGGATCGTTCATCACCGCCACCAGCTCGGCACCGAAGCCATCGCGCCGATGCACGCTGCGCAGCGTGCCAGTGAACGACAGCGAGGCCGCCGGTACCAGTTCGGTAGGGGTACGCGTATCCAGCGGTGATGCTTCGCCTGAAGGGGCCAGCACGAAGGTCCAGCGACCCAGCTGGAAGTGGCTGGCCTGGCCGTGCACGCGGCCCGTGGCATAGGCGTCGTACAGCTGTACCGAGGCTTCCTGCACGGCCAGGTTGTAGTAGTCGCGCACCTGGGTCTGGCGATCTTCGAAGCCGCGCTGGTTGGCGGTGCGCTCGGTGAAGAAAAGATAGGCATAGGCCTGGCGCGCGACCTGCATCCACGCATCCAGGCGCGGTTGGAAATCGGCATCCAGCTCGGTGATCGCGCTCTTGGCGCGGCCGGATGCCGAGTACTCACGCTTCGGCGCCGGCAGGGTCATCGCATACTGCAGCCACAACTCGGCCAGGCTGGAGCGTTTGTCTTCCTCGCGCACCACGATGCTGCTTTCCATCGCCTCGATGCAGGGCAGGCCCGGTTTGGCGCATACGCCTTCATCGAGGCCGGCCACCCGCAAGGTCTCCGTGGTCGCCGCGCTGAGCTTGCCGGAAGTGAGGATGTCACCGCGCTTGAGCGCGATGTACTGACCGGGCGTGACCGAGGCCACCTGCACCGACGGCCCGAACTGGCGCAACGTGGCGCAGCCGCCCAGGGTGAGCAGCACAGTGATGATGAGGGTCGTGCGGCCGATGAAGCCCAAGCCCGTGGTTGCCATACGATCCTCCTGCGCGGTGGCGCCACTCTAGCGGTCGGCATGTCAAAGCGGAAGATACCGGGCGGTCGGTTTGGGGCGCTCAGGCGCTGCCATCCAAGCGATTCAGCCGGTTCCGTGTGACACTGGGGTGAATGGAGTTATGCAGGGACTGCGATGACGTGGCTTGAGACCCGGATCCCGCCGCCGCTGGTGATGCTGCTGTGCGCGGGGATCGGCTGGCTTGGGAGCCGACTGTGGCCGGAGGCGGTCTTGCCACTGCCGATGCGGGCGCTGATGTCAGGCGGGGTGATTGGGATCGGTGTGGCGCTGAACCTGCTGCCGAAGCTTGCGTTCCAGCGGGCGCGCACCACGGTCAATCCGCTGCGCCCTTCGGCATCAAGCGCGCTGGTCACGCGCGGCATGTACCGTTACACGCGCAATCCGATGTACCTGGGCCAGGCAACGATCCTCACTGGCGCAATGTTGTACCTGCAGAACACGATCGCGTTGCTGGCTGTGCCGTTGTTCGTGCTCTACATCACCTGGTTGCAGATCATGCCGGAAGAGCGGGCGTTGCTGGCCCGCTTCCCCGACGTGTATCCGATGTTCCGCCAACGTGTGCGGCGTTGGCTGTAGCGGGCTTCACCCGTTATCGAGAAATCTGGCACTTGACGGCAGCGGAATAGCCTTCGTAGTCATCGCCTGCGATCACGTGCAGGGTGTGGCGCTTGTCGATGGTCTTCACGTATGAAGGTTCCTGCGTGTTGGCGTGTTCGTTGACCGTGTTCACTGACCACGCTTTGGCCAGATGCGTGGCGTCAACGCCGTTCAAGTAGACGAAGAGGCTCTTCTCGCCCTCGGCCACGTTCACATCGGCACTGGTGACGGTGCCGCCGAACAGGGCGACCGGCTTGTCCTCCGGCTCGAAGGTGCCACCCGGTTTCCTGGCCAGGCCAGCGGCCTGGAGTGCATCGATGGCGTCGGCCTCGCTGAAGTCCGAGCCGGCCTTGCAGGCCAGCAGGGCTTCCAGCGTGGCGGTGCCGGGGGGCGCGATGGCCGGTGCCGCGGCGTGCGTGGCTGGGGCGGCGGCGAGGGCGGTGAGGAGCACGGAAATCGTCAGGGCAGCTTTCATGGCAGATCCTTCTGGCGGTCGCGGGGTGGGGCTGCAGTGTGGAGGTGTCATCCCGATTATGCGCCACGCGTCCTGCGCGACGTGCAGGCACAAAAAAGCCGGAACTCCATTGACGGGAGATCCGGCTTCTTGCGGCCTCGACAGGCCATACAGATGGTGGAGGTGGGCGGAATTGAACCGCCGTCCGAAGGCACTCCATCCCCAGCACTACATGCTTAGCTCACCGTTGGATCTCGTCCCCGAACAGCACGGCGTGCAAAGCGCATCCGGGAACCAGCCTGTTGTGTTCTAGTGCCGGACTGACAGGCAGCCACCCAGCGCGATTCCATGATAGTGACTCTACACCGCGAGCATGGACACAAGCGGTTTCGAGGCTTAGGCCTTAAGCGGCCAGAGCGTAGTTGTCGTCGTTGGCAACTAGAGTTTTGCAGCTGGATTTACGAGGAAAGCTACCCCCTCGGCATGCGCCAGGCGACTTCACAACCCCCGTCGAAACCAATGCACCCCCGGTTTCTACAGTGCTGCAAGGTACAGGGCCGATCCCGCGTTGCCACGGTCAGGGCCTGCCCAACGGTTGCAATGCTACGGCAAAACAGCTGAACAGTCACCTTTGCAATCCACAACACGTTGTAGAGCCGCCGTCATAGCGGATTGGTAACGTCATTGGCACGAATTTGCGACACACTGGCGACGACCATCCGAGCCAGGACAGACACGGAGACTGTGGGTGACCGATGCAAGCCAACAACGCAGCCTGCGACAGCTGATCGGGCCGGTCGGTGCCGACTATCAGCGGCGCGCGTTGCCGCCCGGCTGGGTCTGGGCCGTGCTGGCGGTGCTGCTGGCGGCCACCTGGGTGACGGAGTTGCCGGCCACGGCCGCGGCGGCCCTGGTCGCCAGCGCGGTGGTGGTGCACTGGTCGCAGCGCGGTCGCATCCATTGGCGCGGCTGGCGCCTACCGGGCCTGGCCGTACTGGCGGCCCTGCTGTGGGGGCCGGAAGTGCTGTCGCAGTGGTTCGAGCACGGGCTGGCCGTGGTCCTGATGTCGCTGGCCAGTCTCAGTATTGGCGTGCACGTGTGGCAGTCGCGGCAGTTGGCGCGCCAGCTGCAGGGCGCCGCCGATGCGCTGGATGATGCCCAGTTGCTGTCGTTGCTGCCCGATGATGCCGCGCAGCTGGCCCAGCAGTGGCGGGAAGGCGATGACCGCTACGCGCCGGAACTGGCGGTGGTGATGCACCTGGCGGTGATGCACGCGGCGCTGGCGCCGCGCATGCGCGGGCAGGGCATGCTGGCGGGGTGACCGCCTTTTGTAGCGTCGAGCCATGCTCGACTGCTTTTCTTACCGAAGCCGAGCATGGCTCGGCTCTACAGAAGACCAAGACAGCCGAGCATGGCCCGGCTTTACAGGTGATGCGCTGCGGCCTTACGCGTCGCGGTTGCCGCGACGCATCACGCGCTGCTTCTCGATCGCCCAGTCGCGGTCCTTGGCGGCATCGCGCTTGTCGTGGGTCTGCTTGCCCTTGGCCAGCGCGACTTCGAGCTTGATCTTGTTCTTGCTCCAGTACATCGCGGTGGGCACGATCGTGTAGCCATCGCGCTCGACCTTGCCGACCAGCTTGTCGATCTCGCTCCGGTGCAGCAGCAGCTTGCGCTCGCGCCGGTCGTTGGCCACCACGTGGGTGGAGGCCTGGATCAACGGGGTGATCTGGGCGCCGATCAGGAAGATCTCGCCGTGCTTCACGTAGGCGTAGGCATCGATGATGTTGCCGCGGCCAGCGCGGATCGACTTCACCTCCCAGCCCTGCAGTGCCAGGCCGGCCTCGAAGCGTTCTTCGATGTGGTACTCGTGGCGGGCACGCTTGTTCAACGCGATGGTCTTGTTGGCCGTCGCGCTCTTTGCTTTATCCTTGCCGCTGTTCTTGCTCATTTCCGTATTGTCTCCGATTCGGGCCCGCCCGGTCGATTGCCGAAACGTCCTGTATTCATGCCTACTATCCGCCGCAGCGCCCTGGTCGAACATTCGTCCGCGCGCATGTTCGACCTGGTCAACGATGTCCAGGCCTATCCGCGCCGCTTCCGCTGGTGCTCGGCTGCCCAGATCCTGGAGCAGAGCGAGGACCGGCTGGTGGCGCGCCTGGACCTGGGCCTGGGTTCGTTCAGCACCTGGTTCCAGACCGAAAACACCCTGCAGCGCCCGCACAGCATCGACATGCAGCTGCGCGATGGCCCGTTCAAGCAGTTGCACGGCCGCTGGGAATTCCATGCGCTGGCCGAGGACGCCTGCAAGGTCACCCTGACCCTGGAATTCGAGCCCAGCTCGCGCCTGCTGGGGCCGGCCCTGGCGATCGGCTTCCAGGGTCTGGCCGATCGGATGGTCAATGATTTCGTCCGCGTCGCCGACGAGGCCTGAGCGATGATCGAGGTCGAGGTGGTGCTGGCCTGGCCGCAGCAGGTGCTGTCGCGCCGGCTGCAGCTGGACGAGGGCGCGACCGTGGCCGATGCCATTGCCGCCGCCGCGCTGGAAGGCAGTGACCGATGCCCGGCCGTGGCCGTGCATGGCGTACTGGCGCGCCCGCAGCAGGTGTTGCTGGAGGGTGACCGCATTGAGCTGCTACGCCCGTTGCTGGCCGACCCCAAGGACAACCGCCGGCGACGCGCGCTCGGCGGTTGATGCCCGCAACCCGTCCGTGGGGACGGGCAGGGGGCCTCAGCGGCCCTTCTTCTTCTTGTCCTTCGGCAGGTTGCGGCCGAACTGGCGCACGGTCTGCTGGGCCAGGGCCTTGTCGTTGCCCGGGAAGTAATCGCCTTCCCAACGGGTCACGGTGTCATTCTCGAAGAACACCACGAAGTTCTTCACTTCAGTACGTCCCAGGCGGTTCACCCGCTGGCTGGAGGTGTAGTCCCAGCGCTGGGCGTGGAACGGATCGGGAATGGACGGGGTGCCCAGCAGCGCGGTGACCTGCTGCTTGCTCTGCCCGACCTGCAGCTTGGCCACGGCATCTTCCCGGATCAGGTTGCCCTGATAGATGGGTTGCTTGTAGATGATGCCGCACCCGGTGGTGGACAGGGCGACGGCGGCGACCAACAGGAGATTGCGCATCGGGACTGGCGGTTGGGGAAATCAAACCGATGATACACTCCCGGCGTGCCACCGCGACCCAATCCGAGGCAGCTGGCGCTAAATCGCCAATGAACGGAGACCTATGGAAACCCACGACCTGCGTAAAGTCGGCCTGAAGGTGACCCATCCGCGGATGCGGATCCTGGCGCTGCTCGAGCAGCGCAATGCCCAGCACCACATGACCGCCGAAGACATCTACCGCCAGCTGCTGGAGCATGGCGACGAGATCGGCCTGGCGACGGTGTACAGGGTGCTGACCCAGTTCGAGGCCGCCGGCCTCGTGCTCAAGCACAATTTCGAGGGTGGCCAGGCGGTCTACGAGCTTGACCGTGGCGGCCACCACGACCACATGGTCGACGTGGACAGCGGCAAGATCATCGAGTTCGAGAGCCATGAGATCGAGGAGCTGCAGCGCAAGATCGCAGCCGACCACGGCTACGAGCTGGAAGAGCACTCGCTGGTGCTGTACGTGCGCAAGAAGCGCAAGTAAGCCGATCCGGCCAGCCAGATGCGACGAAACCCCGGGCCTGCCCGGGGTTTTTCGTTGCTGGGTCGCGTGCTGGGGTCAGAGCCCTTTGCTGGCGCAAAGGGATCCGACCCCGGCCGACCCCTGACCTCCAAGCAGCACGTCCAGATCCACCGCCTCGGCCATCGCCCGGTTCCCCGCATCACCCGGATGCAGGTGATCGCCGGAGTCGTAGGCAGCGGCCATCCGTGACGGATCGGCCGGATCGCGCAGGGCCGCGTCCAGGTCGATCACCGCGTCGAACGGCCCGTCGGTGCGCAGCCAGGCATTGAGCTGGCGGCGCAGGGCGTCCTTGTCCGAGTGGTAGTAGTCGTCCAGCGGCGTGCCGGGCAGGGCGCCGGCGAACGGCATCAGGGTGGCGCCGAGGATGCGTAGACCCCGCCGATGGGCCTGTTCGGCCAGGGCGCGGTAGCCTGCCTGCAGCTCGGCAAGCGCGGGCCGCGCCTGCTTGCGGGCGAAGGCGGTGCCGGGCCAGCTGATGTCGTTGATGCCGATCAGCACGATCACGCTGGACACGCCAGGCTGATCCAGCACATCGCGTTGGAAGCGCGCCGGCGCGGATTCCCCCATGCCGTCGTGCAAGAGGCGGCCACCGGAGATGCCGGCATTGACCACGGCGATGCCCCGCGGTGCCAAACGCGCGGCCAGATGGTCGGTCCAGCGCTGGTCCTGGTCGAGGCTGGCGGTGGCGCCGTCGGTGATCGAATCGCCGATCACCACCACGCTGCGTGCGCTGGTCGGCGCCTCGACCTCGATGCCGGCCAGGAACAGGCGGGCCGTGGTGCTGCTGGCCCCGTTCAGTGTCTGGGCCTGGCTCTGGTCGCCAGGCGCAATCCAACTGGTCTGCCTGCCCTCCCAATGGAACGTCTGTACCGGCATCGGTCCCGGCACGAAGACGCTGACCTGCAGCGCCTGCCGGTCAGCCGTGGCCAGTGGCAGCGGATCGCTCAGCCGTTCCTGCCCGGGGCCGATCAGCACTCCGGGCTGGCCTTCGAAACTGAGCGGCTGCGGGGTGTCCCCCGCCCGGGCGGCCACGCTCGCCGCCCCGATCCGCAGTGGTTGAGTGCCGTAGGCATTGCTCAGCCGCACCCGCAGCCGAGACCCGCCCAGGCTGATACGTGCCGTCTGGCGGAAGGTCTGGTCCTGCAGTGCGGCTGGGACCAGGGTCGGAAACAGGAATTCCGGGCCCCAGACCGGTTGCGGGCTGGCCTGCCAGCTGGCGACCCAGTGCGGCGCAGGGGCGGCGCTGGCGGCACTGGACAGGCCGATCAATGCGGTTGTGACGAGCTGGCTGAAACGATTCATCGGGCAATCCCGGGTGGAGGGAAGGCCATGGTGATTCCGTACTCATCTGTGAACTAGACTGCGCATGGACAATCATCTGTGAACTGGATTCATTGCCATGGCGCGCTCCGACATCAACCGATCCGGCGAACTGGAAGTGTTCGTGCGGGTGATCGAGACCGGGGGCTTTTCCGCAGCCGCCCGAACGTTGGAGATGACCCCGTCGGCGGTCAGCAAGCTGGTGGCGAGGCTGGAACAACGGCTGGGGACGCGCCTGCTGCAGCGTTCCACCCGCCAGCTGCAGCTGACTCCCGAGGGCTGCGCGTTCTACGAGCGCGGCCTGCGCGTGCTGGCCGACCTGGACGAGGCCGAGCGCTGTGCCAGTGCTCACGCCGAGCCGCGTGGACGCCTGCGGGTCAATTCCAACGTGCCGTTCGGCCAGCATTTCCTGTTGCCGTTGCTGCCGGCGTTCCTGCAGCGCAATCCGCAGGTAGGCGTGGACCTGACCCTCAACGACGAGGTGATCGACCTGCTGGAGCAGCGCACCGACGTGGCGGTGCGGGCCGGTCCGCTGAAGAGCTCGAGCCTGGTGGCGCGGCGGCTGGGCGCGACGCGGATGATGATCGTGGCTGCACCGGCCTACGCGCAGCGGCACGGGCTGCCACGCACTGCCGAGGAGCTGCAGTCGCACAACCGGCTGGATATCGGCCATGCGCGCGCGATGCAGGGCTGGCCGCTGCTGCAGGACGGGCGCGAACGCATGCTGCTGCCCAGTGGCAACGCGCGCGCCAGCAACGGCGATGCGCTGCGCCAGCTGGTGCTGGGTGGGTTGGGCATGGCGCGGCTGGCAGCATTCCAGGTGCAGCAGGATATTGCCGCCGGGCGCCTGCTGCCGGTGCTGGAAGAGGCCAACCCCGGTGACCTGGAAGAGGTGCACGCGGTGTTCCTGGGGCAGGGCGGCTACCTGCCGCTGCGGGTGCGCGCGTTTCTTGATTTCCTGGTGGAGAACGTCGACCTGACGCAGCCACGGGGGTAGTGCCGGCCGCTGGCCGGCAACCTCACGATCTTCGACCCCTCGCATCGGTTGCCGGCCAGCGGCCGGCACTACCGTGCGGAAGCCGGGCCCACGCTCTGCTCTGCCGGCCTCAGGCCTGCAGCAGCTTGCGCGCGGCGGCGCGCGCTTCCTTGCTCACTTCCACGCCGCCGAGCATGCGTGCCAGCTCTTCCTCGCGCGCCTTGCTGTCCAGCTTTTCCACGGCGCTCTGGGTCATGCCTTCCACCGGGGCCTTGCTGACCCGGTAATGGGCATGGCCCTTGGAGGCAACCTGCGGCAGGTGGGTCACGCAGAGCACCTGGCGCTTCTCGCCGAGCGCGCGCAGTTTCTGGCCGACGATGTCGGCTACCGCGCCGCCGATGCCGGAGTCGACTTCGTCGAACACCATGGTCGGTACTGCATCCAGGTCCAGCGCGGCCACTTCGATGGCCAGCGAGATGCGTGACAGTTCGCCGCCGGAGGCCACCTTGCGCAGGGCGCGCGGCGGCTGGCCGGCATTGGCTGCGACCAGGAATTCCACGCGCTCGGCACCCTGCGGGTCGGGCTTGGCGGCGTCCTGCGGTTCCAGCTCGATCAGGAACTGGCCGCCGCCCATGCCCAGCTCGGCGATGATGCCGGTGGTGGTGGCCGACAGCTCGGCAGCAGCGTTGCGACGGCTGGCGGTCAGCACTTCGGCCTGTGCGCGCCAGGCGGCGGCGGCCTTGTCGATCTCGCCGGCCAGGCGCTGCAGGCGTTCGTCGGCGCCGCGCAGCTGTTCCACTTCGGCGTGCATGCGCTCGCGCTGCGCACCCAGCTCGTCCATCGGCACGCGGTGCTTGCGGGCCAGGTCGTGCAGACGGCCGAGGCGGCGCTCGTTCTCCTCGAACTGTTCCGGGTCGGCGTCGAGGTCGTCATGCACCCGATCCAGCAGCGACAGGGCTTCGTGCAGCTGGATCGAAGCGTTCTCGATCAGGCCATCCACCTCGCCCAGGCGCGGGTCGTGCTCGATCAGGCGCGACAGCTCGTGGCGCACCTGCTGCAGCAGGTCCAGCGCGGAGTTGCCGTCGTCGCCGTTGAGCTGGTTGCTGGCGGCCTGGCAGGCGCTCAGCAGGGCGCTGGCATGGGCCTGGCGGCGGTGGCTGGCGCCGAGTGCGGCAATCGACTCCGGCTCCAGGTCTTCACGGTCCAGCTCGCGCAGCTGATGCTCCAGGAAGCCGATCCGGTCACTGACGTCGCCCTGTTGCGACAGCGCCAGCGATTCATCGACCAATGCCTGCCAGGCCGCGGCGGCGCGTCGCACCTGGCGGCGTTCGTTCTCGTTGCGCGCATAGGCGTCGAGCAGGGCCAGCTGCGACGGGCGTGTCAGCAGGGCCTGCTGTTCGTGCTGTCCGTGGATCTCCACCAGCAGCGAGGCCAGGTCGCCCAGTTGCGCCAGGGTCACCGGGCGGCCGTTGATCCAGGCCCGCGAACCGCCATCGGCGCGGATGACCCGGCGCAGCTGGCACTGCTCCTCGTCGTCCAGCTCGTTGTCGGCCAGCCACTGGCGTGCAGCCTGCAGCTGCTCCAGCGCAAACTCGGCCGAAAGCTCGGCGCGCGCTGCGCCGTGGCGGACCACGCCGCTGTCGGCGCGCAGGCCGGACAGGAAGCCCAGCGCGTCGACCATCAGCGACTTGCCGGCGCCGGTCTCGCCTGAAACCACGGTCATGCCTGGCCCGAACTCCAGTTCGGTGGCGCGGACGACGGCGAAATCCTTGATCGAAAGATGTCTGAGCATGGGTAAGGGGGTATCAGCAGCCGCGCAACGCTAGCACGCGGGCGAGGGAGGTCCAATGACTTGCCAAGGTGATGCGCCGCCATTATCTAGTGTCCGTGTCTCACAGGTTGATTCCATGCACGGTTCTCCCGACCAGCTTGCCCCGCGTGCGCGCCATCTGCTGCGCACGCTGATCGCGCGTTACATCCAGGACGGCGAGCCGGTCGGCTCGCAGACGCTGGCGCGCGTGGCCGGGCTGGAGGTCAGTCCGGCCACCATCCGCAACATCCTGGGCGACCTGGAAGACCTGGGGCTGCTGGCCTCGCCGCACACCTCCGCCGGGCGCGTCCCGACCGCGCATGGCTACCGGGTCTTCGTCGACAGCCTGCTGCAGATGCAGCCGCCGGGCGAAGGCGAGCTGGCCCGGTTGCGCCAGGAACTGGCTGGCGGCGGCAGCACCCAGGCCCTGCTCGGCAGCGCCTCGGAGCTGTTGTCGGCGATGAGCCACTTCGTCGGCGTGGTCAGCGCGCCGCGACGCGAGCAGTTCGCCTTCCGCCAGATCGACTTCGTGGCGCTGGACGGGCGCCGGGTGCTGGCGATCCTGGTGTTTGCCGACAACGAGGTGCAGAACCGCGTCATCGAGACCCGGCAGGAGTTCGCGCCGGGCCAGCTGGAGCAGGTCGCGAACTACCTCAATGCCCATTTCGCCGGCCTGCCGATGGCCGAGATCCGCACCCGACTGCTGCTGGAACTGCGCGATGCCCGCTCCGAGCTGGAACAGCTGCTGGCGCACAGCATCGAGCTGGCCGAGCAGGCCCTGCAGCCGGCGGCCGACGACATGCTGGTGGCCGGCCAGACCCGCCTGATGGGGGTGCAGGACCTGTCCGACCTGGAGCGGCTGCGCGAGCTGTTCGAGCTGTTCTCCAGCAAGCGCGAGATCCTGCAGCTGCTGGAGCGGACCATCCAGGCGCCCGGCGTGCGCATCTTCATCGGCGAGGAGACCGGGATGATGCCGCTGCAGGGCGTCTCGCTGGTCACTGCCCCTTACACGGCCAATGGCCAGGTGCTGGGCGTGCTGGGGGTGATCGGCCCCAAGCGGATGGCCTACGACCGCGTGATCCCGCTGGTCCAGGCTACCGCCGATGTACTGGGCGCGGCGTTTTCGCCAGCCGGCCGCCCGCCGGGAACATCCGACGCTTGAAACGCAGCATCCCGCCCACACTAGGATGGGTGGAGGCGGAGATTGACCGCCAGGGACCCAGACATGAACCACGAACAGCCAGATATCGAATCCCAGCAGAGTGCCGCCGATGCGGCCGCCACCGCCGGCGTCAACGACGAAGTCGAGCGCCTGCGCGCCGAAATCGAACAGGTCAAGGCCGATGCCCTGCGTGAGCGCGCCGACCTGGAGAACCAGCGCAAGCGCGTTGCCCGTGACATCGAACAGGCCCGCAAGTTCGCCAACGAGAAGCTGCTGGGCGATCTGCTCCCCGTGTTCGACAGCCTGGATGCCGGCCTGAAGGCCGCCGGCGACGACCCGCACCCGCTGCGCGAAGGCCTGGAGCTGACCTACAAGCAGCTGCTGAAGGTGGCCGCCGACAACGGACTGGTCCTGCTGGACCCGATCGGCCAGCCGTTCAACCCGGAACACCACCAGGCCATCAGCCAGGTGCCGACGCCGGGCGCCGCCCCGGGCAGCGTGGTGACCGTGTTCCAGAAGGGCTACCTGCTCAACGAGCGCCTGCTGCGGCCGGCGCTGGTGGTGGTGGCCGCCGATTGATGGACCAGGCCGGGCTTTGCCCGGTCCCGGTTGTGCCAAGCCATGCCTGGCAAGGTTTTCCAGGCGCTGAACACAGCGTTCGGGAGATGGCTTGAATGTTCCACGAGCCTCCCCCACATCGTATTCATCCACCGGCCGAACGGCCGGACTGACACCAACAAGCATCCTCAGGAGTCTCCCCCATGGGCAAGATCATTGGTATCGACCTCGGCACCACCAACTCGTGCGTGGCGATCATGGACGGCGGCAAGGCCCGCGTCATCGAGAATTCGGAAGGCGATCGCACCACCCCGTCGATCGTCGCCTACACCAAGGACGGCGAAGTCCTGGTCGGCGCCTCGGCCAAGCGCCAGGCCGTGACCAACCCGAAGAACACCTTCTACGCGGTGAAGCGCCTGATCGGCCGCAAGTTCACCGACGCCGAAGTGCAGAAGGACATCGCGCACGTCCCGTACAGCATCCTGGCCCATGACAATGGCGACGCCTGGGTGGCCACCAGCGACGGCAAGAAGATGGCTCCGCAGGAAATCTCGGCCAAGGTGCTGGAAAAGATGAAGAAGACCGCCGAGGACTTCCTCGGTGAGAAGGTCACCGAAGCGGTCATCACCGTGCCGGCCTACTTCAACGACAGCCAGCGCCAGGCAACCAAGGACGCCGGCCGCATCGCCGGCCTGGACGTCAAGCGCATCATCAACGAGCCGACCGCGGCCGCGCTGGCCTATGGCCTGGACAAGGGCGACAACAAGGATCGCAAGATCGTGGTGTACGACCTGGGCGGCGGCACCTTCGACGTCTCGGTGATCGAGATCGCCAACGTCGACGGTGAAAAGCAGTTCGAAGTGCTGGCCACCAACGGCGACACCTTCCTGGGTGGCGAAGACTTCGACAACCGCGTCATCGAGTACCTGGTTGAAGAGTTCAACAAGGACCAGGGCATCGACCTGCGCAAGGATCCGCTGGCCCTGCAGCGCCTGAAGGATGCTGCCGAGCGCGCCAAGATCGAGCTGTCCAGCGCCCAGCAGACCGAAGTGAACCTGCCGTACGTCACCGCTGACGCGTCGGGTCCGAAGCACCTGAACATCAAGCTGACCCGCGCCAAGCTGGAAGCCCTGGTGGACGACCTGATCAAGAAGTCGATCGAGCCGTGCCGCGTCGCCCTGAACGATGCCGGCCTGCGTTCGAGCGACATCAGCGAAGTGATCCTGGTCGGCGGCCAGACCCGCATGCCGAAGGTGCAGCAGGCGGTGACCGAGTTCTTCGGCAAGGAACCGCGCAAGGACGTCAACCCGGACGAAGCCGTGGCACTGGGTGCGGCGATCCAGGGCGGCGTGCTCGGCGGCGACGTCAAGGACGTGCTGCTGCTGGACGTGACCCCGCTGTCGCTGGGCATCGAGACCATGGGCGGCGTGTTCACCAAGATCATCGAGAAGAACACCACCATCCCGACCAAGGCCTCGCAGGTGTTCTCCACCGCCGAGGACAACCAGTCGGCCGTGACCGTGCACGTGCTGCAGGGTGAGCGCGAACAGGCCCGCTTCAACAAGTCGCTGGCCAAGTTCGACCTGTCCGGCATCGAGCCGGCCCCGCGTGGCCTGCCGCAGGTGGAAGTGTCCTTCGACATCGACGCCAACGGCATCCTGCACGTGTCGGCCAAGGACAAGAAGACCAACAAGGAACAGAAGGTCGAGATCAAGGCCGGTTCGGGCCTGTCCGAGGAAGAGATCGCGCGCATGGTCGCCGACGCGGAAGCCAACCGCGAAGAAGACAAGAAGTTCCAGGAACTGGTGCAGGCCCGCAACCAGGCCGACGCCCTGATCCACGGCACCCGCAGCGCCATCACCGAGCACGGCAGCAAGGTCGGCGGCGATGTCATCGGCAAGGTCGAGGCGGCCCTGGCCGACCTGGAAACCGCGATGAAGGGTGACGACAAGGCACAGATCGAAGCCAAGTCGAAGGCACTGGAAGAAGCTGGCCAGTCGCTGTTCGCCGCTGCTTCGGCCGACCAGGGCGGTGCCCCGGGTGCCGACGCCGGCAATGCCGGCAAGGCGCAGGACGACGTGGTCGACGCCGAGTTCACCGAAGTCAAGGACGACAAGAAGTCCTGATCCGGACCGACACGGGACGCTGGCCACCAGCGTCCCGTTGTCGCATCAGGGTCCTGACCGCCCACCGGCGTGTCGGGGCGCCCGACGCAAGAGCGGACCTGGTTCCGCTCTTCCGCTTTGACGAATCCCGACTTTCCGGAACCAGATCCACGATATGAGCAAGCGCGATTATTACGAAGTGCTGGGCGTTGCCCGCACCGCCACCGACGACGAGCTGAAGAAGGCGTACCGTCGCTGCGCGATGAAGTTCCACCCGGACCGCAACCCGGGTGATGCGGCGGCCGAAGCCTCCTTCAAGGAGTGCAAGGAAGCCTACGAAGTGCTGTCCGACGGCAACAAGCGCCGCATGTACGACAGCCATGGCCACGCGGCGTTCGAGCACGGCATGGGCGGCGGTGGCCCGGGCGGCCCGGACATGAACGATATCTTCGGCGATATCTTCGGCAACATCTTTGGCGGCGGTGGCGGTGGTCCGCGCCAGGCGCGTCGCGGCGCCGATATCGGCTACGTGATGGAGCTGGACCTGGAAGAAGCCGTGCGCGGCGTCGAGCGCCGCATCGAGATTCCGACCCTGGCCGAGTGCGGCGACTGCGATGGCAGTGGCTCGGAAGACGGCAAGGTCGAAACCTGCAATGTGTGCCATGGCCGCGGCCAGGTGCGCATCCAGCGCGGCATCTTCGCCATGCAGCAGGCCTGCCACAACTGCGGCGGCCGTGGCCAGATCATCGCCAAGCCCTGCAAGACCTGCCACGGCAACGGCCGTGTCGAGGAAGACAAGGTGCTGTCGGTGAAGGTGCCGGCCGGCGTCGATACCGGCGACCGCATCCGCCTGCAGGGCGAGGGCGAAGCCGGTCCGGCCGGTACGCCACCGGGCGACCTGTACGTGGAAGTGCGCGTGCGCGAGCATGCGATCTTCCAGCGCGATGGCGACGACCTGCACTGCGAAGTGCCGATCCGCATCTCGCAGGCGGCACTGGGTGACACCGTGCGCGTGGCCACCCTCGGCGGCGAAGCGGAGATCCGCATTCCCGCCGAGACCCAGACCGGCAAGCTGTTCCGCCTGCGCGGCAAGGGCGTGCGTTCGGTGCGCAGCCGCAGCGAGGGCGACCTGTACTGCCGCGTGGTGGTGGAGACTCCGGTCAACCTCACCCCTGAGCAGCGCAAGCTGCTGGAACAGTTCGAAGCCACCTTCGTCGGCGAGGAAGCACGCAAGCATTCGCCGAAGTCGGCCACCTTCATGGATGGCGTGAAGGGCTTCTGGGACCGGATGACGTCCTGAGTTTTCAACGCAAGTGTTGAACGGTAGCGCCGGGCCATGCCCGGCGTTTTCGTTTGCGATCAGCGGAAAAACGCCGCCGGCGTCTGCCCCAGCTGGCGCTTGAACATGCTGGTGAACGCGCTGGGGCTGTCGTAGCCCATCGCCAGCGCGACATCGATGACCTTGTCGCCGACCGCCAGCCGCTCCAATGCGGCCAGCAGTCGCGCCTGCTGTCGCCACTGCCCGAAGGTCATGCCCAGCTCGTGGGCGAAGTGGCGCTGGATGGTTTTCACGTCAACTTCCAGCGCCTGTGCCCAGTCCTGCAGCGTGGCGTCGTCGCCGGGGTGCTTCTGGATGTGCTGGCAGATCCGCTGCAGGCGCGGGTCGGTGGGCGAGGGCAGGTGCAGCGGCAGCACGTCCATGCGATGCAGTTCGTCCAGCAGCAGGCGCACCACGCGGCCATCGCGGCTGTCTTCGATGTGCTCGCCCTTGATCAGGGTGGCTGCCTGCAGCAGTTCGCGCAGCAGCGGTGCCACCTGTACCGCGAACGGTTCGGCCGGCAACTGCGGGGCGAACGACGGATCGATGTACAGGCTGCGCATGTGCACGGCGGCAATGCAGTCCACCGCGTGCACCATGCCAGCCGGCATCCAGATCGCACGGGTGGAGGGCACGACCCAGCGACCGACTTCCGAGCGCACCACCATCAGCCCCGAGATGGCATAGACCAGCTGGTGGCGCTGGTGCTTGTGGCCTGCGATATGGGTGCCTGCCGGGTACTGGGTAGCCCGGTAGGTGACCGGACGATGCAGTGGCACATCACGCCACGGCGCAGCCGGGTCGACATCGCCGGCAATGTCCTTTTTGCGATAGGCCATGACCCGAACGCGGCAGAAGGGAGGGGAGGGCAACCGTAGCATGCGTGGCTCGCCCCCAACCTGACTGCGTCCATGTCCGCCTTGGCTTCTCCCGCAACGACCTCACGTCCGGTGGCTCCCGGTGTGCTGGCAGCTATTTCCACCTCGCATGTCGTCAACGACATGATGCAGTCGCTGATCCTGGCCATCTATCCAGTGATCAAGGGCGGCTTCAACCTGAGCTTCACCCAGATCGGCCTGATCACGCTGACCTACCAGCTGACCGCTTCGATCTTCCAGCCACTGGTTGGCGCCGCCACCGACCGTCGCCCGGCGCCGTACTCGCTGCCGATCGGCATGGCCTCGACCCTGTGCGGCATGCTGCTGCTCGGCTTCGCGCCGAACTATGCGGTGGTGCTGATGGCTGCGGCGATGGTCGGCATTGGTTCGGCCATTTTCCATCCGGAAGCATCGCGCATTGCGCGGCTGGCCTCGGGTGGCCGCCATGGCTTCGCGCAGTCGGTGTTCCAGGTGGGTGGCAATTTCGGTACCGCGCTCGGTCCACTGATTGCTGCAGCCGTGATCGTGCCGCATGGCCAGCATGCCGCGTCGTGGTTTGCCGGCGCCGCGCTGATCGGCATTGCACTGCTGACCTATGTCGGCCGCTGGTATGCGCTGCACCTGGGCACCCCGCGCCCGGCCAGCACCGCCTCGATGGCGCCGCGCCATCCCCCGCGCACCGTGGCCAAGGTGCTGGCGATCCTGCTGGTGCTGATCTTCAGCAAATACTTCTACATGGCCAGCATCGGCAGCTACTTCACCTTCTACCTGATCCACCATTTCGGCATTCCGGTGGCACAGGCGCAGCTGCATCTGTTCGCATTCCTGGTGGCGTCCGCCGCCGGCGGCTTCCTCGGTGGCCCGCTGGGCGATCGCATCGGCCGCAAGCCGATCATCTGGACCTCGATCCTGGGCGTTGCACCGTTCGCACTGATGCTGCCGCATGCCGATCTGTTCTGGACCACGGTGCTGGCGGTGCTGATCGGTTTCGTGTTGTCTTCGGCGTTCTCGGCCATCGTGGTCTATGCCCAGGAGATGATGCCGCACCGCATCGGCATGGTGTCCGGCCTGTTCTTCGGCTTCGCGTTCGGCATGGGTGGACTCGGTGCTGCCGTGCTCGGCCTGCTGGCGGACAAGACCAGCATTGAGTACGTCTACCAGTTGACTGCGTTCCTGCCGCTGCTCGGCATCGTGGCGGCGTGGCTGCCGCCGTCGCGGCCTGCTGTTCACTGAGGGGTGCTTCTTTTTGCAGGGCTGCGCCCTGCACCCGCAGAGGCAACGGCAAAAGCCAAAGCGCGCTATCCGTGGGTGGGCGGGGTGGGGTCGGTTGAGGGGGACACTGCAAGTACGTCCATGTAGCTCGGTCGCGCCGTTTTCCGGGATCTGTCGGAACAGCGTTCTGCTTTGGTGGGTGCCGACCGTTGGTCGGCACGGGGTCGGATATCGATATTTGACAGACGTGTCGATCAACGGACGACACCTACCAACAGCCGCAGTTGCCAGTAGAGCCACGCCATGCGTGGACGAATTCATTCGGTATCCGACAGATGTGCCGACCAACGGTCGGCACCCACCAGCAGCTGTCGGCCAACTGTCGAAGGCGGGGCGGTGTCGGCGTGCGGGGTGTCAGCGGCATGGATGCCGCTGCCAAGCCTACAAGGACGTACTTGCGGCGTCCTCGCACGCCGACACCGCCCCGCCATCCCACGGATAGCCCGCTCTGGCTTTTGATGTTGACGTTGATTCTGCAGGTGCAGGGCTGCAAGCCCTGCCGAAAACCCCCTTGAGCGTAGAATGCGGCCATGAGCGAATCCCTTGATAACCACCTGGTCCACGGCCGCCGCCAGCGGCCCGACGGCCCGTCGCCGATCGATGTCATCTCGGTCCAGTCGCAACTTGTCTACGGCCACGCCGGCAACAGCGCCGCCGTGCCGCCGATGCGCGCTCTCGGCGTGCGCGTAGCAGAAATTCCGACCGTGTTGCTCAGCAACGCGCCGTTCTACGACACCACGCGCGGTCGCGTGCTGCCCGCCGACTGGTTCGCCGACCTGCTGCTGGGCACCCACGAGCGCGGCCTGCCGCAGCGGGCGAAGATGCTGGTGTCCGGCTACTTCGGCAGCACCTCCAACGGTGCCGCCTTCGCCGACTGGCTGGACGACATCCTGCCGGCCTGCCCGCAGCTGCGTTACTGCCTGGATCCGGTGATTGGTGATACGCACACCGGCCCCTACGTGGAACCGGGCCTGGAAGCGATCTTCGCAGAGCGCCTGCTGCCGCATGCCTGGCTGGTGACCCCGAACGCCTTTGAACTCAATCGCCTCACCGGCATGCCGGCGCTCGCCGAGGCCGATGCCATCGCCGCCGCACGCACGCTGCTGGATCGTGGCCCGCACTGGGTGATCGCGCACAGCGTGGGCGGCACCCCGGGTGAACTGGTGACCCTGGCTGTCGGCCGCGAGGAGACCTGGCGCTGGACCTCGCCCCTGCTGCCGGTGGACGTGGCTGGTACGGGTGATGTGCTGATGTCGCTGGTGGTGTCGTTCCTGCTGCGCGGCGAATCGATGCAGCAGGCGATCTCGCGTGCGATTGCCGGCACCCACGCGGCCCTGGAGGCGACCCTGGACAACGGCTTCGAAGAATTCGACGTGATCGCTGCAGCGCCTGCCGCGCTGGCCGAGGGGACGCGCTTCCGCGCCGAACGCGTGGCATGAGCGGCCTGCTCGAACGCACGACGCGCACGGTCGGCATCGTCGGCAGTGCCGGCGCCTACGGACGCTGGCTGACCCGCTTCTTCCAGCAGCACATGCAGCTGCGGGTAATCGGCCATGATCCGGCTGATCCGGGCTCGCATACGCCGGAACAGCTGCTCGCGCAGGCCGACGTGCTGGTGTTCTCTGCGCCGATCCGGCATACGCCGGCGTTGATCGCCGAGTACGTGCGGCAGTCGGCCGGCCGCGAGCAGGACCGGCTGTGGCTGGACGTGACCTCGGTGAAGGAGGCACCGGTGCAGGCGATGCTGGCCTCGCAGGCCGAGGTGGTCGGGCTGCACCCGATGACCGCGCCACCGAAAGCGCCGACACTGAAGGGTCGGGTGATGGTGGTCTGCGAAGCGCGGCTGCGGCACTGGCAGCCATGGGTCGATTCGCTGTGCACGGCGCTGCAGGCTGAGTGCGTGCGGGCCACGCCGCAGCATCACGACCAGATGATGGCGCTGGTACAGGCGATGGTGCATGCCACCCACCTGGCCCAGGCCGGCGTGCTGCGCCAGTACCAGCCGCAGCTGGGCGACCTGGCCGCGATGATGCCGTACCGGTCGGCATCGTTCGAACTGGATACGGCGATCATCTCGCGCATCCTGTCGCTGAACCCCGCGATCTACGAGGACATCCAGTTCGGCAATCCGTACGTGGCGCCAATGCTGGAGCGCTTGATCGGCCAGCTGCAGGCCCTGCAGACCCAGGTCGGACAGGCCGACGACACTGCACGCGGTGCATTCCGTGAGCAGCTGCTGTCGGCCAATCGCAGTGCCTTCGGCGAGCAGGCACTGGCCGAGGGCAACTACACCTTCGAACGCGTGGGCTATCTGCTGGCTGACCTGACCGAGCGCAATGCGTTGTCGGTGCACCTGCCGGAAGACCGGCCGGGCTCACTGCGTGAACTGCTGAATGTGTTCGAGCAGCACCGCATCAGCCTGGCCTCGATCCATTCCTCGCGCACGCCTGGCGGCGAAGTGCATTTCCGGATCGGGTTCGTGGCCGGCAGCGATCCGGGGGCGATCAGTCGCGCGGCCGCTGAAGTGGACGCTAGCGGCATCGGGCGGGTGCTGGGCTGAGCACATTCATCCACAGGCGGTGTGGATGATTTCTGAGCAAAGGTGTGGATAACCTCGCTCAGCCCTTGGTAGTAAAGGCTGTCAAGATGCTTGGTCAAAAATTGATCACGCTTTTTGTAGGGTCGAGCCATGCTCGACCGCCTTTGGCAAAAAGCGTGTCGACCAAGGTCGACACCCACCAGAGCGGAGCGGTACGAAATCCGGTGGCGCCGGGCCATGCCCGGCGAACCTCAGATCGTCAGCCTCAGCTCACCGCCACTGGTGGTGAACTCGCGGCCGTCGCGAACCAGCGGCCGTCCATCATCCAGCTCGTAGCGTGGCGTGGCTTCGGAATGGTGCCCGCTGCCATTCGCCTCGGGCTTGAACTCGATGATGATGTGGCTTTCGCCGTTGCTGTCGACGGCGGGGAACTGACGGAACGACATCGTGCACCTCCTTCAGCGGATGCTGCTGTTGCGCGGCCAGCTTGGCCGCGCCGATGTTAGGCGGACGTCATCAATCGATGAACTGCAGGCGTGCAAGTTCAGCGTACAGTCCGCCTTCGGCCAGCAGCTGCGCGTGCGTGCCCTCGGCGACGATGCGGCCCTGGTCCATCACCACGATGCGGTCGGCCTTGAGCACAGTGGCCAGGCGGTGGGCAATGACCAGCGTGGTGCGGCCGGCCATCAGCCGCTCCAGCGCCTGCTGCACGCTGTGCTCGCTCTGCGCGTCCAACGCGCTGGTGGCTTCGTCCAGCAGCAGGATCGGCGCGTCCTTCAGCAGTGCGCGGGCAATCGCCACACGCTGCTGCTGGCCACCGGACAGGCGGGCGCCGCGCTCGCCCAGCTCACTGTCATAGCCCTGCGGCAACGCGCGCAGGAATCCGTCCGCCTCGGCGGCGCGTGCGGCATCTTCCACCTCGCTGTCGCTGGCCTGCAGGCGGCCATAGCGGATGTTGTCGCGCGCGCTGGCGGCAAACAGCGTCGGCTGCTGCGGAACCAGCGCCAGCTGTCCGCGCAGTTCGGCCGGGTCGACCTGGCGCACGTCGATGCCATCCACGCAGATGCGGCCACTGGCCGGATCGTGGAAGCGCAGCAGCATCGACAGCACCGTGCTCTTGCCTGCGCCGGACGGGCCAACCAGGGCCACGGTCTCGCCCGGGCGCACGTGCAGGCTGAAATGGTCCAGCGCCGCCTGGTCTGGCCGCTGCGGGTAATGGAACACCACGTCGTCGAACCGGATCTCGCCCCGCAGCGGCTGCGGCAGCACGTGCGGCTGCGCCGGCGCGCGGATCTCGATGTCTTCCTGCAGCAGTTCGCCGATGCGGCCCATGCCGCCGGCCGCGCGCTGCAGTTCGTTCCAGACTTCGGCCAGCGCACCGACCGAGCCACCACCGATCAGCGCGTACAGCACGAACTGGCCAAGGGTGCCTGCGCTGAGGCGGCCGTCGATGACATCGTGCGCGCCCAGCCACAGCACGCCGACGATGGCGCCGAACACCAGCAGGATGGCGCTGGCGGTGACCAGCGACTGCGCACCGATGCGGCGGCGGGCGGCCTTGATGGCATCGCCCAGTGCATGGTCGAAGCGGCCGCGCTCGTAGGGTTCGCGTGCATGCGCCTGTACCGTCCTTACGGCGCCCAGGGTCTCGCTGGCCAGGCTGTTGGCATCGGCGATGCGGTCCTGGCTGCTGCGCGCGACGGTGCGCAGCTTGCGCGCACCGATGATGATCGGCAGTACCGCAAGCGGAATGCCCAGCAGCGACCACGCCGCCAGCCGCGGGCTGGTGACGAACAGCATCGCCAGGCTGCCGACCACCGTGACGCTGCTGCGCAATGCCACCGACATGGTCGAGCCCACCACGCTGCGCAGCAGCTCACTGTCGGCGGTCAGGCGCGAGACCAGCTCACCGCTGCGGCTGCGGTCATGGAAGCCGGCACCGAGCTGGATGAGGTGTGCGTAGAGGCGGCTGCGCAGGTCAGCCACGACCTTTTCGCCCAGCAGCGACACGAAGTAGAAGCGCGCGGCGGTGGCCAGGGCCAGCACCACGGCCACCAGCATCAGCAGGGCGAAGGCACGGTTGATCTGGCCGCCGCTGCTGAAGCCATGGTCGATCATCTGCTTGACCGCCGGCGGCAGGCTCAGCGTGGCCGCCGAAGACACCGCCAGGGCCATCAGCCAAGCGGTGAACAGGCCACTGTGGCGGCGCACGAACGGCCATAGCGTGCGCAGGCTGCCAAGGCGGCGCAGCGGCGGGGGCGAGGCGGGGGCGCCGTCCTTGTCAGTCATCCTGGTGGTCGTCTTCTATGCGGATACGGTCACGAGTGGCGTCGCGCAGGCGGATTTTCAATGCGTCGACCTGATCGGCCGGCAATTCGACCCGCAGGCACACCCCGTTCGCGTCGAACTGTTCATCGCGCTTCTCCGCGCCGAACCCCGGAAGGGCCGCATGCAGGGTGCCCAGGTCTTCGAAGCCGGCCTGCAGCTGCAGCCGTGCCATGGCGACCAGCGCCAGCCG
Organism: Stenotrophomonas sp. YJH_SMC_64; assembly: GCF_059371375.1. NCBI lineage: Bacteria > Pseudomonadati > Pseudomonadota > Gammaproteobacteria > Lysobacterales > Lysobacteraceae > Stenotrophomonas > Stenotrophomonas sp. YJH_SMC_64. The sequence continues at coordinate 70,878 of NZ_JCAFUN010000011.1, read as the reverse complement.
CGGCGCGGTGCGCAGGCATTCTGCGGCGGCGCCACCGTACGCCCGGACCAGGCCGCCGGCGCCGAGCTTGATGCCACCGAACCAGCGCGTCACCACCACCATCACCCGGTCGAAGCCTTGCCCGTCGATCGCGGCCAGGATCGGCCGCCCGGCGGTGCCTGCCGGCTCGCCATCATCGCTGGAGCGGTAGTCCTGGCCATGCCGGTAGGCCCAGCAGTTGTGCGTGGCGTCGGCCACGGCAACCTGTTGCAGGAACGCCAGCGCTGCGGGGGCGCCGTCGATCGGCGCGGCATGGGCGATGAAGCGGCTGTGTTTGACTTCCAGCGTGTGGCTGACGGGCTGGGCGAGGGTATCGAGCATTCCCGCCATTCTACGGTGTTGCCGGGTACCCCCGCCCGTTTCAGTCGTCCAGCAGCGGGCGCAGGTCGCGCGGCAGGCGCGCTTCCGGATATTGCTGGATGTAGCGTTCCAGGCTGGCGCGGGCGAGGTCGCGCTGGTCCTGATCACGGCGCTCGCGGATTTTCTGCAGCCACTGCCGGCGTGGCAGGCGCGCGTCGGCGTCCACCTCGGCCTGTACGGTATCCGCGCTCAGGCCCGCATCGCTGCCGCGGCGCATGATGCCCGGAGCCGAACGGCTGGGGGCCTCACGCTTCATCGAGGTGATCTCCACCCGATCCAGCGCCTCCGCCCGCGCGACCTCGGCGGCATTGGCTGCCGGTGCCGGTGCAGGTGCAGGTGCCGCGGCCGTGCGTGCTTTCAGTGCCCCGGACGCTGCCGGCGCGAATGCCGGTGCAGGTGCCGGTGCCGAGTAGGCGGCGGATGCCGGTGGCGCAGGCGGCGCTGCGGCCGGTGCTGCCGTCGGCGCTGGCGGGAGGGCCGCAAAGGCGGTATCGGCGGCCGCATCCGCAGCCATTGATCGTGCAGCCTGGGCCGGCGCTTCAGCGGTCTCGGCCGGCGCCGGCTCGGGCGCGCGTGCGATGGCCGGTGCCGGGGCAGCGGCAACAGGGGCGGCCTCGGGTGCTGCGGGCGCAGCGCTTGGTTCGGCGGCCGCCACAGCGCTGTCGGCTGCACTGCGGTCAGCGGCCTGATCGGCAGCCGCAACGTCTTCTGCCGCTGCCGGTGCCGCAGCAACAGCGGCCTCACCGGCCGGAACCGGCGGAGGTTCCGGACGCAGCTGCCAGGCGATGCCGATGGCAAACACCATCGAGGCGGCGATGCCGAACACCGCCGGCCAACGCGAGCGTGTGCGCTGCGTGCGCGGCGCCTCGGGAGAGGCGACCGCATCGGCGGCCGGCGCGTCCACGGCAGCGCGGGCCGCGGCCAGGATGGCGGCGTCCAGTGCGGCGGGCGGAGCCTGCTCGGCGCGACGGCCGAGCAGCCGGGCCAGCTCGCGTTCTTCCGGCGTCAGCGGTTCGTCTCGGTTCATGCGTTCAATCCCGCACGCAGCTTGTCCATCGCATAGCGCAGCCGCGATTTCACGGTTTCCCGGCCTACGCCGGTGATCTGGCCGATCTCCTCCAGGCTCAGTTCCTGATCCAGCCGCAGTTGCAGCACTTCGCGCTGCTCAGGCGGCAGTTGTTCCATCGCCAGCTGGATGCGGCGACGTTGTTCGAATTCGGAAAGCTCGCCTTCCGGGGTCTGCCCATCCTCGATCGCGGCCAGGCGCAGATCGGCATCGGCCGGGGCAGCCGGGCGGTGGCGGGCGGCGCGCCAATGGTCGTTCAGGCGGTTGTGGGCAATGCGGAACAGCCAGGTGCTGAAGGCCGCGTCTGGTTGCCACCCGGCACGGGCGCTGATCACCCGCTGCCAGACGTCCTGGAAGATCTCCTCGGCCAGCGCGGTGTCGCGCAGTTGCCGCAGCAGGAAGCCGAACAGGCGCTTGCGGTGGCGCCCATACAGGCTTTCGAACGCGCGCAGGTCGCCACCGGCCCAGGCCAGCATCAAGGCTTCATCGGTTGGCAGTGCGCTGGCTTCCACGGCGTACAGGGTAAGGCCTGCAGGCGGTGGCGCATAGCCGGTGGCAGGGGCGGGCAGGGAGAGGTTCATGGCATGGAAGCAGCTACGGACAGCACGAAAAACGTACGGGCGCACGATTCGGGGTTTACGGGCTTCCATTGCCCCCCGGGTGGCGCGCTATGCTCGGCGGCTCAGGGGAGGCGACGCACAGACGGCGCCAAGAGATTGTCATTTGTCCACGCATGCTGAATCGGCGGAAGAGCCACTACACGAGGCCGTGTTGAGCACGGCGCTGGTGCGCGCGTTGCATGCGCTTTTGCCGGAAACGGCCGTGGTCCGCGTTGGCTGGGACGACCCGCAGCTGGGGAGTGGCCGAGGGGGCTGGCCCTTGCCTGCGATTGACAGCGCTGCGTCCGTGGAGCCCGCCACCGGCGATGGCCAGCACGGCTGGGAGTATGACGGTGCGCGGCTGCTGCTGTCGGTTGCGGGCGCGGTGCCTTCACCCGCGTGGTGGGGGCTGGCCCGGCAGGCGATGGAGCTGGCGCTGCAGCGCGGCCGCCAGGCCGGCCAGATCAAGGCACTGGAAGAGGCCGAACGGCTGCAGCAGGCCCTGTTCCAGATTGCAGATCTGGCCGGTGCCGACCTGGAAATGCCCGAGATGCTGCGCCACGTGCATGGTGTGCTGGGCACGCTGATGTATGCCGAGAACTGCTACATCGTGGAATACGACGATGTGCGCGACCAGATACGCTTCCTGTACTTCGCCGATCAGGTCGATGACTTCGTCGCCGATCCCACGCAGAGCCATGACGCCAGCGAGATGCCGCGCAGCCTGACCGTGGCGCTGTTGCGCCATGGCAAGCCGCTCAGTGGTCCCTCGCGCAGGCTGCTGGCGCAGGTGATGGAACAGGAGCACGACCCGCAGCGTGGGCCCGAAAGCCTGGACTGGCTGGGCGTGCCGATGCTGCGGGACGGCCGCGTCTGCGGCGCCATCGTGGTTCAGAGCTATGAACAGGCAGCCCGCTATGGCGAGGCCGAGCGCGCATTGCTGGGCTTCGTTGCGCAGCACGTACAGACCGCGATGGACCGGCGCCAGGCGCAGGTGCGGCTGGAGCAGCAGGTGGCGCGGCGCACCCAGGAACTGCAGCGCGCCAACCGCAGCCTGCAGGATGAGGTGGCAGAGCGTCGCCGTGCCGAACAGTTGCAGACCGCGCTGTACAACATCGCCGAGATGGCGATGTCTGCCGACAGCCTGGACCAGTTCTATGGTCAGGTGCATGGGGTGGTCGGGCGCCTGCTCGACGCACGCAATTTCTACATCGCCCTGGTCAACCCGGCCGGCAACGGCCTGGACTTCGTGTATTCGGTGGACGAGCACAATGCCAGCCGCGCGCCACGGCCGTTCAGCCGGGGCCTGACCGAATACGTGGTGCGCAACCGGCGCCCGCTGCTGGCGTCACGCGCGCAGATCGATGCGCTGCTGGCCAGTGGTGAAGTGCGCGAGTCAGGTGCGCGCTCCCATTGCTGGCTGGGCGTGCCGTTGCTGCGCGACGATGAGGTGGTGGGTGCGATCGTGGTGCAGAGCTACAGCGAGAACAGCACGTTCAGCGTGCACGATCAGCGGCTGCTGACCTTCGTTGCGCAGAACATCGGAACCGGGCTTGCGCGCCAGCGCGACCAGCAGCGGCTGCGTTCGGCACATGCCGAGCTGGAAAAGCGCGTTGAGGAACGCACCCGCGAACTGGCCGAGGTCAACGAAAAGCTGCTTGGGCAGATCGGTGAGCGCCTGCGTGCCGAGCAGCGCCTGACCCACCAGGCCATGCACGATGCGCTGACCGGCCTGCCCAACCGCCTGCACCTGCTGGATCGCCTGCAGGATTCACTGGCGCTGGCCAAGCGTGAGGGCGGACCGGTGTTCGCCGTGCTGTTCCTCGATCTGGACCGCTTCAAGCTGGTCAACGACAGCATCGGCCATGCCGCCGGCGACCGCATGCTGGTGGAAGTGGCCAAGCGCATCGTGTCGATGGCAGGTGCCGAAGATGTGGTGGCCCGGCTCGGCGGTGATGAGTTCGCTGTGCTGCTGCAGTGCCCGCAGGGCCTGGCGCAGGCACTGGATTTCGGCCAGCGGCTGCTGCTGGCGTTGCAGGAATCGATGTGGATCGCCGGGCGCGAACTGTTTCCGTCCGGCAGCCTGGGCATTGCCCTGTGGAATCCGCGCTACCGCACCGGAGAAGAGCTGCTGCGCGATGCGGATGCGGCCATGTACCGGGCCAAGGCGCAGGGCCATGACCGCTGTGCGATCTTCGACGAGGACATGCGCGAAGAAGCCATGCGCAGCCTGGACCTGGAAGCCGACCTGCGCCGTGCGATCAACAACCGCGATTTCGTGCCGTTCTACCAGCCGATCGTGCGCTTGTCCGACGGCGAAGTGGTCGGTCACGAGGCGCTGCTGCGCTGGCAGCATGAGCGCCGTGGCCTGCTGCTGCCCGGCGCGTTCCTGGAGCTGGGTGAAGAGAGCGGCCTGATCGAACAGGTGGACTGGCTGATCTACGAGCAGGTCATCGCGGGGCTGGCACGGGGAGGCGAAGGCTACGTCTCGGTGAACGTATCGCCCCGGCATTTCCGCTCGGCAGAGTTCAGTGATCGCCTGTTCGGCCTGCTCGACAGCTGTGGTGCCGATCCGCGCCGGCTGCGCCTGGAAATCACCGAGGTGGCGTTGCTGGACGACGGCCCGCACACGCTGCGTATCCTGCAGGGCCTGCGCGAGCGCGGCATCCAGGTGCAGCTGGACGATTTCGGTACCGGGTTCTCCGCGCTGTCCTACCTCCACCGTTTCCCGATCAGCACGCTGAAGATCGACCAGAGCTTCATCGCTGGCCTGCACGGTCCGGAAGTGCAGAGTACGCGGGCGCTGGTGGAAGGCGTGCTGTCGCTGGCGCGCACGCTGGGCATTGAGACCATCGGCGAAGGCATCGAGACCGACGCGCAGCGGCAAACCCTGCGTGAACTGGGCTGCGACTACGGCCAGGGCTACCTGCTGGGGCGGCCCGCGCCGTGGGCGCACGCGGCGGGCTGAGCCACCGCGTGCAGCCGCATCATCGCAGGGCGGCGCGGCGCTTCTCGTCGATCCACTTCGAGGCCTGGGCCGGCTGGTAGTTCTTCATCCACTCCAGCATCTCTTCGATGTCCGAGCCGTACCACAGGTCCTGGCGCTGGTCCGGATGCAGGAAGCGTTCTTCCACCATGCGGTCGATCATGCCGATCAGCGGGGCGTAGAAGCCGTCCACATCGAGGAATGCGCATGGCTTGTTGCCGATGCCCAGCTGGCGCCAGGTCAGCATCTCGAAGATCTCTTCCATGGTGCCGAAGCCGCCGGGCAGGGCGACGAAACCGTCGGCAAGATCGAACATGCGCGACTTGCGCTCATGCATCGAACCGACGATCTCCAGTTCGGTCAGGCCACGGTGGGCCACTTCCCAGTCGGCCAGCTGGCGCGGGATCACGCCGGTCACCTCGCCGCCAGCGGCGAGCACGGCATTGGCCACGGTTCCCATCAGGCCGACGTTGCCGCCGCCATACACCAGGCGCAGGCCGTCGCGGGCGATGCGGTCACCCAGGGCAATGGCGCGTTCGGTGTAGGCCGGCTTGCTGCCAGCGTTGGAACCACAGTACACACAGATCGATTTCATGGATCTTCCTGTCTCTTGGCCGGAAACGAAAACGCCCCGTCGCCAACCGCAGGGCGGTCGGGGACGGGGTGTCCTTGGATTATGAGCCCTTCTGTAGAGCCGAGCCATGCTCGGCTGCTCTTCGTTCAGATCGCGACAAAGGCCGAGTCGAGCACGGCTCGACTCTACAAACGCCAAGCAGACTTACGCGGCAGCGGCCTGCTCGCGGCGCGGGCCTTCACGCAGGGCGCGGCCGACCATGCCCACCAGCAGGTCCAGCTCCTCGCTGTCCATGCCGAAGTGCGGGGTGAAGCGCAGCGAGTTCTCGCCGCCGTGGATCACGTTGATGCCGTGCTGACGCAGCCATTCCTCGGTCGAGTTGGCACCGTAGCACTTGAACTGCGGGGCCAGCTCGCAGGAGAACAGCAGACCGGTGCCCTGCACCTTGGTGATCAGCCCGCCCAGCTCGTTCTTCAGCTGTTCCAGCTTGTGCACGGCCTCGGCACCGCGTTCGGCGATGTTGGCGCGCACCTGCGGGGTCAGCTGGGCCAGGGTGGCGCAGGCCACGTCCAGCGCACGCGGGTTGCTGGTCATGGTATTGCCATAGATGCCCTTGCGGTACAGCTGCGCGGCATGCTCGGTCACCGCCAGCACCGACAGCGGGTACTGCGCGGCGTTGAGGGCCTTGGAATAGGTCTCCATGTCCGGCGGGTCGAGGCCTTCGAAGCCCGGGTAATCGACCACCGACAGCACGCCATGCGCGCGCAGGCCGGCCTGGATCGAGTCGAGCAGCAGCAGGCTGCCGTGGGCACGGGTCAGTTCGCGGGCAACGGCATAGAACGACGGCGGCACCGAACGCCCCGGGTCGCCTTCGCCCATCACCGGTTCCAGGAACACCGCCTCGATGAACCACTGGTTGCGTGCGGCGTCCTCGAACACCTTGCGCAGGCCGGCTTCGTCGTACGGCGCCACGGTGATCACGGAGTCCTCACCGCGGTAGCTGGCCAGGTGCTGCATGTAGCTCTTGCGGCTGGAATCGGAATACAGGGCAGGGCGGTCGGTACGGCCATGGAAGCTGCCCTTGACCACCACGCGCTTGATCGCAGCGCCAGCGTGGCGCGCACCCGGGTCGGTCTGCAGCTTGGCGTTGACATCGGCGATGCGGGCGGCCAGGCCAACCGCTTCGGAACCGGAATTCAGGCACATGAAACGGGCGAACGGGCAGCCGCCACGGCGGTGGCCGATCTCGGCGCGCAGGGCGGTGATGAAGCGCTGCTGCGACAGGCTGGGGGTCATGATGTTGGCCATCACCTGCGGGCGGGCCATCGCCTCCAGCACGGCGTCAGGGGTGTGCCCGAAGCCGAGCATGCCGTAGCCGCCGGCGTCGTACAGCACGGCGCCCTTCAGGGTGACCACCCATGGGCCGCGCGCAGCCAGTGCCACGTACGGGGTCACCGCGTCATCGGCATAGAAATTGACGAAACCGTCCTGCATCGCGTCGATCTGCGCCTGTTCGTCCTGCGCCAGCAGCGGCCCCAGGTCGGCCTGCACGCGTGCGAATTCCTCGGCAGCGGCGTCCACCGCAGCGATCAGCTGCGGATGGTTGGCGGACAGGGCGGTCAGGGTGGCATCGTCCAGCCCGGTGGTGAGACGGGTGCCGGGCTGGCTGCGCAGGGGGGCGAGGCGTTCGATGAAGCTCATTGCAGATCTCCTGAAACAATGGGTCGCACGGGTCTTCAAAAGCAAAACGCGCGTCATCACGCGCGCTTGGGGGCAGGCTCGTGCAGCGGACTTCCGGCTCGATGCTAGCACTTGTTTTTTTGCGCGATAACCCCGCAGAAACCTGTTGCATAGCAGCATTTTCCGCGACGTTCGCCGCGAAGCACGCCGGCTCGCAGACGCTGGACGTACAATGCGCGCCATTGTCGACCTGTTGCCGCCCACTGCCTTGAAGAAGTCCGATTTCCATTACGACCTGCCGGCTGAACTGATCGCGCAGGCCCCGCTGGCCGAACGTTCCGCAAGCCGCCTGCTGCTGGTACCGCCGGCGCCCGATGCCTTCACCGACCTGCAGGTGCGCGACCTGCCGTCGCTGCTGCAGCCGGGCGACCTGCTGGTGTTCAACGACACCCGGGTGATCCCGGCGCGCCTGTTCGGGCAGAAGGCCAGCGGTGGCCGCGTGGAGATACTGATCGAGCGCCTGCTGGGCGGCCAGCAGGCACGTGCCCAGGTGGGCGCCAGCAAGTCACCGAAGGCCGGCAGTCGCATCGCGCTGGATGCCGGCGGTGAAGCAGAAGTGCTGGGCCGCGATGGCGAGTTCTACGTACTGCAGTTCCATGTGCCGGAATCGCTGGAACAGTGGCTGCTGCACGCCGGCCGCCTGCCGCTGCCGCCGTACATCCAGCGCGAGCCGGGCGTGGACGACCGCGAGCGCTACCAGACCGTGTTCGCGCGCGAAGTGGGCGCGGTGGCGGCGCCGACCGCCGGCCTGCATTTCGACGAACCGCTGCTGGCCGCGCTGAAGGACAAGGGCGTGGAGTTCGGCCACGTCACCCTGCACGTGGGTGCAGGCACCTTCCAGCCGGTGCGTGCCGATGACCTGAAGGACCACGTGATGCACCGCGAGTGGCTGAACGTCGGCGCCGAGCTGGTGCAGCAGGTGCGGCGCACGCGCGCCGCCGGTGGCCGGGTGATCGGCGTCGGCACCACCGTGGTGCGCGCGCTGGAAAGCGCGATGCGTGATGGCGAACTGCTGCCGTTTGCCGGTGAAACGCAGATCTTCATCACCCCGGGCTACCGCATCCGCAGCGTCGACGCGATGGTGACCAACTTCCACCTGCCGGAAAGCACCCTGCTGATGATGATTTCCGCGTTTGCCGGCAAGGAGCGCGTGTTCGAGGCCTACCGGCACGCGATCGAGCAGCGCTACCGCTTCTTCAGCTACGGCGACGCGATGCTGCTGTTCCCGCAGGCAGGGTAGGGCGCTGACCTCTGCCTGCTTGTGGTGGGTGCGCACCGTTGGTGCGCACTTGCAGGTGCCTGGAGACCAGGAAAGCCACGCATGGCGTGGCTCTACTGCCGTGCCGTTCAGGCCTGAATGGGCGGTCGAGCCGGTTTTGGGAGACAATGAGCAACTATTTGCCTGAATGACCGCTCCATGTCCCGACTGCAGTTCCAGCTCCAGACCCGCGACGGCCGTGCCCGCCGTGGCCGCCTGACCTTCCCGCGTGGCACGGTGGAAACACCGGCCTTCATGCCGGTCGGGACCTATGGCTCGGTCAAGGGCATCCTGCCGGACCAGGTGCGTGCGCTGGGCGCCGAGATCATCCTCGGCAACACCTTCCACCTGTACCTGCGCCCGGGCCTGGACATCATTGCCGACCACGGCGGCCTGCACGGCTTCTGCCGCTGGGATGGCCCGATCCTGACCGACTCCGGTGGCTTCCAGGTCTTCTCTCTGGCCCACCGCCGCAAGATCACCGAGCAGGGCGTGACCTTTGCCTCGCCCACCGACGGCGCCCGTGTGTTCCTGGGCCCGGAAGAGAGCATGAAGATCCAGAAGGCGCTCGATTCGGACGTGGTGATGATCTTCGACGAGTGCACCCCGTACCCGGCCACCGAGGATGTGGCGCGCCGGTCGATGGAGCTGAGCCTGCGCTGGGCCCAGCGCAGCCGCAACGCGCATGACGAGCTGGGCAATGACGCGGCCCTGTTCGGCATCGTCCAGGGCGGCGTGCACACCGACCTGCGCAGCCGCTCAGCCGAGGCCCTGCAGGCGATCGGCTTCGACGGCTATGCCATCGGCGGCCTGGCTGTGGGCGAGCCGGAGCACGAGCGCAACGCCATGCTCGACCACCTGGACCCGGAGCTGCCAAGCGACCGTCCGCGCTACCTGATGGGTGTGGGCCGGCCGGAGGACCTGGTCGAGGGTGTCGCACGTGGCGTGGACATGTTCGACTGCGTGATGCCGACGCGCAACGCCCGCAACGGCCACTATTTCACCTCGTTCGGCACCGTTCGCATCCGAAATTCCCAGTACGCGCGGGACATGGACCCGATCGAGCCGGGCTGCGGCTGCGTGGCCTGCACCGGCGGTTACACGCGTTCCTACCTGCGCCACCTGGACCGCTGCAACGAGATGCTGGCGCCGATGCTCGGTACCCTGCACAACCTGTTCTATTACGAAAAGCTGATGGCCGACATCCGCGCGGCCATCGAGGCGGGAACCTTCCTGGCCTTCCGCGAGTCCTTCTACGCGGCACGCGGGGCGGTGGCCCCGCCCCTGTAACCCGAATGCCCCTGCCAAACGGCCCAAGGACGAACGCTCGGGGCCGTGGCATACTTCAAGGCTGACCCAGATCCGCGGTCGACACCTCGTGCCCGTGAAAGGGCCGAAGCGCCGCCCAACCAAAGGACCAACGATGAACCTGCTTGCTTTCCTGATTCCCGCCGCCCACGCCCAGGCCGCCGGCGGCCAACCGCAGGGCATGGGCCTGACCACGCTGCTGTTCCCGGTCATCCTGATCGCCATCATGTACTTCCTGATGATCCGCCCGCAGATGAAGCGGCAGAAGGAGCACAAGGCCATGCTGGAGAAGATCAAGCGTGGCGATGAAGTGCTGACCAACGGCGGCATCGCCGGCATCGTCACCGACATCGGCGACAACTTCATCACCATTGAAGTGGCTGACAACGTGCGCATCCGCGTGCAGAAGGGCGCTGTCGGCAACGTGCTGCCGGCCGGTACCCTGAAGTCGGCCCAGTAAGCCACTCCCTTTCCGATGCACAACCGCGGCGCCGGGGATGGCGCCGCGCGGGACCCAAGCAATGCTCGAATTTCCACGCTGGAAGTACGTCGTCATCCTGATCGTACTGGCGCTCAGCGCGCTGTACGCGCTGCCCAACATCTACCAGAAGGACCCGGCCCTCCAGATCACCGCCAACCGTGGCGGGCAGATCGACGATGCGCTGCGCGACCGTGTGCTGGCCGACCTGAAGACGGCCGGAGTCACCCCCGTCGGTGTCGAGAAGGAAGGGGAAAGCCTGATTGTCCGCCTGCCGGACCTGAAGGCGCAGTCCGCTGCCAGCGACGCCCTGCGCGACACCGTCGGCGAAAAGTACACCGTGGCCCTGAACCTGGCCTCGACCGTGCCGGACTGGCTGGCCAACCTCGGCGGTCGCCCGATGGTGCTGGGCCTGGACCTGCAGGGTGGTGTGCACTTCGTGCTGCAGGTCGACCAGAAGGCCGCCCTCGACAAGCGCCTGGACGCCTACACCGAAGACGTGCGCAGCACCCTGCGTGACGCGCGCATCGCGTACCAGTCGGTGGAGCGTCGCGCGGACAACAGCATCGTGGCCAACCTGAGCCCGTCCGCCGGTGATGACGCCGCACAGCGTGCCCGTGCGGCGCTGGTGAAGGCGCAGCCGACGCTCGGCTACGACGTCAGCGGCAACCGAATCACGGTGACCGTGCCGGAGACCGAGATCGCGCAGATCGCCAATGGCGCCATCGAGCAGAACATCAACACCCTGCGCAACCGCGTGAACCAGCTCGGCGTCGCCGAGCCGATCATCCAGCGCCAGGGTGCCGACCGCGTGGTCGTGCAGCTGCCCGGCGTGCAGGACACTGCCGAAGCCAAGCGCATGATCGGCGCCACCGCCACCCTGGAATACCGCGCGGTGGTCGAGGGCAATGCCCAGGACGCCATCGACTCCGGCCGCATTCCGCCGGAAGCGAAGGTCTATCAGCGCCGTGACGGCGGCGGTCCGATCCTGCTGAACAAGCGCGTGATCGTCACCGGCGACCAGATGGTCGGCGCGCAGGCGGTGACCGACTCCACCAGTGGTGCCCCGGCGGTCAGCGTGACGCTGAACAACGTCGGCGGCCAGCGCATGTTCGACTTCACCAGCGCCAACGTGAACAAGCCGATGGCGGTGGTGTATACCGAACGCGTGCCGACCGTGACCCTGGTTGACGGCCAGGAAGTGCGTGGCTTCAAGGTCAATGAGGAAGTGATCTCGGTGGCCAACATCAACGGCGTGTTCGGCAAGAACTTCCAGACCACCGGCCTGCAGAAGAAGGAAGCCGACGACCTGGCCAAGCTGCTGAAGTCCGGCTCGCTGGCCGCGCCGATGGACTTCGTCGAAGAGCGTGTGGTCGGCCCGAGCCTCGGCGCCGAGAACGTCAAGAACGGCATGCGCGCAGTGGTGTTCGCGTTCCTGTTCACCCTGGTGTTCTTCAGCGTGTACTACCGCATGTTCGGCGTGATCACCTCGGCAGCGATGCTGTTCAACCTGCTGATCGTGGTGGCGGTGATGTCGCTGTTTGGCGCGACCATGACCCTGCCGGGCTTCGCCGGCCTGGCGCTGTCGGTGGGCCTGTCGGTGGACGCCAACGTGCTGATCAACGAGCGTATCCGTGAAGAGCTGCGTGCCGGCGTGCCGGGCAAGACCGCGATCGTGACCGGTTACGAGCGTGCCTCGGGCACCATTCTCGACGCCAACCTGACCGGCCTGATCGTCGGTGTGGCGCTGTTCGCATTCGGTACCGGTCCGCTGAAGGGCTTCGCACTGACCATGATCATCGGTATTTTCGCCTCCATGTTCACCGCGATCACCGTGTCGCGTGCGCTGGCGACGCTGATCTACGGCCGTCGCAAGAAGCTCCAGAACGTGGCCATCTGACGGGACGACACGCACAATGAAACTGTTTCCGCTGCACATCCTCCCGAACGACACCAAGATCGACTTCATGCGCTGGCGCCATGTCGCCATGGCAGTCACCATCGTGGTGTTCCTGGCCTCGGTCGCCATCATCGGCATCAAGGGCTTCAACTATGCGCTGGACTTCACCGGCGGCACCCTGATCGAAGCCCGCTTCGACAAGCCGGTGGACGTCGAGCAGGTCCGCAACAAGCTCGAGCAGAGTGGCTTTGAGGGCGCCCAGGTCCAGAGCGTCGGTGGCAACACCGACCTGCTGATCCGCCTGGCCCCGCACGGTGAGCATGCGCCGGGTACCGGTGACGCCGCCGCCGAGGACAAGGCCACCGCTGCCGCCGTGGTGAAGGCGCTGTCTTCTGCAGACAACCAGGCCACCGTGCTGCGCAACGAGTTCGTCGGCCCGCAGATCGGCAAGGATCTGGCGATGAATGGCCTGTACGCGACCATCTTCATGCTGGCCGGCTTCCTGATCTACATCGCGGTGCGCTTCGAGTGGAAGTTCGCGGTCACTGCCAGCATCGTGGCGATGTTCGACCTGATCGTGACGGTGGCTTACGTGTCCCTGCTGGGTCGTGAGTTCGACCTGACCGTGCTGGCCGGCCTGCTGTCGGTGATGGGCTTTGCGATCAACGACATCATCGTGGTCTTCGACCGCGTCCGCGAGAACTTCCGCAGCCTGCGCGTGGACTCGATGGAAGTGCTGAACCGTTCGATCAACCAGACGCTGTCGCGTACGGTGATCACCGCGGTGATGTTCTTCCTGTCGGCGCTGGCGCTGTACATGTACGGCGGCAGCTCGATGGAAGGCCTGGCCGAGACGCACATGATCGGTGCGGTGATTGTGGTGCTGTCCTCGATCCTGGTGGCGGTGCCGATGCTGACGATCGGCTTCCTGCGCGTCAGCAAGCAGGACCTGCTGCCGAAGGCGAAGGACGTCGAGGCCCTGGCCCGTCGCCCGTAAGCGTTCGCGCTGCACGCAATGCACAGAGAACCCCGCGCAAGCGGGGTTTTTTGTTGGCAGGGCTTGCAGCCCTGCACCTGCAGAGGCAACAGCAACAGCAACAGCGGGCATTCCGTGGATTGGTGGGGCGGTGTCGGAGTGCGGGGGCGCCGCAAGTACGTCCCTGTAGGCTTGGCAGCCGTATCCATGCGGCTGACACCCCGCACTCCGACACCGCCCCACCTTTGACAGATTCCTGCGGCTGTCGGTAGGTGTCGACCTTGGTCGACACATCTGTCAGATATCGAATGAATTCAACCGTGTCGACCAAGGTCGACACCTACCAAGGCCGCACGCCGTTCCAACAGATCGCGGAAGTCTGTCGAAGGCGGGGTGGGTCCGGTTGAGGGGGCGTGAGCCGCATGGATGCGGCGACCGAGCTTACATGGACGTACTTGCAGCGTCCCCCTCAACCGGACCCACCCCCCCCACCCCCAGGAACCCAGCTTTTGACGTTGCTGTTGAGGTTGCCGGCCAGCGGCCGGCACTACCGCAGGTGCAGGGTGCAACCCTGCAAAAGAAACACCACCCTACGCCAGCGTCGGTTGTGCATTCGGCCCCCGCGCACTACGATCCTGCGGTTCGCGCGCGCAGGCGCGCACCCGTATTCCTGCTGAGCGCCCCGCGCGCCGCATCTGCCAACCCGAGGTATCCATGGTCATCAAACCGCGCGTCCGCGGCTTCATCTGCGTCACCACCCACCCGACCGGCTGCGAGGCCGCGGTCAAGCAGCAGATCGACTACATCCGCGCGCGTCCGCCGATCCAGAACGGCCCCAAGCGCGTGCTGGTGATCGGCGCCTCCACCGGCTACGGCCTGGCTGCGCGCATCACCGCTGCCTTCGGCAGCGGCGCCGCGACTCTGGGCATCTTCTTCGAGCGCCCGGGTACCGAATCCAAGCCGGGCACCGCGGGCTGGTACAACTCGGCTGCGTTCCACAAGTACGCCGACGAAGCCGGCCTGTACGCCAAGAGCATCAACGGCGATGCCTTCTCCGATGAAGTGAAGGCGAAGACCATCGAAATGATCAAGGCCGATCTCGGCCAGGTCGACCAGGTCGTCTACAGCCTGGCGGCGCCGCGTCGCAAGCACCCCAAGACCGGTGAAGTCATCAGCTCCACGCTGAAGCCGATCGGCGAGCCGATCACCCTGCGCGGCCTGGATACCGACAAGGAAGTAATCACGGAAACCACCCTGCAGCCGGCTACCCCGGAAGAGATCGCTGGCACCGTCGCGGTGATGGGTGGCGAAGACTGGCAGATGTGGATCGACGCGCTGGCCGACGCCGGCGTGCTGGCCAACGGCTGCACCACCACGGCCTTCACCTACGTGGGCGAAGAGATCACCCAAGCGATTTACTGGAACGGCTCGATCGGCGCCGCCAAGAAGGACCTGGACACCAAGGTGCTGGGCCTGCGTGAGAAGCTGGCGAAAATCGGCGGCGACGCGCGCGTGTCGGTGCTGAAGGCCGTGGTCACCCAGGCCAGCTCGGCCATTCCGACCATGCCGCTCTACCTGTCGCTCCTGTTCAAGGTGATGAAGGAAAAGGGCACCCACGAAGGCTGCATCGAGCAGCTGGACGTGCTGTACGACATCCTCTACGGCGGCAAGGCCGACGGCGTGGCGATCGATCGCCTGCGCCACGATCTGGTCGATGGCGATGGCCATACCGTCGCGCTGGTCGACGAGGAAGGCCGCCTGCGTGCCGACTACAAGGAAATGGCGGCAGACGTGCAGGGCAAGGTGGTCGCGCTGTGGCCGCAGGTCACCAATGAGAACCTGTACGAGATCAGCGACCTGGCCGGCTACAAGGCCGACTTCCTGCGCCTGTTCGGTTTTGGCGTGGAGGGTGTCGACTACGAGGCCGACGTCAATCCGGACGTGAAGATCGATAATCTGGTCGACATGACCTGACCAATGAAAAGGCCGGCGAAAGCCGGCCTTCTCTTTTGGTGGGGCCGGCCGCTGGCCGGCAACCCTGGGTACCAAAGGCTGCCGGCCAGCGGCCGGCACTACCGCGGTCACCCGAACTCGAACCCCATCTCCGGCAGCGCCGGGCCGACGAAGTCGCCCTGCACGTAATCCACGCCGGCACTGAACAGCAGGGTCATCGAATTGGCGTCGCTGACGAACTCGGCGATGGTGCGGATGCCGGCCTCCTGTGCGCGTGCGGTGATCTGGCTGATGCGGTCGATGTTCTCGCGGGTGGCCGCCAGATCGCTGGTGAAACCGCGGTCCAGCTTGAGGAACTGCGGCTGGAAGTGGGCGAGCAGCTGGAACGAGTCCAATCCCGAACCGAACTGCTCCAGGCCGATGCGGCAGCCCAGTGGCGCCACTTCGGCAAGGAACTGCTGCGCACTGCGCAGGTGGGTGAACACCTTCGCTTCCGGCGCATGCAGCCACAGCCGTTCGCCGGGCACGCCCTGCACCTGCAGCTCGCGCCGCAGGGTGGCGATCATCTCTGGGTCGTCGAACGATTCCGGCGTCACCTTCACCAGTACCTGGGTGGCGTGGCCCTGGCGTGCGCGCTGACCCAGTACGGCGATGGCCTGCGAAACCACCCAGCGGTTGATCTCCGCCAGCAGGCCGTACTCCTCGGCGATGCCCAGGAACGCGGTCGGGCTCAGCAGTTCGCCATTGTGCTCCAGGCGCAGGTAGGCCTCGTACAGCTCCAGCGGCTCGCCCTGCAGGTTCAGCACCGGCTGGTAGTGCAGCTGGAAGCCGTCGCCGGCCAGTGCTTCACGGATACGGGTGACCCAGCGCAGAACGCGTTCTTCCTCGACGCGGTCGGCCGCAGCCGGGTCGAAGATGCGGCAGGTATTCCCCAGTTCGGCGGCGGCATGCGTGCACTCGCTGGCGCGTGCGAGCACCTGGCCGATGCTGGCGATCTTCTCGCCCACCTGCACGCCACCGATGCTGACCGTCACCGTGGCCGAGCGCGCGCCGATGCTGAACACATGCGCTGCATACGCTTCGCGGATGCGCTCGGCCAGTGCCACGGTCTGCGCGTAGGGCCCGGCCTGCAGCACGGCGAAATTGTGTTCGCCGAAACGGGCCAGCTGCGCGTCCTCGCCAACGACCTCGGCCAGCAGGCCGGCAAGGGCACCGATCAGCGCGTCGGCCGAGGCCAGGCCGATGTCCGGCAGCAGGCGCGCATAGTGGTCCGGCTCGATCAGCAGCAGGCCGAACTGGCCTTCGCTGCGCCCGGCCTGTGCCACTGCGCTTTCCAGCTGCAGCATGAAGGTCGGGCGGTTGAGCAGGCCCGTGACCTGATCGCGCTGGCGCAGGTCCTCGACCTCGCGGGCCAGCTCCGGATCGAACTCCATGCGGCGGCGAAGCACCACCTGCAGGCAGGATTCGCCTTCGTAGGTGGCGGCGGTGAATTCCATGGTTGCCGCGAACGTACTGCCATCCTCGTGGCGGGCATCGAGCTGGTACTGCGGCGGCGGCGCCTCGCCACGGCTCAGGCCCTTCAGCAGCTGCTTGAAGCCTTCCACATGCTGCGCGGCGACCATGTCCAGCAGCGAGATGCCTTCGATGTCGTCGAACTGCTCGTAGCCGAACATTTCCAGGTAGGCATCGTTGGCGCGGATGTGCATGCCTTCGTGCACGTAGGCGATGGGATCGCGCGAAGAGGCGATCAGCGCATCGCAGCGGCGCTCGGTCTCGCGCATCTGCGCTTCGATGCGGCGCAGGCCGCGACGGGCCTGCAGGTCCACCCATTGGTCGCGGACCACGGCCAACAGATGCTCGGAGCGCTGGCGCAGGGCGAGGGCACGGATGCCGTGGCTGCTGGCCTGCACCAGCTCGTCCTCGTCGATGCGATCGGCCAGCAGCACCAGCGGAATGTCCTTGCCGCTGGCGGCGATGTGCTGGGCCACCAGCGGCAGCGGGATGCCCTGCGAGGGGGATGCCAGCACCAGGTCGATGGCCTGGCTGGACAGCACCTGGGACAGCTCGGCCGCATCCTGTGGACGCCAAGGGCGCACCGCGATGCCGCTGTTGCGCAGCGTGCTGACGATGGCTTCGGCATTCTCGCCGCTGTCATCGACGATCAGCAGGCGGATGGTGATGTCGTTCGCGTTCTGCATGCACTGCTCCCCAATCTGCGAATCTAGATACACGATGCGCGGCGAACCGTCCATGCGCGCGCCCCTTGCACGCATCGAACGGCGATCTGGTTCACACCACGCCACCGGCCGCGTGGCCGCTGGCCCAGGCCCACTGGAAGTTGTAGCCGCCCAGCCAGCCGGTCACATCCAGCACCTCGCCGACGAAATGCAGGCCGGGTACGCGCTTGGATTCCATCGTCGAGGACGACACCTCAGCGGTATCCACGCCGCCCAGGGTGACTTCGGCGGTGCGATAGCCCTCGGTGCCACTGGCCACCAGCGGGAACGCGCCAATCAGCTGCGCGGCCTGGCGCAGCACCGGCTCGTCCAGCTGGCGCACGGGCCGGTCGGGCAGCCAGTGCTCGCACAGGCGCTGCGCCAGCCGCTTCGGCAGTACCTCGGCCAGCACCGTGCGCAGCTCGGCGGCCGGGCGCTCGCGCTTCATCTGGCGCAGCCACTCGCCGGCATCCTGGCCGGGCAGCAGGTCCAGCTCCAGCGCATCGCCGGGTTGCCAGAACGAGGAGATCTGCAGGATCGCCGGGCCGCTCACGCCGCGATGGGTCAGCAGCATGAAGTTCTGGAAGCGCTTGCCGTTGCAACGTGCCTCGATCGGCAGGGCGACACCACTCAGGTCGGCCAGCCGCTCCTGGTGCTTGCCGCTGAGTGTCAGCGGCACCAGCCCGGCGCGGGTCGGCAGCACCTGATGGCCGAACTGGCGCGCAATCTCGTAGCCGAAGCCGGTGGCGCCCATGCTCGGAATCGACAGGCCGCCGGTGGCAACCACCAGCGAGGCGCAGTGGAACAGGCCCTGCGTGGTGTGCACGCGGAAACCGTCGCTGCCGTGTTCGATGCGCTGCACGCTGCACTCGGTGCGGATCTGCGCGCCGGCCGCCTGGCATTCATCCACCAGCATCTTCACGATCTGCTTGGACGAGACGTCGCAGAACAGCTGGCCCAGCTCCTTTTCGTGATAGGCGATGCCGTGCTTGCTGACCAGCTCGATGAAGTGCCAGGGCGTGTAGCGCGCCAGCGCCGACTTGCAGAAGTGCGGGTTGGCCGACAGGAAGTTGCCCGGGGTGGTGCCGGTGTTGGTGAAGTTGCAGCGTCCACCGCCGGACATCAGGATCTTCTTGCCGACCTTGTTGGCATGGTCGATCACCTGCACCTGGCGGCCGCGCTGGCCAGCCGTGATCGCGGTCATCAGCCCGGCCGCGCCGGCGCCGATGACCACCACGTCGCAGCGGATCGTGCTCATGCCTTGGCGCGCTTGCGCCAGTTCGGGATCACGTCGAGCTGCATCTGATCGTTGAGCAGCTGCACTTCACCGTCCTGGATCAGCACGCTCCAGCGCATCGCGCGCTGGACCTGCTGGCCCCAGCGTTCGACGAACTCACCGTCCAGATCAATCACCGACAGGTTGTCGAAGCGCGCCAGGCCCTTGCCCTGCTTGCCCCACCAGATGTCCGAGGCGTTGCCGCCGTAATTGATCACCTGCACCTGGCGGCTGCGGTTGCTGGCCTTGCGGATGCGCGATTCGTCGGGATGACCCAGGTCGATCCACTGCAGGATGTCGCCGGTGTAGTCGTGTTCCCACAGGTCCGGCTCATCGTCGGTGCTCAGGCCACGTCCGAATTCCAGGCGGTCGCCGGCGTTCAGCGCGAAGGCGAGCAGGCGCACCATCAGTCGTTCGTCGGTCTCGGACGGGTGCTGGGCCAGGGTCAGGTTGTGGGTCGCGTAGTAGCCGCGATCCATGTCGCTGATCTGCAGTTCGGCCTTGCGGATGGTGGCGGTAAGAGCCATGGGGGATCCGTGGACTAAAGACGTCAATGATAGAGGTTTGCTCCAAGGGTGTCCGTTGCCGGGCTGTCTGCGCAGTGTCAACGGTGGCACTCTTGGCGCTCTTTCCCGTGGCCGGAATGGACGCCATGACCCTGCCCAGCCACCTGCAGCTGCCCCCCGGCCACTGGCCCAGCCTGCTCGAAGGCCTGTGCGCACGTTTCCCGCGCATCGACCGTGCGCAGTGGCAGGACCGCTTCGCGCGTGGCCGCGTGCAGGACGTGCAGGGCAGGGCGCTGGCACCGGACATGCCCTGGCAGGTAGGGCTGGAGATCCAGTACTTCCGCGAGGTGGCCGACGAACCGGTGATTCCCTTCGCCGAGACCATCCTGCATCTGGATGCGCACCTGCTGGTGGCCGACAAGCCGCACTTCCTGCCGGTAACGCCGGCCGGTGGATATGTGCGCCAAACCCTGCTGTCGCGCCTGGTCGCACGCACCGGCAACACCGAACTGGCGCCGTTGCACCGCCTGGACCGGCTGACCGCCGGCCTGGTGCTGTTCTCGACCCAGGCGGCCACGCGTGATGCCTATCAGCGGCTGTTCCGCGAGCGGCGCATCGAGAAGACCTATGAGGCGCTGGCACCGGCGCTGCCCGGGCTGGCGTTTCCGTTGCAGCGGGACAGCCGTCTGGTGCCGGGGGAGCCGTTCTTCCGCATGGCCGAAGTGCCGGGCGAGCCCAATGCGCGCAGCCTGATCGAGCCGATCGAGGCCGAAGGGCTGGTCTGGCGCTACCGGCTGAAGCCGGAAACCGGTCGCAAGCACCAGCTGCGCGTGCACATGGCCGCGCTGGGCGCACCGATCGAGGGCGACGACCTGTATCCACAGCTGAGGCCGCGCCGGGATGACACGTTCGAGTCGCCCCTGCAGCTGCTGGCGCAGGGGCTGGCCTTCGATGACCCATTGAGCGGGGAGCCACGGCGGTTCAGCAGCCAGCGCCGCCTGTGCCTGCCCGGCCAGAGCGGGTAGGGCCGTTCAGCGAACCGGGCGCCGCGCCAGCCAGCGGTCCAGCTCGGCGGCGAACAGCTGCCGGTCGCGCTGGCCCAGTGGCGGCGGGCCGCCGGTCTGGACCCCGGCGCCGCGCAGTTCTTCCATGAAATTGCGCATCGACAGCCGCTCGGCCATGTTGTTCGGCGTGTACAGCTGGCCGCGCGGGTTCAGCGCCACGGCCTTCTTCTCCAGCACCAGCGCGGCCAGCGGGATGTCCTGGGTGACGACCAGGTCTCCGGCAGCGACCCGTTCGACGATGGCGCTGTCGGCCACGTCCAGGCCCTGGGGCACCTGGATCGAACGCAGCCAGCGTGAGGGCGGGGTCCGGATCCACTGGTTGGCGACCAGGGTCAGCTCGATGCCAACGCGTTCAGCGGCACGGAACAGGATGTCGCGAATGACGGTGGGGCAGGCGTCCGCGTCCACCCAGATGCGGGGGAGGGCGGGTTCAGCTTGGGTTTCAGCTTCAGTCATTTACCCAGTGTAGGGTAGGAAAATCCTGAATGGGGACTCGGGGTTAGCCTCGATCGGCTGCCAGCCCTTGTCACGTCTAGCGGGCGGGGCCAGCCGATGAACGTCCGGGCTATCGCTTTTTGCAGAAAACACGCGTATCGTTCGTCCCACTGTGTTTGCTAGGGTCACCGTGAATCGTGGCCTGGTGCAGTTGATCTCACGATCCGCTCATCGATCCGCTTTACCAACGCCTGCAACTCAGTCTCGGCCCCGATACCCGGTGGCTGCGATTTTTTCAACATGTGTTTCAGGAGTTAGTCAAATGTCTGATCGTCAGACCGGCACCGTCAAGTGGTTCAACGACGCCAAGGGCTTCGGCTTCATCACCCCGGAAAGCGGCCCGGACCTGTTTGTGCACTTCCGTGCCATCCAGGGCACCGGCTTCAAGACCCTGCAGGAAGGCCAGAAGGTTACCTTCATCGCCGTCCAGGGCCAGAAGGGTATGCAGGCTGACCAGGTGCAGGCGGTCTAATCCGTCTGCTACCGTTTGGTAGCCAGAACGCCGGAAGCGAAAGCTTCCGGCGTTTTTTATTGCCTGCAGCTTTGTAGAGTCGAGCGTGCTCGACTGTCTCTGGAAAGCAGTCGAGCACGCTCGACTCTACAAGGGGCATGCAGCTGGCGCGGTACGATGTGGGCCTCCCCAAGGATCATCCCCATGCGCATCGTCCACCACCTGGAAAACTCCCGTTCCCTGCGTGTGCTGTGGATGCTGGAGGAGCTGGGGCTGGACTACGAACTGCGCCGTTATCCTCGCGATCCGAAGACGCTGCTGGCACCGCCCGAACTGCGTAACGTGCATCCGCTGGGCAAGTCGCCGGTGCTGCAGGATGGCGAGCTGGTACTGGCCGAGTCCGGTGCCATCCTCGACTACCTCGCGGATCGCTATGACACCCAACGCCAGCTGTCGCCGTCACCGATGCCGGCCGATGGCGCCGAGCGCATCGCCTACCGCTACTGGCTGCACTACGCCGAAGGCTCGGCGATGCCGCCGCTGCTGCTGACCCTGGTGATGGGCCGCATCCGCAACGCGCCGATGCCGTTCTTCGCCCGCCCGATTGCGCGCAGCATCGCCGACAAGGCCGAGCGTGGCTTCATCGGCCCGCAGCGACGACTGCACCTGGACTGGATGGAGCGCCGCCTGTCTGAAAGCCCATGGTTCGCCGGCGAACGCTTCAGTGCGGCCGACATCCAGATGAGCTTCCCGATCCAGGCGGCCGCCGCGCGCGGCGGTGGCCTCGACGACAAGCCGGCGCTGCGTGGCTTCCTCAAGCGTATCGGCGAGCGCCCGGCCTACCAGCGTGCCGAGGCCCACGGCGGTCATCTGCAGGCGCTCAGCGGCAATTGAGGCGGGCGGCGGTCGTCCCCATCTTCAGCACCATGGATACCGACAGCCCCCGTTTCGACAACCGCCTGCTGCACACCCTGCCGGGCGACCCCGAATCCGGCCCGCGCCGCCGCGAAGTGCTGGGCGCGGCCTGGTCGCCGGTGATGCCGACTCCAGTGGCGGCGCCCACGCTGCTGGCTTGGGCGCCGGACGTCGCCGCGATGCTTGGCTTCGATACGGCTGAAGTCGAAAGCGAAGGCTTCGCGCAGGTGTTCGGCGGCAATGCGCTGTACGCCGGCATGCAGCCGTGGGCGGCCAATTACGGTGGCCATCAGTTCGGCCACTGGGCGGGCCAGCTCGGCGACGGCCGCGCGATCTCGCTGGGCGAACTGGTCGCACCGGATGGCCGTCATTGGGAACTGCAGCTGAAGGGTGCCGGTCCCACGCCGTATTCGCGGGGTGCTGATGGCCGCGCAGTGCTGCGCTCATCCATCCGTGAATTCCTGTGCAGCGAAGCGATGCATCACCTGGGCGTACCGACCACGCGCGCGCTGTCGCTGGTCGGCACCGGCGAAGACGTGGTACGCGACATGTTCTACGACGGCCACCCGCGTGCCGAGCCCGGCGCCATCGTGTGCCGGGTATCGCCCTCGTTCCTGCGCTTTGGTTCATTCGAACTGCCAGCGTCACGCGGCGAAACTGCCTTGTTGCGGCAGCTGGTCGACGCGTGCATCGCCCGCGACTTTCCGGAGCTTGAAGGGCAGGGTGAGGCGCTGTACGGCGACTGGTTCGCGCAGATCGCGGTGCGCACTGCCGAGATGATCGCGCACTGGATGCGCGTCGGTTTCGTGCATGGCGTGATGAACACCGACAACCTGTCCGTGCTCGGCCTCACGCTCGACTACGGTCCTTATGGCTGGGTCGAGGACTTCGACCCGGACTGGACGCCGAACACCACCGACGCACAGGGCCGCCGTTATCGTTTCGGTACCCAGCCGCAGGTGGCGTACTGGAACCTGAGCCGGTTGGCGCAGGCGCTGTCGCCGTTGTTTGCCGATGTGGCGCCGCTGCAGGCCGGTCTGGCGGCCTACCAGTCCACCTTCGTGGCCTGCACCCGACGCGATGCCGCAGCCAAGCTGGGCTTGGCCGCCGCCGACGATGACGACCTGGGGCTCTACCAGCGCTGGCAGCAGCTGATGCAGGACGGCGGCATGGACATGACCCTGGCCTGGCGTGCGCTGATGCGGGTTGATCCAGCGGCGCCAGACGTGGGCGTGCTGGATGCGGTGTACTACGACGAGTCGCGCCAGCAGGCGGTGCAGGCGCCGTTGCAGCAGTGGCTGCAGGACTACGCGGCGCGGTTGCAGGCCGATCCACTTTCGGCCAGTGAGCGCGCGGCGAAGATGGCCAAAGCCAATCCGCTGTATGTGCTGCGCAACTGGCTGGCCCAGGAGGCGATCGACCGCGCAGAGCAGGGTGACCTCGGTGGCGTTCACGCACTGCAGGACGTGCTGCGCGATCCATACACCGAGCGTGCGGGGCTGGAACACTTCGCCGGCAAGCGCCCGGCGTGGGCAGACAACCGCGCCGGCTGCTCGATGCTGTCCTGCAGTTCCTGAGGGTGGGTTTCGGCAGGGCTGCGCCCTGCACCTGCAGAGGCCACCGCGCAAGCAACGGCCAAAGCCAAAGCGGCTCTGGATTGCTGATGGTCTGGCGGGACGGTGCGGGGCTGCAGGACACGCCGTAAACCCGTCCATGGGGGCTCGATGGCGCCATCCATGGCGCCAACGGTCCTGCAGCCCCACACCGCCCCACCTCCGACAGATTCCCGCGGCTGTGGGTAGGTGTCGACCTTGGTCGACACGGCAGATCCACGCGATGCGTGGATGCTCTTCGTTCAATTCTCGAAATGTTCGATTTCGATAGAGATTCATCCACGCATGGCGTGGATCTACGACAGATCGCAGGAAACTATCGAAGGCGGGGGGGCCGGTTGCGGGAGTGTCCGCGGCATGGGCCCGAGGCATGCCTCGGGCGGGTTGGGCAGGACGCCCAACCCCGGTCTTGCCGTGTGCGCAGGACAGCGCACACGAGCAAGCCGCGGCCAAGCCCCCACGGACGGGTTTACGGCGTCTCCCGCAACCGGACCCACCCCGTCATCCCACAGGAAACCCGCTGTTGCCCTTGCTGTTGCCCTTGCTGTTGCCGTTGAGGTTGCCGGCCAGCGGCCGGCACTACCGCAGGTGCCGGGCGCAGCCCGGCCGAACACCCCCAACAGGCAGGCGGCGCCCGGAACAGGTACCCTATGCCGCCATCAGATAGCCAATGTGACATGACCGACGCCCTCGTCGCTCCGCAGTGGGCCTCCCGACTGCGCGACATCGCCGACTTCCCCAAGCCCGGCATCCTCTTCAAGGACATCATGCCGCTGCTCGCCCATAGCGAGGACTTCCGCGGTGCCATCACCGCGATGGCCGACCGTTGGCGCGACCAGAAGCTGGACGCGGTGATCGGTATCGAATCGCGTGGCTTCATCCTCGGCGCCGCGATGGCGCTGGAGCTGGGCGTGGGCTTTGTGCCGGTGCGCAAGCCGGGCAAGCTGCCGGGCCAGGTGCTGCGCGAGGAATACACGCTGGAATACCGCAGTGACTGCATCGAAGTGCACGCCGATGCGCTGCCGGCCGGGGCCCGCGTGGCGATCATCGACGACGTGCTGGCCACCGGCGGCACGCTGGTCGCTGCGCTGTCGCTGGTGCGCCGCCTGGGCGTGAACGTGGTCGGTGCCGGTGTACTGGTCGAACTGGACGGCCTGGGTGGTCGCGCCCGCTGGGAATCGGATCTGCCGCTGCACACCGAACTGGTGTTCTGATCGAAGGGCAGGTGCCAACCAAGGTTGGCATCTACCAGGGCGAATGGCCGGGAACCGGTAGTTGCCAACCTTGGTTGGCAGCACTTTTCGCGATTGACGCCACGGATGGGCCAACCGAGGTTGGCCAGTATCAGGTCAGATCGTTGCCAACCGTGGTTGGCCACGCTGCTTCAGTCACATCATCCGCACGCGGAAACGACGGCCCTTGATCTTGCCGGCTTCCAGCTTGGCCACGGCCTTGTTGGCCTGCTCACGGGCGATCGCCACGTAGGAGCGGGTTGGGAAGATCGCGATCTTGCCGATGAACTTGCTCGACAGGCCGGCATCACCGGTCAGCGCGCCGAGGATGTCGCCTGGGCGCAGCTTGTCGGTCTTGCCGCCGTCGATGCGCAGCGTACGCATCGCCGCCTGCGGGAGTTCGGCCGGGCGCGAAGTCGCCAGCGGCGTCTTCTGCCAGTCCAGCGGCTGCCCCATCTGCGCTTCGATGGCTTCGGCGCGGGTCTTCTCGCGGCCGGCCACCAGGCTGATCGCCAGGCCACTGGCACCGGCACGGCCGGTACGGCCGACGCGGTGCTGGTAGCTTTCCACGTCGGTCGGAAGCTCGTAATTGATCACTGCCGCCAGATCTTCCACGTCCAGGCCACGTGCGGCCACGTCGCTGGCCACCAGCACGTTGCAGCTGCGGTTGGCCAGCAGCAACAGCACTTCCTCGCGGTCGCGCTGTTCCATGTCGCCATGCAGGGCAAGCGCGGAGAAGCCGAACTGCTGCAGAGAGTTGGCTACTTCGTCCACGTCTTTGCGGGTGTTGCAGAACACCACCGCCGATTCCGGCGTGTACTTCAGCAGCAGGCCGGCCAGCGCCTTCTGGCGATGCGCCGGTTCCACCTCGCAGAACAGGTGGCGGATGGCCGGTGCCTGGTCGGCGCCTTCCACGGTCACTTCCACCGCATCGCGCAGCAGGTCACGCGCCATGGCGCGGATGCTGTCGGGGAAGGTGGCCGAGAACAGCAGGCTCTGGCGGTCCTTGTGGGTGCGGCCGGCGATCTCGCGGATCGGCTCCTCGAAGCCCATGTCGAGCATGCGGTCGGCCTCGTCCAGCACCAGCGTGCGCACCGCGCCAAGATTCAGCGCGCGCTTGCGTGCCAGCTCCTGCACGCGGCCGGGCGTGCCGACCACAACGTGTGGGTCATGGCCTTCCAGCGAGGCCAGCTGCGGGCCCAGCGGCACGCCGCCGACCAGCAGCAACAGCTTCAGGTTGGGGATGCCGGTGGCCAGCTTGCGGATCTGCTTGCCGACCTGGTCGGCCAGTTCGCGGGTCGGGCACAGCACCAGCGCCTGCACGCGGATCAGGCTGGGGTCGATGGACTGCAGCAGGCCCAGGCCGAAGGCGGCGGTCTTGCCGCTGCCGGTGGGTGCCTGTGCGATTACATCGCGGCCATCCAGGATGGCCGGCAGGCTCTGCGCCTGCACGGGGGTGAGGGTGGTATAGCCGAGGGCATCCAGGCCGGGCTGCAGGGCCGGGCTCAGCGGCAGGGTCGAGAAGTCAGTCATGGCGCATTGTACCTGCCTGCACGGCCGGTCCCGCCTAATGGGGTGGGGACGGATCCCTTTCCGCAGGAAAGGGCTCTGACCCCGTCGGAGTCGTCATCCACGCACGGCGTGGATCTACTGGTATGTGCCGCCCCTGGTCGGCACGCTCCTGATCAGCCCAGCACCGCCAGCACACCCTGGTGGATTGCCAGGCCGCCGAACAGCAGCCAGGCGAACAGAATCAGTGCCAGCAGCAGCGGCTTCAGGCCTGCCTGGCGCAGCGCCGAGACGTGGGTGGTCAGGCCCAGCGCGGCCATCGCCATCGCCAACAGCACCGTGTCCAGCTGCACCAGCCCGGCCTGCAGGCCGGCCGGCAGCAGATGCAGCGAGTTGAAACCGGCCACGGCCACGAAACCGAACGCGAACCACGGCACCACGATGCGCGCCTTGCTGCCATCGGCGCTGGCCTTGCCGCCACGGGCCAGCCACAGTGACAGCGCGATCAGGAACGGCGCCAGCAGCATCACCCGCACCATCTTGGTGATCACCGCCGTGTCAGCTGCCGCTTCGTTGACCGCACGGCCGGCCGCCACCACCTGTGCCACTTCATGCACCGTCGCACCGGTGAACAGGCCGTACTGCCGCGCGTCCATCGCCAGCCAGCCGTGCGACTGCACCAGCGCATACAGCGCCGGGTACAGGAACATCGCCAGCGTGCCGAACACCACCACCGTCGAGACCGCGACGGTGACAT
This sequence comes from Stenotrophomonas sp. YJH_SMC_64, assembly GCF_059371375.1. NCBI lineage: Bacteria > Pseudomonadati > Pseudomonadota > Gammaproteobacteria > Lysobacterales > Lysobacteraceae > Stenotrophomonas > Stenotrophomonas sp. YJH_SMC_64. The sequence goes on along the minus strand of NZ_JCAFUN010000011.1, from coordinate 43,607 downwards.
GCGCAGCGCGGCCACGCACCACCGGCTCGGCGGCCATCACCGCTGCCGCACCGCAGATCGCGCTGCCAGCGCCGATCAGCATGGCTGCCTCGCGCTCCATCTTGAACACGCGCACGCCCAGCCAGCAGGCGAGGCCGAAGGTACTGGCAACCACCAGCACGTCCATCAGCACGCCAGTGACGCCGACATGGCCGATGTCCTGGAAGGTCAGGCGCAACCCGTACAGCACGATGCCGGCGCGCAGCAGCCAGTGCTTGGAAAAGCCGACACCGGCCGCGCTGCCCGGTGCCAGCCGCGGGTAGAAGGTGTTGCCGACCACGATGCCGGCGACGATCGCCACGGTCAGCGCGCTCAAGCCGTGCGTCTGGAGCCACGGAAGCTCGGCCAGATACAGCGACGCCGCCGCGATCAGGCCCACCAGCAGAAGGCCGGGCAGACGCGGCTGCCAGCGCTGGCGCAGGGCGGGCAGAGACCAGGGGGAGAGAGCGGGGGCGTTCATGGCAGGGGCAGGGCTGGAGTGATGGGGCAAGCGTGCGCCCGGAAAGATGACCTGTAAAACGAATAATATGGGTGAAACCTACCCATCAAGAAGGTAAGTGCCATGCGCCTGACCTTGCGCCAGCTGCAGGTTTTCGTCGCCATCGCAGACCATGGCAGCACCACCGCCGCCGGCCAGGCCATTGCGCTCTCGCAGTCGGCCAGCAGCGCCGCCCTGCAGGAGCTGGAGGCGCACTTCGGCACCCCGCTGTTCGACCGCATCGGCCGCCGTCTGGCGCTGAACGGGCATGGCCGCGCACTGCTGGAGCCGGCGCGCACCTTGCTGGTCAACGCCGCCGACCTGGAGCGTCAGCTGGCCGCCGGCGGCGACCCGTCGCAGGGGGCACCGCTGCGGCTGGTGCTGGCCGCCAGTACCACCATCGGCAACTACCTGCTGCCGCCACGCATCGCCGAACTGCTGCGGCAGGCGCCGCAGGCCGAGGTCGACCTGCGCATCGACAACAGTGCCGGCGTGGTCGCTGCTGTGCAGCGCCTGGACGTGGACGCCGGTTTGATCGAAGGCCCGTGCCACGAACGCGGCCTGCAGGTGACTGCCTGGCAGCAGGACCCGCTGGTGATCGTGGCTGCCGCCGATGCCCCCGCCCGCTGGACGCTGGATGAACTTCGCGGCGCACGCTGGCTGCTGCGCGAGCCCGGCTCCGGCACCCGCGAAGCTGTCGAACAGGCGCTGCTGCCGCACCTGCGTGGCTTCGCCCAGACCCTGCAGCTGGGCAATACCGAAGCAATCAAGCAGGCCGCCATCGCCGGCCTCGGCCTGGCCTGTCTTTCGCGTCACGCGCTGGAAGAGCCGCTGGCGCTGGGCCGGCTGCGCGTGCTCGAAACCCCGCTGCCGGCCCTGCAGCGCACGCTGTGGCTGGTACGGCATCCCGGCAAGCAGTGGCTGCCGGGGTTGCAGGCGCTGCTGGGGGACGTGGAATAAGCCATCAGATCCCCAGTCGATTCCAACCATCCCGCCATCCCACAGGAAACCAGCTTTTCACGTTGCCGTTGAAGTTGCCGGCCAGCGGCCGGCACTACCGCGGGTGCCGGGTGCAACCCGGCCGACGCCCCCAACCCGTACAATATCCGGATGCCTCTGATTACTCTGCAGAACGTCGACTTCAGCGTCGGCGGCCCGTTGTTGCTGGAAAAGGCCGAACTGTCGATCGAGCCGGGCGAACGCATCGCCCTGATCGGCCGCAACGGCGCCGGCAAATCCACCCTGCTCAAGCTGCTGTCCGGCGACCACAAGCCCGATGACGGCGAAGTCCGCGTGCAGCAGGGCGTGCGCGTCACCCGCCTGGAGCAGGAAGTGCCGCACGGCGCGGCCGGCTCGGTGTTCGACGTCGTCGCCGACGGCCTTGGCGAGCTGGGCCAGTGGCTGGCCGAATTCCACCACCTCAGCCATGCCGAAGTCTTCGATGGCGAAGCCCTCGGCAACGTGCAGGCCAAGATCGATGCCGCCAACGGCTGGGGCCTGGACCAGCGCGTCAGCGAAACCCTGACCAAGCTCGACCTGGATGGCGAGGCCGAGTTCGGCCGCCTGTCCGGCGGCATGAAGCGCCGCGTGCTGCTCGCCCGCGCGCTGGTGTCCAGCCCCGATGTGCTGCTGCTGGACGAACCGACCAACCACCTGGACATCGAGGCCATCGACTGGCTCGAAGCGTTCCTGAAGGGCTGGAGCGGCAGCGTGGTGTTCGTCACCCATGACCGTCGCTTCCTGCGTGCCCTGGCCACCCGCATCGTCGAGATCGACCGCGGCCAGGTCACCAGCTGGCCAGGCGACTGGGCCAACTACGAGCGCCGCCGCGAGGAACGCCTCAATGCGCAGGCGCAGGAAAACGCCCGCTTCGACAAGCTGCTGGCGCAGGAAGAAGTCTGGATCCGGCAGGGCATCAAGGCCCGTCGCACCCGCGACGAAGGCCGCGTGCGCCGCCTGAAGGCGATGCGCGTGGAGCGTTCGCAGCGTCGCGACCTCAGCGGCAACGTCAAGATGGAAGCCGCACAGGGCGTCAGTTCCGGCAAGAAGGTCATCGACGTCAAGGACATTTCGTTCGCCTTCGGCGAGCGCACCATGGTCCGCGATTTCACCACCACCATCATGCGCGGCGACCGCATCGGTCTGATCGGTCCCAACGGCAGCGGCAAGACCACGCTGCTCAAGCTGCTGCTGGGCGAACTGCAGCCGGCCAAGGGCGAAGTCAACGCCGGCACCAACCTGCAGATCGCGTATTTCGACCAGTACCGCGCGGTGCTGCGCGAAGACTGGAGCGCGATCGAGAACGTCGCCGAAGGCCGCGATTTCCTCGAGTTCAACGGCAAGCGCAAGCACGTGCATGCCTACCTGCAGGACTTCATGTTCACCCCGGAGCGCGCGCGTGCGCCGATTACCCGCCTGTCCGGTGGCGAGCGCAACCGCCTGCTGCTGGCCAAGCTGTTCGCGCAGCCGTCCAACCTGCTGGTGATGGACGAACCGACCAACGACCTGGACGTGGAAACGCTGGAGCTGCTGGAAGAGCTGCTGGGCGAATACACCGGCACCCTGCTGCTGGTCAGCCATGACCGTGACTTCATCGACAACGTGGTGACCTCCACGCTGGTGATGGAAGGCGATGGCGTGATCGGCGAGTACGTGGGCGGTTACAGCGACTGGCAGCGTTATGCGGCCAGCATCGCAGCGCCTGCCGCGGCCCCTGCGGCCAAGCCGGCGGCCGCTGCGCCGGCCACCCCGGCTACCGCAGCTCCGGCCGCACCCAAGCGCAAGCTGGCCTACAAGGAAGCGCGCGAACTGGAGCAGCTGCCAAAGACCATCGAGAAGCTGGAAGGCGATGTCGAAGGCCTGACCTCGGCGATGAACGACCCGTCGTTCTACACCCGCAGCAGCGCCGAAGTGACCGCGCACACCCAGCAGCTGGCGAAGGTGCAGGCCGAGCTGGATGCCGCTTACGCGCGCTGGGAAGAGCTGGAAGGCTGAGTATCGGTCGGCGCCAGCAGTGCGCCGGTTGATCGAGTCGAGAATCAGTAGATCCACGCCATGCGTGGATGGTGGCATCAGTGCGGACCAACGGTCCGCACCTACCAATCAACGATCCGCACCCACCGGGGGCCTGCGGTCATTTGACCCCGTGCAGATCCCGCAGCTGGCTCGGCCGGCTGCCGAAATACGCCGCCAGATCGGCGATGTCCTGATCACTCAGGTCCTTCGCCTGTGGCGTCATCAACATGTGCTGGCGGTCACCGGCGCGGTAGGCCTGCAGCGCATGCGCCAGGTAGTCACCGTACTGCCCACCCAGCTTCGGATAGGTCGGATCGATCGGCGCATTGCCATCGGCCCCGTGGCAGTCGATGCAGCTCTGGTTGGTGGCCTTGCCCTTCACCTTGGCGCGGGCTTCACCGGCGGCCTCGCGACCTGCAGGCAGGCCAGCCGAAGAAGAAGAGCCGTGTTCGCCACTGGCATGGCCCGGATCGGCGGCGGATGTCTCGCTGTTTTCCACCTGCGACTGTGAACAGGCCGCCAGCAGCAGGGCAACGGACAGGGCGATGGCGTGACGCAGCGGATGCGCGGCTTTCGACATGGGCGGGCCTTACTTGACGGTGGACAGGTAAACAGAGAGATCGGCGATCTCCTGTTCGCTGAAACTCATCGACTGCGCCTGCATCGTCGGATGCCGGCGCTTGCCCTGGCGGTACTCGGTCAGGGCCTGGGCCAGGTACTGCTGGGTCTGGCCGCCGATCTTCGGCACCCGGTAGCTGGGGTAGGCGTTCTTGTAGCCGGTGATGCCGTGGCACCCCTGGCAGGTGTAGGCCAGCACGCGGCCATTGTCGAAGTTGCCGGTGGGCGCGGCAGGCGCCGGCGCGGCGGCAGGAGCCGGGGCCGGAGCGGGTGTGGCAGGAGCAGGAGCGGGCTGTGCGGCGGCCCCAAGGGGCAGGAGGACGGCCAGAGCGAGACAAGCGGCGAGCGGCTGCGGGCGCATGGTGTCGTTTCCGGGGATTCGGGTCTGGTCGTTCCGGCGTGGGGTACGGAACGCCCCGAGTATAGCCTCAGGTTTCATCTAGCTGAAATGGGGTCGGGCCGACCAGCGGCGTGAAGACACCATGACCTTTGGGATATGGTGTTGCCGTGAAGTGGTGCATTACTTTGCTACCACACCTGTCCACGCATCCTCCAGGGACCTGACGATGTCGCACCCAACCTTCCCGTCCGGCCGTCGCAGCGGAATCTGCGCTGCCGCACTGCTGATCTCCACCTCCCTGCTGCTGGGCGGTTGCGCCGCAGGGCCCAATTCCGAAGCCAAGGCCGCCGAGACCAAGGAGGAGAAGAAGGTCGATGCGGTCCCGGTCGAAGTGGCCGTGGCCAGCCATCGCGCGGTCGCGGCCAGTTACACAGGCACCGCCGCGCTGGAACCGCGCGCCGAGTCGCAGGTGGTGGCCAAGACCTCCGGTGTGGCGCTGGCGGTGCTGGTCGAGGAAGGCCAGCGGGTCACCGCCGGCCAGCCGCTGGTGCGCCTGGACCCGGACCGCGCACGCCTGGCCGTAGCCCAGAGCGAAGCGCAGATGCGCAAGCTGGAAAACAACTACCAGCGTGCACAGAAACTGGTTGGCCAGCAGATGGTCAGTGCTGCAGATGTCGACCAGCTGCGCTTTGATCTGGAAAACGTCCGTGCGCAGTACCGTCTGGCGACGCTGGAGCTGTCCTACACCACCGTCGTGGCGCCGATTTCCGGCGTGATCGCATCGCGCTCGATCAAGACCGGCAACTTCGTGCAGATCAACACGCCGATCTTCCGCATCGTCGACAACTCGCGCCTGGAAGCCACCCTCAACGTGCCCGAACGCGAGCTGGCCACGCTGCGTGCCGGCCAGCCGGTGACGTTGGCCGCCGATGCGCTGCCGGGCCAGAGCTTCACCGGCACCGTCGATCGCATCGCGCCGGTGGTGGATTCGGGCAGCGGCACGTTTCGCGTGGTCAGCGCCTTCGATGGCGCCGCGCACGCGCTGCAGCCCGGCATGTTCGGGCGCATCCGCATCGATTATGACCAGCGTGCCGATGCGCTCGTGGTGCCGCGCCTGGCGCTGCTCGACGACGGTGAGCCGGCGGTGTTCCGGGTGCGCGAAGGCAAGGTCGCACGCGTTCCGGTCAAGCTGGGTTACGCCGAGGGCCCGTGGGTGGAGATCCGTGATGGACTGGCGGCCGGTGATCAGGTGGTCACCGCCGGCAAGGTCGCGCTGCGCGACGGTACCGCGGTGCAGGTGATCGCCGATCCGAAGGCAAAGGCGAAGACGGTCGCAGCGGCCGCCAAGCCGGCAGACAAGGCCGGGAGCAAGCAATGACCGCCCCGGGCCACGACCACGGTGCCTCGCCGGCGAGCGATGGCGCCGCCGCCGGCATGCGCGGCGGCCTGGTGGAATTCGCCACCCGCCGCCGCGTGACCATCGCCATGTGCACGGTCACCCTGCTGCTGTTCGGCCTGATCGCGCTGGGCAACCTCAAGGTCAACCTGTTGCCCGACCTGAGCTACCCGACGCTGACCGTGCGCACCGAGTACACCGGTTCGGCGCCGACCGAAATCGAAACCCTGATCACCCAGCCGGTCGAAGAGGCGGTCGGCGTGGTCAAGAACCTGCGCAAGCTGAAGTCGGTCTCGCGAACCGGCCAGAGCGACGTGGTGCTGGAGTTCGCCTGGGGCACCAACATGGACCAGGCCAGCCTGGAGGTGCGTGACAAGATGGAAGCGCTGAACCTGCCACTGGAGGCCAAGGCCCCGGTGCTGCTGCGCTTCAATCCGTCCACCGAGCCGATCATGCGCCTGGTGCTGTCGAACAAGGTGGCGCCGACCAGCGATGCCGATGCGGTCCGCGAGCTGACCGGCCTGCGCCGCTATGCCGATGAAGACCTGAAGAAGAAGCTGGAGCCGGTTGCCGGCGTGGCAGCGGTCAAGGTCGGTGGCGGTCTGGAAGATGAGATCCAGGTCGACATCGACCAGCAGAAGCTGGCCCAGCTGAACCTGCCGATCGACACCGTCATCAAGCGCCTGAAGGACGAGAACATCAACATCTCCGGCGGTCGCCTGGAGGAGGGGTCGCAGCGCTTCCTGGTGCGCACCGTCAACCAGTTCGCCGACCTGGAGGAGATCCGCAACCTGCTGGTCACCACCCAAGCGTCGAACGGTAGCGCGGCCGACTCGGCGTTGCAGCAGATGTTCAACATCGCCGCGTCGACCGGTTCGGCGGCAGCCATCGCGGCGGCTTCGGCGGCGCAGAGCGCATCGTCCGGTGCTGGCTCCAGCGTGGTCGCCAACGGTGTACCGGTGCGCCTGAAGGACGTGGCCACCGTGCGCCAGGGCTACAAGGAGCGCGAAGCGGTGATCCGCCTGGGCGGCAAGGAATCGGTCGAACTGGCGATCTACAAGGAAGGCGACGCCAATACCGTGTCCACCGCCGAAGCGCTGCGCAAGCGCCTGGAACAGATCAAGGGCACGTTCCCGTCCGACGTCGAGATGACCACCATCGAGGACCAGTCGCGCTTCATCGAGCACGCCATCGCCGACGTCAAGAAGGATGCGGTGATCGGTGGCCTGCTGGCGATCCTGATCATCTTCCTGTTCCTGCGTGATGGCTGGAGCACGTTCGTGATCAGCCTGTCCTTGCCGGTCTCGATCATCGCCACGTTCTTCTTCATGGGCCAGCTCGGCCTAAGCTTGAACGTGATGTCGCTGGGCGGCCTGGCATTGGCCACCGGCCTGGTGGTGGACGACTCGATCGTGGTGCTGGAGAGCATTGCCAAGGCCCGCGAGCGTGGCCTGGGCATCCTGCAGGCAGCGATCGTCGGTACCCGCGAAGTGAGCATGGCGGTGGTTGCCTCGACCCTGACCACCATCGCCGTGTTCCTGCCGCTGGTGTTCGTAGATGGCATCGCCGGCCAGCTGTTCCGCGACCAGGCATTGACCGTGGCGATCGCCATCGCGATCTCGCTGCTGGTGTCGATGACGCTGATTCCGATGCTGAGCTCGCTGAAGGGCCGGCCGCCGCTGGCATTCCCGGAAGAGGCGCCGAACGAACCGTGGCAGCCGCAGAACCGCTGGCAGAAGCCGGTGGCGCTGGGCCGTCGTGGTGCCGTCGCAACCGCGCGCTGGAGCTTCTATGCGCTGGCCTGGCTGGTCGTACGTGCGTGGCGGGGCGTCGTGGCAGTGGTCGGCCCGGTGATGCGCAAGGCCAGCGACCTGGCAATGAAGCCCTACGCCGGTGCCGAGCGCGGCTATCTGCGCCTGTTGCCGAGCGCGCTGGCCCATCCGGGCAAGGTGCTCGGCGTGGCCACGATCATCTTCGTGGCGACCATGGCGCTGGTGCCGATGCTCGGTGCCGACCTGATCCCGCAGCTGGCGCAGGACCGTTTCGAGATGACGGTGAAGCTGCCGGCCGGCACACCGCTCAAGCAGACCGATGCGCTGGTGCGTGAGCTGCAGCTGGCGCATGGCAAGGGTGAAGGCGTGGCCTCGCTGTACGGCGTCAGTGGCAGCGGCACCCGCCTGGATGCCAGCCCGACCGAGAGCGGCGAGAACATCGGCAAGCTGACCGTAGTGATGGAAGGCGGTGGCAATGCACGCACTGAAGCCGAGATCACCGAGCGCCTGCGCGACAGCATGGGCCAGCATCCGGGGGCACAGGTCGACTTCGCGCGGCCGGCGTTGTTCAGCTTCTCCACGCCGCTGGAAATCGAGCTGCGCGGGCAGGACATGGCGACGTTGGAAGTGGCTGGCCAGCGCCTGGCGGCGATGCTGCGTGGCAATGCGCACTACGCCGACGTGAAGTCCACGGTGGAAGAGGGCTTCCCGGAAATCCAGATCCGCTTCGACCAGGAACGTGCCGGTGCGCTGGGCCTGACCACCCGCCAGATCGCCGACGTGGTGGTGAAGAAGGTGCGCGGCGACGTGGCCACCCGCTACAGCTTCCGCGACCGCAAGATCGACGTGCTGGTGCGTGCCCAGGAAGGCGACCGCGCCAGCGTGGAGAGCATCCGCCGGTTGATCGTCAATCCGGGCAGCACCCGGCCGGTCACGCTGGATGCGGTGGCCGACGTGGTTGCCACCACCGGCCCCAGCGAGATCCATCGCGCCGACCAGACCCGCGTTGCGGTGGTCTCGGCCAACCTGCGCGACATCGACCTCGGCGCGGCCATGCGCGAAGTGCAGCAGATGGTGGCCGAACAGCCGCTGGGCGCGGGTGTCGGCCTGCACATCGGTGGCCAGGGCGAGGAACTGGCGCAGGCGGCGAAGTCGCTGATCTTCGCCTTCGGCCTGGCGATCTTCCTGGTCTACCTGGTGATGGCCTCGCAGTTCGAATCGCTGCTGCATCCGTTCGTGATCCTGTTCACCATCCCGCTGGCGCTGGTCGGCGCGATCCTGGCACTGATGCTGACCGGCAAGCCCATCTCGGTGGTGGTGTTCATCGGCCTGATCCTGCTGGTCGGCCTGGTCACCAAGAACGCGATCATCCTGATCGACAAGGTCAACCAGCTGCGCGAGGCCGGCGTGGCCAAGCACGAGGCCCTGGTGGAAGGTGCACGTTCGCGCCTGCGGCCGATCATCATGACCACGCTGTGCACGCTGTTCGGCTTCCTGCCGCTGGCGGTGGCGATGGGCGAGGGCGCCGAAGTACGCGCGCCGATGGCGATCACCGTGATCGGTGGCCTGCTGGTGTCGACCCTGCTGACCCTGCTGGTGATCCCGGTGGTCTACGACCTGATGGACCGCCGTGGTGACGCCTACTACCGCGAGCGTGGCCGCAAGCACGCCGGCGAGATCGAGCCGGGCGCAGCAGGCAGCGCGGCGGGTGCGGAGGAGCCGGCATGAGTGTTGCCGAGTTCTCCATCCGCCGCCCGGTCACCACCATCATGTGCTTCGTGTCACTGGTGGTGATCGGCCTGATCGCCTCGTTCCGGTTGCCGCTGGAAGCGTTGCCGGACATTTCCGCGCCCTTCCTGTTCGTGCAGATTCCGTACACCGGTTCAACCCCGGAGGAAGTGGAGCGGACCATCATCCGCCCGGTGGAGGAATCGCTGGCGACGATGACCGGCATCAAGCGCATGCGCTCGTCGGCCACCTCCGAGGCGGCGCTGATCTTCATCGAGTTCAGCGACTGGGACCGCGACATCGCCATCGCCGCCTCCGATGCACGCGAACGCATCGATGCGATCCGCAGCGATCTGCCCGACGACCTGCAGCGCTACAACGTGTTCAAGTGGTCCAGCAGCGACCAGCCGGTGCTGAAGGTGCGCCTGGCCAGCACCAGCGACCTGACCACTGCTTACGACATGCTCGACCGCGAGTTCAAGCGGCGCATCGAGCGTATCCCCGGCGTGGCCCGCGTCGACATCACCGGCGCGCCGCCGAACGAGGTGGAGATCGCCATTGATCCGAACCGGCTCAACGCGCATGGGCTGAGCATCAACGAACTGAGTGACCGCCTGCGCACGCTGAACTTCTCGATCTCGGCCGGGCAGATCGACGACAACGGCCAGCGCGTGCGCGTGCAGCCGGTGGGCGAGATCACCGACCTGCAGGAAATGCGCGACCTGGTGATCAACGCCAAGGGCCTGCGCCTGGGCGACATCGCCGACGTGCGCCTGAAGCCGGCGCGGATGAACTACGGGCGCCGCCTGGACGGCAACCCGGCGGTCGGGCTGGATATCTTCAAGGAGCGCAGTGCCAACCTGGTGGAGGTGTCGCGCGCGGCGCTGGCCGAGGTTGAAGCGATCCGTGCCGAAGCGTCGATGCGCGACGTGCAGATCAAGGTGATCGACAACCAGGGCAAGGCGGTGACCTCCTCGCTGCTGGAACTGGCCGAGGCCGGTGCGGTCGGCCTGATCCTGTCGATCACGGTGCTGTTCTTCTTCCTGCGCCATTGGCCGTCCACGCTGATGGTGACCCTGGCCATTCCGATCTGCTTCACCATCACCCTGGGTTTCATGTACTTCGTCGGGGTGACGCTGAACATCCTGACCATGATGGGCCTGCTGTTGGCGGTGGGCATGCTGGTCGACAACGCCGTGGTGGTGGTGGAGAGCATCTACCAGGAGCGCGAGCGCATGCCGGGACAGCCGCGTCTGGCCTCGATCATCGGCACCCGCAACGTGGCCATCGCGCTCAGCGCTGGCACCTTGTGCCATTGCATCGTGTTCGTGCCGAACCTGTTTGGCGAGACCAACAACATCAGCATCTTCATGGCGCAGATCGCGATCACCATCTCGGTCTCGCTGCTGGCCTCGTGGCTGGTCGCGGTCAGCCTGATCCCGATGCTGTCCGCGCGCATGGCCACGCCCAAGCTGGTGCACTCGCAGACCGGCCTGATCGCGCGGCTGCAACGCCGCTACGCCAGGCTGCTGGACTGGTCGCTGCACCATCGCGGCTGGAGCCTGCTCGGCATCGTGCTGGTGGTGCTGGTCAGCCTGGTGCCGATGAAGCTGACCAAGGTCGACATGTTCGGTGGGGATGGCGGTAAGGACATCTTCATCGGCTACATGTGGAAGGGCGCCTACACCTATCGGCAGATGTCCGAGGAAGTGGCGCGCGTTGAGAACTGGATCGACGCCAACCGCGAGCGCCTGCACGTCAAGCAGGTGTACTCCTGGTACAGCGAGCAGGAAGGCAGCTCGACCGTGGTCACCCTGGACGAGAAGTACGCCAAGGACATCAAGGCGCTGCAGGAAGAGCTGCGCAAGGGCCTGCCGAAGTCGGCCCGCACCGACTACTTCGTTGGCAACCAGGGCGGTGATGGCGGCGGTGGCGGCAACCAGGGCGTGCAGGTGCAGCTGGTGGGCGACTCCAGTTCGATGCTGCAGGAGATCGGTCAGGAAGTGGTGCCGCTGCTGGCCCAGCGTGCCGAGCTGCGCGACGTGCGCATCGACAACGGCGAGAAGGGCGGCGAGCTGAAGGTGCGCGTCGACCGCGAGCGTGCCGCCGCATTCGGCTTCAATGCCGAGCAGGTCGCCAGCTTCGTCGGCCTGGCCCTGCGCGGTGCGCCGATGCGCGAGTTCCGCCGCGGCGACAATGAAGTACCGGTATGGGTGCGCTTCGCTGGCGCCGAGCAGAGCAGCCCGGAAGACCTGGCCGGCTTCAGCGTGCGCACCGGCGACGGTCGCAGCGTGCCACTGCTGAGCCTGGTCACCGTTGACGTCGGTTCATCGGCGACCCAGATCGGTCGCACCAACCGCCAGACCACGCTGACCATCAAGGCCAACCTGGCCGAGAAGGTCACCGCGCCGGATGGCCGCAAGGCGATGGAGTCCGTGCTCAAGCCGATGAATTTCCCGGCCGGCTATGGCTTCACCTTCGATGGCGGCGACTACGGCAACGACGACGAAGCGATGCAGCAGATGGTGTTCAACCTGCTGATCGCGCTGGTGATGATCTACGTGGTGATGGCGGCGGTGTTCGAGTCGCTGCTGTTCCCGGCGGCGATCATGAGCGGCGTGCTGTTCTCGATCTTCGGCGTGTTCTGGCTGTTCTGGATCACCGGTACCTCGTTCGGGATCATGTCCTTCATCGGCATCCTGGTGCTGATGGGCGTGGTGGTGAACAACGGCATCGTGATGATCGAGCACATCAACAACCTGCGGCGCGGCGGCATGGGACGCACGCAGGCGCTGGTGGAGGGTTCACGCGAGCGATTGCGCCCGATCATGATGACCATGGGCACGGCGATCCTGGCGATGGTGCCGATCTCGCTGACCAATACGCAGATGTTCGGCAACGGCCCGGAGTACGCGCCGATGGCGCGCGCGATTGCCGGCGGCCTGGCGTTCTCCACGGTGGTCAGCCTGCTGTTCCTGCCGACCATCTATGCGGTGCTGGATGACCTGCGCAATGCCGTGACGCGGTTGATCCGCCGCGCGCGTGGAGTGGAAGTGGTAGAGCCGGGCGCTGCCCGGCTGTAATGCACATCAACGTGTTGTGGTGTGGGGGAGGCCGGTCGTAGTGGGGCGGCCTCCCCCTTTTTTTGCCGGGCATGGCGTGCCAACCAAGGTTGGCACCTACCAGAGCGCAGTCGAGCTTGGCTCGACGCTACACGGAACAATCAACCCGCCACCTTGCCCCACACCTTGAACGTGGTCAGCCACAGGCCGAGCATGCTGCCGATGTTGGTCAGCATGAAGGTGAGCACCACGCGCGTGACCCGATTGCGGTACCAGCCCTTCAGGCTCTGCGCGTCGTCGCGCAGCTTCAGGAAGTCCTCGTACGCCGGCTTGCGCAGGCGCGCTTCCACCAGCGCCGAGAACGCGCCGGTCGGGATGCTCAGGCGGAACGGCTTGAACGGGGCCACCGCGATCGCGGTGAGGATGCTCAGCGGGTGACCGCCTGCCAGCAGGCAGCCCAGGCCCGCCAGGCCGCCGGTATACATCGCCCAGGTCGCCAGCAGTTCGGTGCCCACGCCCAGACCACCGCGGTAGAAGCCCACGCCGATGCCGGTCGCCACGATGGCCAGGATGCCCAGCGTGAACCACGGAATGTTGCGCTTCTTCGGCACCGCCTCCAGCTCGGCGCGCAGCGGTGCAGGTGCCTCGGTGTCGGTTTCCAGGTAACGCGCCAGGCCTGCCAGGTGACCCGCACCGACAACCGCCAGCACTTCACGCTGCTGCGGGTTGTGTTCTTCGCGCAGGCGCGTGGCCATGTAGCGGTCGCGCTCGCCGATGATGGTCTCGTACAGTGCCGGGCTCTCGCTGGCGAACTCGCCGAAGCTCGATTCCAGCATGTCGCCCTGCTTGAGCTTCTCGATCTCGTTCTCGCCCACCTCCTCGGACGAGAACAGACCGGCGCCGAGACCGGCAACCAGCTTCAGCTTGCCGAAGAAGCCCAACCGCTGCGAGGCGCGGCGGAAGGTCAGGCCGACCTCGCGGTCGATCAGGTGCACCGGCAGGTCGCGTTCGCGCGCCAGTTCCACCGCGCGTTTCAGTTCCGCGCCCGGCTCGATGTCCAGCTGTTCGGCCAGGCGACGCTGGTAGGCGGACAGGGCCAGGTTGGCGGCGAACAGGGCGACGCGGCCCTTGCGGATCACCTCGACCAGGTCGAGCTTGGCCAGCGTGTCCGGGTCGCTCAGCGCCTGCAGGCGCTGCGGGTCCAGTTCAACGGCAACGGCATCGAAGCGGCCGCTGTCGATGGCCTTTTCCACCGCCTCGACGCTGGCGCGTGAGACATGGGCGGTACCCAGCAGGGTGTAGCGCACGCCGTCGCGTTCAACAACGCGTACCGGCTGGCCGGCGAACAGGTCGTCGCCGGTCTCGGGAAGGGTTTCGGTCATGGGTTCATTCATTGGAAGGTGCAGTGTCGGCGCCATCGCCGAGCGCGCGCTGCATCTGCACGGTATCCAGCCAGCGGCCATGCTTGCGGCCGAGGCCACGGAACACGCCGACCAGCTCGAAGCCGAAGCGTTCGTGCAGCTTGATTGAAGCGGTATTGGTCGGTTCGCCGATCACCGCCACCATCTGCCGGTAGCCACGCGCCACGCAGGCGTCGATCAACGCCTGCAGCAGGCCGGTGCCAACGCCCTTGCCCTGGAACGCGGCATCGACGTAGACCGAGTTTTCCACGGTCCACTGGTAGGCAACGCGGGTGCGGTAGGTGTTGGCGTAGGCATAGCCGGCCACCTGGCCGTCAATCTCGGCGACCAGGTAGGGGAAGCCGCGGTCGATGATGTCGCGCATGCGGCGAAGCATCTCGGACGCGTCCGGGATGTCGTACTCGTAAGTGTTGACGAAGTCGGTCACTTCCACCGCGTAGATCGCGGTGATCGCGGCGATGTCGGCCGGGCCGGCATCACGGATGAGGACGGCCATGCGCGGGCTCCGGCTCAGTCGATGTAGCGCTTGAGCAGGTCGCCGTAGGCATCGATGCGGCGGTCGCGCAGGAACGGCCAGATGCGGCGCACATGCTCGCTGCGCTGCAGGTCGACATCGCACAGCAGAACCGTGGCATCGGTGCCGGCTTCGGCCAGGAACTCGCCCTGCGGGCCCAGCACGTGGCTGTTGCCCCAGAACTGGATGCCGGAGGCGCCCAGCGGCGAGGCCTCGTGGCCGACGCGGTTGCAGCTCAGCACCGGCAGGCCGTTGGCCACGGCGTGGCCACGGTGGCTCAGCACCCAGGCGTCGCGCTGGCGGGTCTTCTCGTCCTGCACGTCGTCCGGGTCCCAGCCGATCGCGGTCGGGTAGAGCAGCAGTTCGGCACCGGCCAGCGCCATCAGGCGCGCCGCTTCCGGGTACCACTGGTCCCAGCACACCAGCACGCCAAGGCGACCCACCGAGGTATCGATCGGCTTGAAGCCGATGTCGCCCGGGGTGAAGTAGAACTTCTCGTAGAAGCCCGGATCGTCCGGAATATGCATCTTGCGGTACTTGCCCAGCAGCGTACCGTCCTTTTCGAACACCACGGCGGTGTTGTGGTACAGGCCGGCAGCGCGGCGTTCGAACAGCGAGCCGACCAGCACCACGCCATGCTTCTTCGCCAGTGCGCCCAGGCGCTCGGTGCTGGGGCCCGGAATCGGCTCGGCCAGGTCGAATTCGTCCACCGATTCGTGCTGGCAGAAGTACGGACCGTTATGCAGTTCCTGCAGCAGCACCAGCTTGGCACCCTGCGCAGCCGCCTCGGCCACGCGTGCTTCGATCACCGCCAGGTTGGCGGCGGCATCACCGTGGTTGCGCTCCTGGATCAGGGCGACGGTAAGGGGGCTGCGCGAGTTCATGCGGGGCGTTCCTGCGGGGGAAAACCAGCATGTTAGCGCGGATGGACGGCGACGGCGTGTCGCGCGCTGAATGGGTGCGATCGGTAGTGCCGGCCGCGGGCCGGCAATCCCGTGGATCCATCAGGCAGTGCGGGGTTGCCGGCCAGCGGCCGGCACTACCGTCATGCCTTCAACAGCCCTTCCGGCAGCTGCATGGTGATGCAGTGCAGGCTGCCGTTCTGCCAGATCAGCGAGCGGCAGGGCACCTGCACGATCTCGCGGCCCGGGTGCGCCTGGGCCAGCACATCGCGGGCCAGGTCGTCGGCCGGGTCGCCATAGGCCGGCATCAGCACCGCACCATTGACGATCAGGTAGTTGGCGTATGACGCAGCCAGGCGGCGGCCTTCGTCGATCACCGGCTGTGCCCACGGCAGCGGGAACAGGCGGTACGGCTGGCCATCCTTGGTGCGCAGTGCGGCCAGCTCGTTGCCCATCGCCTGCAGTTCGGCGAAGTGCGAGTCGCTCTCGTCGTCACAGGCCTGGTAGACGATGCTGTCGGCCGAGGCGAAGCGGGCGAGGGTGTCGATGTGCGCGTCGGTGTCGTCGCCTTCCAGGTAGCCGTGGTCCAGCCACAGCACGCGGTCCTGCTGCAGCCAGTCGGCCAGGTCGGCACTCAGGCTGGCGCGGTCGCGGTCCGGATGGCGCTCGTGCAGGCACTTCCAGGTGGTCAGCAGGGTGCCTTCGCCATCGGTCTCGATGCCGCCACCTTCCAGCGCGAACGGGATGCTGCGCACCGGCGCGTCGTTGAACACGCCGGCCTGGTCCAGCACGCCCACCAGCTGGTCATCCAGGGTGGCGTCGAACTTGCCGCCCCAACCGGTGAAGCGGAAATCCAGCAGCTGGAAACCGCCGTCGGCACGGCGCAGGGTGATCGGGCCGGAGTCGCGCAGCCAGGTATCGTCGTAGGCGGCCGTGGTGAAGTGGACCTTGTCCATGTCGATGCGGTTGGAGCGCAGCCGCATTTCGGCATAGGTCTCCACATCGTCGTCGGCCACGCAGATCAGCACCGGCTGGAAGCGGGTGATGGCCGCGACCAGGGCGATGTAGGTCTCTTCCACCTGGCCCAGGCGGTCGGCCCAGTCGGTGTCGGCGGTGGGCCAGGCAATCAGGACGCCGCTCTGGGCTTCCCACTCGGCAGGAAAACGAAGGGTCTGGTTCATGGTCTCGCTACACAGGCCCGCCCACGGCGGGTAAAGGGATCAACGGATCGGCGGTTTCGGGCCGATTTCGTTCGGGTCCGCCTGGTTGGCCACCACGTCGATCACCTTCTGCTTCTCGAAGTAGACGGTGAACTGCGGGTACACCCAGCGGTTGATGGTCGGCCATTGCCGCTTCTGCCCGCCACGCGGCTGCAGCTGTTCGCTCGGCGCGCCGAACTGCGCCTGTACCTGCTGCATGCTCTGGCCGCGCACGGGCAGGGCACCGGCCGGCTTCTCGCGGGCGCGGTCGACAAGCAGGGTATCGGCCAGCGCCGGTGTGGCGGCGGCCAGGGTGGCCATCACGGCCAGGGCGGACAGGTAACGCTTCATCTCGATCTACTCCCCAGTGGTCAAGAAAGGCGATTACAGCAAAATCAGCAGGAAAAAGCCGCATAAACAAAAAACCGCCCGAAGGCGGTTTCTTGCATCGGGTCGGCCCCGCGTAGGGCCAGCCGCAGCCGTGAAGGCTGTTGGGCTTAGCGCTGACGCGCCTTGAAACGCGGGTTCGACTTGCAGATGACGAAGATCTTGCCGCGACGACGGACGACCTTGCAGTCGCGGTGACGGGCCTTCGCCGACTTCAGGGAGGACAGGACTTTCATGGCATACCTCGGCGTAAACAGTAGTTGTTCGGGTGGAGCGTGGCCGCGATATGCGAAAGACAATCGGCAGTTGACGCTCGTTCAAGCCCGCCATTCTACCGGGCTTTTCCTCGTGGTTTCAAGTGGTTGCACAAAAGATCCCGCTGGGGGTGTCTGGCAGGGGCTAGAATGGCCCCTTCACACGCTCTGGGAACCCCATGAATCCACTCGCTCCCGTCCTGACCATCGACGGCCCTTCCGGGGCCGGCAAGGGTACCATCAGCCGCATCATCGCGCGCCGGATGGGCTGGCATTACCTGGATTCGGGTGCGCTGTACCGCGCGGTGGGCGTGGCCGCGAGCTGGGCCGACATCGACACCTCCGACGCCTCGGCGCTGGTGCGCTGCACCTTCGACACCCATGTTCAGTTTGTTGAACAGGGCGAGTCGATGCGGGTCATGGTCAACGGCACCGATGCCACCGACGAGCTGCGCCTGGAGACCACCGGCGCGCTGGCCTCTGCCATCGCCGCCATTCCCGAGGTGCGCGCCGCGCTGAAGGAGCGCCAGCGCGCATTCAGGGAGCTGCCCGGCCTGGTTGCCGACGGCCGCGACATGGGCACGGTGATCTTCAAGGACGCCCCCTACAAGGTCTTCCTGACCGCCAGTGCCGAGGAGCGCGCCGAGCGCCGGCATAAGCAGTTGAAAGACAAGGGGGTTTCTGTTAACTTTGATGACCTCCTGCGCGAGATCATGGCCCGCGACGCCCGTGATGCCCAGCGTACCGTGGCGCCCCTGAAGCCGGCAGACGATGCTGTCCTCATCGACACCACAGGCATCGGCATCGATGATGTCGTTGCCCGAGTGATGGATCTGCTTCCGGTTCCGGCTGCCTGATCCGTTCGCGCGGGAGCACTGCCAGCTGCATCGGTGGTGGTCGCGCAAAGCAGTGCTGTACCAGCTCCGTCGCGCAATGATGCGTGGCGGTTTTCCTACTACACACGACCTGCGTTTCCGGGGTCGACCAACAGGCGGGCGGTCGCCATTCCCCTGAAGGGGACGCCACCGACCCATGTGTCCAACAGAGTAAATCTAATGACCGAATCATTTGCCGAACTGTTTGAAGCCAGCCAGGCCAACCTGGCCAAGCTGAAGCCGGGCGCCATCGTCAGCGGTACCGTTGTTGAAGTCCGCGGCGACGTCGTGGTGATCAACGCTGGCCTGAAGTCCGAAGGCATCGTGCCGATCGAACAGTTCCGTAACGACGCTGGCGAAATCGACGTCGCCGAAGGCGACATCGTCAAGGTCGCCCTCGACTCGATCGAGAACGGCTTCGGCGAAACCGTCCTGTCGCGCGAGAAGGCCAAGCGCGCGATGGTGTGGGACGAGCTGGAAGAAGCGTTGGAAAAGAACGAAACCATCACCGGCCGCATCAGCGGCAAGGTCAAGGGTGGTTTCACCGTGGACATCAAGGATGTCCGCGCCTTCCTGCCGGGTTCCCTGGTCGATGTGCGCCCGGTGCGCGATCCGGCCTACCTGGAAGGCAAGGAACTCGAGTTCAAGCTCATCAAGCTGGACCGCAAGCGTAACAACGTCGTGGTCTCGCGCCGCGCTGTCGTCGAAAGCGAGCACTCGGAAGAGCGCGAGCAGCTGATGGACAAGCTGCAGGAAGGCGCGATCCTGAAGGGTGTCGTCAAGAACCTGACCGATTACGGCGCGTTCGTGGACCTGGGCGGCATCGACGGCCTGCTGCACATCACCGACATGGCGTGGAAGCGCGTGCGTCACCCGTCGGAAGTCGTGAACGTCGGCGACGAGCTGGACGTCCGCGTGCTGAAGTTCGACCGCGAGCGCAACCGCGTTTCGCTGGGCCTGAAGCAGCTGGGCGAGGATCCGTGGGACAACATCGGCCGTCGTTACCCGGCCAACAGCCGCGTCTTCGGCAAGGTCTCCAACGTCACCGATTACGGTGCGTTCGTTGAGATCGAGCCGGGCGTCGAAGGCCTGGTGCACGTCTCCGAGATGGATTGGACCAACAAGAACGTCAACCCGTCCAAGGTTGTGCAGGTTGGTGACGAAGTCGAAGTGATGGTGCTGGACGTCGATGAAGAGCGTCGCCGTATCTCGTTGGGCATGAAGCAGGTTGCCGCCAATCCGTGGGAAACCTTCGCTGCCACCCACAAGAAGGGTGACAAGGTGTCGGGCCAGATCAAGTCGATCACCGACTTCGGCATCTTCATCGGCCTGGACGGCGGCATCGACGGCCTGGTCCACCTGTCCGACATCAGCTGGAACACCACCGGCGAAGACGTTGTTCGCAACTTCAAGAAGGGCGATACCCTGGACGCCGTCGTCCTGGCTGTTGACCCGGAGCGCGAGCGCATCTCCCTGGGCGTGAAGCAGCTGGAGCAGGATCCGTTCGGCCAGTACATGGCTGCCAATCCGAAGGGCTCCAAGGTCGAAGGCGTGGTGAAGGAAGTCGACGCCAAGGGCGCGATCATCGAGCTGGCTGACGGCATCGAGGGTTACGTTTCGGCTCGCGACATCGCCAACGAGCGCGTTGACGACGCCACCCAGCACCTGAAGGTCGGCGACAAGATCGAAGCCAAGTTCGTGGGCATGGACCGCAAGGGCCGCACCCTGCAGCTGTCGATCAAGGCCAAGGACGACGCGGAAATGCGCGAAGTGCTGGAGGAATACCAGTCCTCTTCGGCTTCCAGCGGCACCACCCAGCTGGGCGCGCTGCTGCGTGCACAGCTGAACGGCAACAAGTCCGAGTAATCGGCCTTACGCTGTTTGTTGTTTCCTGGACGGCCCGGGCTTCTGCCCGGGCCGTTTCAGGCTGAGATGCCCCTGATGTGAGCCGGTGATGACCAAATCCGAACTGATCGAAATCCTTGCGCGCCGCCAGGCGCACCTGAAGGCCGATGATGTCGATCTGGCGGTGAAGTCGTTGCTGGAAATGATGGGCGGATCGCTGTCCGCCGGGGATCGCATCGAAATCCGTGGTTTTGGCAGCTTCTCGCTGCACTATCGTCCGCCGCGCCTGGGTCGCAACCCGAAGACCGGCCAATCGGTTGCCCTGCCGGGCAAGCACGTCCCCCATTTCAAGCCGGGCAAGGAACTGCGCGAGCGGGTCAGCAGTGTGCTGCCGCTGGACGCCGATCCGGCCTGAGCCCCGTCGCGCCACCGCGTGCGAATCCAGCCGCGGGTCGGATAAGCTACGGACTCCTGCCACTGGAGCTGTCGCATGAAGGTCTTTCGTCTGCTGGTCCTGCTGGCGGTCCTGATCCTTGGGCTGATCATTGGTGCGGTCAACATGACCGCGATGTCGATCAACCTGCTTTTCACTCAATTGCACACCTCGGTGGGCGTGGCGCTGATCGCTGCACTGCTGGTGGGTGTCGTGGTCGGTGCCGGCCTGGTACTGGTGAGCGTGGTCATTCCGCTCTACAGCCAGCTGCGCCGTGCCAACAAGTCCGTGGCGGCAACGCCGGCCGCGGGTGTTTCCCCCCAATCTTTTGATGGACGCTGATCGAAGATGGATTTCGTCACCGAGTGGCTTTGGTTTTTCCTGTTCGTTCCGCTGGCCGCACTGGCCGGGTGGGTGATCGGCCGGCGCGGTGGCCAGCGCCACGGTGACAACCAGGTCAGCCGCCTGTCCAGCACCTACTTCCGTGGCCTGAACTACCTGCTCAACGAGCAGCCGGACAAGGCCATCGAACTGTTCCTGCACATCGCCGAGCTGGACAAGGAAACCTTCGAGACCCAGGTCGCGCTGGGCCACCTGTTCCGCCGCCGCGGTGAAGTCGACCGCGCCATCCGCCTGCACCAGGGGCTGGTCAACCGCCACGACCTGAGCGACGCGCAGCGCGTGCAGGCCCTGCTGGCGCTGGGCGAGGACTATATGAAGTCCGGCCTGCTGGACCGTGCAGAGACCGTGTTCACCGAACTGGCGCAGCTGGACCAGCGCGCCCCGCAGGCGCTCAAGCACCTGATCGGCATCTACCAGGCTGAGCGTGACTGGGAAAAGGCGATCGACAACGCCACCCGCTTCGAAGACGTCACCGGCGAGCCGATGGGCAAGCTGATCGGGCAGTTCGAGTGCGAACTGGCCGAACGTTTCCGCGGCGCCGGCAAGCTGGAAGAGGCGAGGGCAGCGATTGCCCGGGCCTACCAGGCCGATGCGATGTCGGTGCGTGCCGGCATCATTGAGGGTCGCCTGGAAACCGATGCCGGCAATCCGGAAGCGGCCGTGCGCGCCTTCGAGCGCGCCGCGCGCAACGATCCGGAGTACCTGCCGGAGCTGCTGCCGGCGCTGATGCAGAACTATCGCAAGGTGGGCGATCTGGCAGGCGCACGTGCGTTCCTGTCGGAAATGACCGAGCACTACCGTGGCATCGCCCCGGTGCTGGCCCTGACCCGGCTGATGGAAGAGCAGGAGGGCGTGGCTCCGGCCCGAGCCTACCTTGGCCGCCAGCTCAAGGATCGTCCGTCGGTGCGTGGCGAATCGGCGCTGATCGACCTGACCCTGGCCGAGGGCGCCGATTCGACGGCGACCCTGCATGACCTCAAGCACATCACCGACCAGCTGCTGGTGCGCAATCCCGCTTACCGCTGCACCCGTTGCGGGTTCGGTGCACGCACCCACCACTGGCAGTGCCCGAGCTGCAAGGAGTGGGGCACGGTCAAGCCACTGCTGAACTACGCGGTGCTCTGATCCATGCCGTGGCTCGTGATGGGCGCGCTGCTGGGGCTGGCCCTGCTGAGTGCGGGGTTGACCTGGGCGGCACGGGGTTATGCCCTGCGCCAGCAACTGCTGGACCAGCCCGGCGAGCGTCGCAGCCATAGCGTGGCAACGCCGCGCGGTGGTGGCATCGCCATCGTCATCAGCCTGCTTGTCACCGCCGGTGCAGCGATGTGGGTCTGGCCTGAATCGACACCGAGCCTGCTGGTGGCCAGCCTGGGCCTGGTGCTGGTGGCGGGCATCGGCTGGTGGGACGACCACCGGCCGTTGCCGGCCATGCGCCGCCTGCTGGTGCACTTCATTGCCGCCGCGCTGCTGGCCGCCCTGGTCAAGGTGCATGGTGGAAGCTGGTTGCTGGCCGGGCTGGTGCTGGTATTCACCGCCTCGTTGATCAACATCTGGAACTTCATGGATGGCATCAACGGTATTGCCGCCAGCCAGGCCATTGTTGTTGCGCTGGGCCTGGCGCCGGTGCTGCCCTGGCCGTATTCGCTGGCCGCGGTGGCGCTGGGCCTGGCCTGCCTGGGCTTCCTGCCGTTCAATTTCCCACGGGCCCGGATCTTCATGGGTGATGTCGGAAGTGGCGCGCTGGGCTATGCAGTCGCCGTCGTCCTCGCGATCGCTGCGGTGCGTACCGATATCAACTGGATCCTGCTGCTGGTGCCGGCTTCGGCGTTCCTCGTGGACGCGGGCTTCACACTGGCGGCGCGCATCATCTCAGGACAACGCTGGATGGAACCCCATACCCAGCACGTCTACCAGCGGGCGGTGCAGGCAGGAGCCAGCCACGCCCAGGTGACAGGGATGTACTTTGCTTTGGGCCTGTTCAGTATTACAGTGCTTAATGTCTGCTCCAATTTGCAGCCGAGGTGGGAGGCTGTCCTGGCGGTCGCGTGGTTTCTCGCGCTGAGCGTCCTCTGGATCCTCCTGCGCAATGGATTGCGTCACCGACAAGGAAATACCTGACTTATGGCTTCACCCTGGCGGGACAGAATCCTCGGCCTGATGCCGCGTTCGGCCATCGTCTGCCACGACCTGTTCATGGTCTGGGCATGCTGGCAGCTGCTCCACGCCGGGCGGTACTCGATCCTCCCCAACGCGCCCTCGCTTCCGCTCTGGAATGTCGACACCACCCTGGTGCTGCTGCTGCAGGGCCTGGTGTTCTGGCGCGTGGGCCTGTATCGCGGGCTGTGGCGTTTCGCCAGCGTCAGCGACCTGCTGAACATCTTCAAGGCCAGCTTCATCGGCCTGGTCGGCATCGTGCTGGTGCTGATGTGGAAGCGTTTCGACGGCGTGCCGATGTCGGTGCTGGTGATCTATCCGTTCGCGCTGTCGGCGCTGCTGGGCGCGCCGCGCCTGCTGTACCGGGCCTGGAAGGATTACCAGGCACTGCAGTCGGATTCGAGCGCGCGCCGCGTGCTGATCCTCGGTGCGGGGCAAGCCGCCGAGACGCTGGTCCGCGATCTGCGCCGCTCCGGCAACTTCGAACCGGTCGGCCTGCTGGACGACGCACCGCACCTGCGCGGCGCCAAGCTGCAGGGCCTGCCGATCCTGGGCAGCCTCGATGATGCCCCGGCGGTGGTCCGCGAGACTGCGGCCAAGTTGCTGGTGATCGCCATGCCCTCGCTGGATGCCGCAGGCATGCAGCGGGTGGTCGCCATCTGCGAAAGCACCGGCGTGCCGTTCCGCACCGTGCCCAAGCTGAGCGACATCCTGCAGGGGCAGTCGCTGCCCGGCCAACTGAAGGAAGTGGCGATCGAGGATCTGCTCGGCCGCAAGCCGATCACCCCGGACTGGAACCTGATCCGGGGCTGGTTGGGCGGTCGCACCGTGATGGTGACCGGTGCCGGTGGCTCGATCGGCTCGGAGCTGTGCCGCCAGTGCGCGCGCCACGGTGCCGGCCGCATCATCCTGCTGGAGATCAGCGAACTGCTGCTGCTGACCATCGAGGGTGAGCTGCGTCGCAGCTTCCCCGATATCGAGATCGAAGCGGTGCTGGGCGACTGTGGCGATCCTGCGGTGATCCGCCATGCGCTGTCGCTGCATCCGGTCGACACCGCGTTTCATGCCGCAGCGTACAAGCATGTACCGGTGCTGGAACGGCAGCTGCGCGAAGCTGTGCGCAACAACATCCTGGCGACCGAGAACGTGGCCCGCGCCTGCCTGGAAGCGCGCGTCGAGCATTTCGTGTTCATCTCCACCGACAAGGCGGTCGATCCGGTCAACGCGCTGGGTGCCAGCAAGCGCTATGCCGAGATGATCTGCCAGAGCCTGGACCAGAAGTCCACGCACACCCGTTTCGTTACCGTGCGCTTCGGCAACGTGCTGGCCTCGGCCGGCAGCGTGGTGCCGCTGTTCCGCGAGCAGATCCTGCGCGGTGGTCCGGTCACGGTCACCGATCCGGAAGTCACCCGCTACTTCATGACCATCCCCGAGGCCTGCCAGTTGATCCTGCAGGCCGCAGCCTCGGCCTCGCACGGTGCGATCTACACGCTCGACATGGGCGAGCCGGTGCCGATCCGGCTGCTGGCCGAGCAGATGATCCGTCTGGCGGGCAAGCAGCCGTACAAGGATGTGCAGATCATCTATACCGGCCTGCGTCCGGGTGAGAAGCTGCACGAGACGCTGTTCTATTCGGACGAGGACTACCGCGCAACCGCGCATCCGAAGGTCCTTGAGGCCGGCGTGCGCATGTTCTCGCGCGATCTGGTGCTGGGCAACGTCCCGCGCCTGCGCGAGGCGGTGTGCAGCTACGACACCGAAACCATCAAGGAAGTCCTGTTCGCGACGATGCCCGAGTTCTCGCCAATCGAACAGGATGCTTACATTTCATCCGCTAAAGTCGTGCCCTTTCCCGCACGCGAGGCCAACAGGCACCAATGAGCAAGCGAATTCGCAAAGCAGTTTTCCCCGTAGCGGGTTTGGGGACGCGTTTTTTGCCAGCAACCAAGACCGTGCCGAAGGAGATGCTGCCGATCATTGACCGGCCGCTGATCCAGTACGCCGTGGATGAAGCAATCGAGGCCGGCTGTGACACGCTGGTGTTCATCACCAACCGCTACAAGCACGCGGTCGCCGACTACTTCGACAAGGCCTACGAGCTGGAGCAGAAGCTCGAGCGCGCCGGCAAGCAGGAGCAGCTGGAGCTGATCCGTCACGTGCTGCCCAATGGCGTGCGCGCGATCTTCGTGACCCAGGCCGAGGCGCTGGGCCTGGGCCATGCGGTGCTGTGTGCCAAGGCCGTGATCGGTGACGAGCCGTTCGCGGTACTGCTGCCGGACGACCTGATCTGGAACCGCGGCGACAGCGCGCTGAAGCAGATGGCCGATCTCAACGAAGCCAGTGGCGCCAGCGTCATTGCCGTTGAAGATGTGCCGCACGACAAGACCGCCAGTTACGGCATCGTCGCGACCGAGGCCTTCGATGGCCGCAAGGGCCGTATTTCGCAGATCGTGGAGAAGCCGAAGCCGGAGGACGCGCCGAGCGACCTGGCCGTGGTCGGCCGCTACGTGCTGAGTCCGAAGATCTTCGAGCTGCTGGAGCAGACCGGCAGCGGTGCCGGCGGCGAGATCCAGCTGACCGATGCGATCGCGCAGCTGCTGAAGACCGAAGAGGTGGATGCCTACCGTTTCGAGGGCACTCGTTTCGACTGCGGTACGCACCTGGGGCTGGTGGAAGCGACGATCCGCTTCGCGCTGGACAACCCGAAGCTGGCAGGGCCGGCGCGGGAGAAGCTGACGGCGATGTTGGCGGAATAAGGTTTATCAAGCGCTCCGTTCGCGGCGCCTTGATTGATACGTGGTGGGCGGTACGGGTGGGCCTTTGCAGGACACGCCGTAAACCCATCCATGGGGGCTCGATGGCGCCATCCATGGCGCCAACGGTCCTGCAAAGGCCCACCCGTCCCGCCTGCCAAGTTTCCTGCGGGCGCGGACGGGAAGGGCGGAATCAAGGGCGGGAGCACAAGCAAAAAAAGGCAGCCTATGGCTGCCTTTTTTGATTGTTGGGGTCAGATCCCTTTGCGCAGCAAAGGGCTCTGACCCCAGCTTTTGACCTTGCTTTTGCTAAACCCTCCGCCGCGCGGAATGTTGGGTGGCGCGGGTGGGTGAGGCTGACCGGGACTGTCAGCGGCATGGGCCAGGCGCATGCGCCTGGCGGGTTGGGCAGGGCGCCCAACCCCGGCCTTGCTGCGTGCGCAGGATTGCGCACGCTAGCAAGCCGCTGCCAAGCCCCCATGGGTGAGGGCGCTTTGCTTGCGAAGCACTGCTTCGCAAGCGCCCGAACGCACAGCCGCCAGCGGCTGGGCCGGTCTGGGGGTTCACGGCGTGTCCCGGGCAGCCTCACCCCACCCGGGCCCCACAGCCAACCGACACTCCAGCCGGCAACGCCTTGATCCTTACAGCGCCTCGAAAATACCCGCCGCGCCCATGCCGGTGCCGATGCACATCGTCACCATGCCGTACTTCTGCTGGCGACGACGCAGGCCGTGCAGCAGGGTGGCGGTACGGATCGCG
This sequence comes from Stenotrophomonas sp. YJH_SMC_64, assembly GCF_059371375.1. Lineage (NCBI taxonomy): Bacteria > Pseudomonadati > Pseudomonadota > Gammaproteobacteria > Lysobacterales > Lysobacteraceae > Stenotrophomonas > Stenotrophomonas sp. YJH_SMC_64. The sequence goes on along the minus strand of NZ_JCAFUN010000011.1, from coordinate 17,261 downwards.
CCGGTCGCACCCAGCGGGTGGCCCAGGGCAATCGCGCCACCCAGCGGGTTGACCTTGCTCGGGTCCAGGCCGCAATCGCGGATCACCGCCAGCGACTGCGCGGCGAACGCTTCGTTCAGTTCAATCCAATCCAGCTGGTCCTGGGTCAGGCCGGCCTGCTTCAGTGCCTTCGGGATCGCGGCGATCGGGCCGATGCCCATCACTTCCGGGCGCACGCCGGCCACCGAGAAGCTGACGAAACGGGCCAGCGGGGTCAGGCCGTAGTCCTTGATCGCCTGTTCCGAGGCCAGCAGCACGGCACCGGCGCCGTCGCTCATCTGCGACGAGTTACCGGCGGTGACGGTGCCGCCGAACTGGCCGTTGCGGAACACCGGGCGCAGCTTGGCCAGGCCTTCAGCCGAGGAATCCGGGCGCGGGCCTTCGTCGGTGTCGGCGATCTTGTTGCGGGTGATGATGCGCTGGCCATCGGCCAGGTCCGGCAGGTGCGAGACGATCTCGTACGGGCTGATCTCGTCCTTGAACTCGCCGTTCTGGATCGCGGCCATGGCCTTCTGGTGCGAGGCGAGGGCGAAGGCGTCCTGGTCTTCGCGCGAGACCTTCCACTCTTCGGCCACCTTCTCGGCAGTGATGCCCATGCCGTAGGCGATGGCCACGTGGTCGTTGTCGAACACGCTCGGCGCCATGGCGATCTTGTTGCCCATCATCGGCACCATCGACATCGACTCGGTGCCACCGGCCAGCATCAGGTCGGCGTTGCCCAGGCGGATCGCGTCGGCGGCCTGCGCCACGGCCTGCAGGCCGGAGGAGCAGAAGCGGTTCACGGTCTGTGCGGCGATGGTGTTGGGCAGGCCGGCCAGCAGCACGCCGATGCGCGCCACGTTCATGCCCTGCTCGGCTTCCGGCATGGCGCAGCCGATGATCGCGTCATCGATGCGGTTGACGTCCACGCCCGGGGCCTGGGCGACGACGCTGCGCAGCACGTGCGCAAGCATGTCGTCGGGGCGGGTGTTGCGGAACATGCCCTTGGGCGCCTTGCCGACCGGGGTGCGGGTGGCGGCGACGATGTAGGCGTCCTGGATTTGCTTGGTCATTGCAGTGATCTCTCGAATTTTTTAGCCGGGGTGCCGACCAACGGTCGGCACCCACCAGAGGCAGAGGAGTGCCAACCAGGGGTCGGCACCCGCCATCAATCAGTTACGCAGCGGCTTGCCGGTCTTCAGCATGTGCGCGATGCGGGCCTGGGTCTTTTCCTGCTGGGCCAGTTCGACGAAGTGCTTGCGCTCCAGGGTCAGCAGCCACTCTTCGTCCACCAGGGTGCCGCGGTCGACCTTGCCACCGCACAGCACGGTGGCGATGCGTTCGGCGATCTCGTAGTCGTACGGGCTGATGAAACGGCCTTCCAGCATGTTGACCAGCATCATCTTGAAGGTGGCGATGCCCACGTCACCGGCCACCTGGATGCGGCGTGCCGGCAGCGGCGGACGGTAGCCCGCTTCGGCCAGTGCACGGGCTTCGGCCTTGGCGATGTGCAGGGCCTCGTAGCTGTTGAACACCACCTTGTCGGTACTGCGCAGCAGGCCCAGTTCCTTGGCGTTGACCGCCGAGTTGGACACCTTGGCCATCGCCACGGTCTCGAAGGTCTTCTTCAGTTCGGCGAACACGTCACCGCCCGGGCCTGCGGCCTGCGAGGCACGCACGGCCAGTTCCTTCAGGCCGCCACCGGCCGGCAGCAGGCCGACACCGGCCTCGACCAGGCCGATGTAGCTTTCCAGGAAGGCCACGGTCTTGGCGCTGTGCATCTGGAACTCGCAGCCGCCGCCCAGGGCCAGGCCACGCACCGCTGCCACCACCGGCACCAGCGAGTACTTGATGCGCTGGCTGGTGCGCTGGAAGTTGGCGACCATTTCCTCGAACTGGTCGACCTTGCCGGCCTGCAGCAGGCCCAGTGCACCGGCCAGGTCGGCACCGGCGGAGAAGGGTTCCTTCTGCTGCCAGATCACCAGGCCCTGGAAGTCCTTCTCGGCGCGGCTCACGCATTCCTGCAGGCCGTCCAGCACCTGGTCGGACACGGTGTTCATCTTGGTCTTGAAGCTGACCACGGCGATGCCATCACCGTCGTGCCACATGCGCAGGCCGTCGTTCTCGAACACGGTCTCGCCCGGCGCGAACTTCTCGCCCAGCAGCGGATCCGGGAAGCGCTGGCGCTGGTACACCGGCAGCGACGAGCGCGGCAGCTTGGCGTTGCGCGACGGGCTGTAGCTGCCCTCGGCGGCATGCACGCCGTCGCGGCCATCGAAGACCCAATCCGGCAGCGGGGCATTGCTCATGCTCTTGCCGGCGACGATGTCATCGGCGATCCACTGCGCCACCTGCTTCCAGCCGGCGGCCTGCCAGGTTTCGAACGGGCCCAGCGACCAGCCGTAGCCCCAGCGGATGGCCAGGTCGACATCACGCGCGGTCTCGGCAATGTCGGCCAGGTGGTAGGCGCTGTAGTGGAACAGGTCGCGGAAGGTCGCCCACAGGAACTGCGCCTGCGGATGCTGGCTCTCGCGCAGCTTGGCGAACTTCTCGGCCGGGTTCTTGATCTTCAGGATCTCGACCACTTCCGGTGCGGCAGTGCGGTCGGCCGGGCGGTAGTCCTGCTTCTCCAGGTCCAGCACGACGATGTCCTTGCCGACCTTGCGGAAGATGCCGGCGCCGGTCTTCTGGCCCAACGCGCCCTTGGAAATCAGCGCGTCCAGCCACTTCGGCGACTTGAAGAACTCATGCCACGGGTCATTCGGCAGGGTGTCGCCCATGGTCTTGATGACGTGGGCCATGGTGTCCAGGCCGACCACGTCGGAGGTGCGGTAGGTGGCCGACTTCGGGCGGCCGACCAGCGGGCCGGTCAGGCCGTCCACTTCATCGAAGCCCAGGCCGAACTGCTGGGTGTGGTGGATGGTGGACAGGATCGAGAACACGCCGATGCGGTTGCCGATGAAGTTCGGGGTGTCCTTGGCGTACACCACACCCTTGCCCAGGGTGGTGACCAGGAATGCTTCCAGTCCTTCCAGCACGGCGGCATCGGTGGTGGTGGCCGGGATCAGCTCGGCCAGGTGCATGTAGCGCGGCGGGTTGAAGAAGTGCACGCCGCAGAAGCGGTGGCGCAGCTGTTCGGGCAGCACGTCGGCCAGCTTGTTGATGCCCAGGCCCGAGGTGTTGGAGGCCAGCACCGCGTGGTCGGCCACGAACGGGGCGATCTTCTTGTACAGGTCCTGCTTCCAGTCCATGCGCTCGGCGATGGCCTCGATGATCAGGTCGCAGTCCTTCAGCTGCTCCAGGCCGGACTCGTAGTTGGCCGGGGTGATGGCTTCGGCCAGCGACTTGCTGGCCAGCGGCGCCGGGCTCAGCTTGCCCAGGTTGGCGATCGCCTTCAGCACGATGCCGTCGGCCGGACCTTCCTTGGCAGGCAGGTCGAACAGCACGGTGTCGACGCCAGCGTTGGTGAGGTGGGCGGCGATCTGGGCACCCATGACGCCGGCACCCAGCACGGCGGCGCGGCGGACTAGCAGGGAATTGGACATGGTGTAGGGCCTTTGTTGGTCAGCAGTTACTGGGTGGAATCAAGGGAAGCGGGCAGGGCGCTGGCGCGTGCGGCGGCGCGGAACCCGGCTTCGGCGAAATGGATCAGTTCGTGGGCGGCATGGGCACGATGCGCCGCTTCGGTGACACCGGCGGGACGCTTGATCAGCCCGAAGTCGGCCATCGCATAGGTCAGCGAGCCGGCCAGGAAGTCGAGGCGCCAGTACAGCTCCTCCTTGCTCAGGTCCGGCACGCATTCGCCGATGGCCTTGCCGAACGCACGCAGCACGTGGCCGTAGTGGTCTGACAGGAACTTGCGCAGGTTGTCGTTCTTCTCGGCGTAGGCGCGGGCGATCACGCGCACGAAGGCGCCGCCGTTCTGGCGGTCCTGGGCCAGCGCCAGGGCCGGCTCGACGAAGGCAGCCAGCACCGGGCGCAGTTCACCCGGGTGCTCGGCGCGGGCGCGCTCGAGCTGCGACAGGCGGGCACCGGTCATCTCGTCCATGCGGCGGCGGAACACCTCGTTGACCAGGTTTTCCTTGGAGCCGAAGTGGTAGTTGACCGCGGCGATGTTGACGTCGGCCTGGCTGGTCACCTGGCGCAGCGAGGTGCCGGCGAAGCCGTGCTGGGCGAACAGCTCCTCGGCCGCGCCGAGGATCCGGTCCTTGGTCGAGAAGTGGGCGGGCTTGGCCATCGGTGGGCGGACCTTAATCAAACGATTGTTTGATACTAGGACCAGACGGTACCGTATGGCATTTTGCAGTGCAGCAAAATCGGCCGACCCGGTCAGATTTCACTCAGGTCGGTGAATGGGGTAGTGCCGGCCGCTGGCCGGCAGCTCCTAGGTTGAATGGTGCCCAATGCCGGCCAGCGGCCGGCACTACCATGCCGCCGCTTTATCTTTTACAATTCGCCTACGTTTATCAGGCTAAGCCCGCGTCCCGACGCGGGTTTTTTTCATGTTACCCTTCGGGCCATCAGCGGCCCGATTCCATTGGAGACATCCCATGGCGCTGGAGCGCACCCTTTCGATCATCAAGCCGGACGCCGTTGCCAAGAACGTCATCGGCGAAATCTACGCCCGCTTCGAGAAGGCCGGCCTGAAGGTCGTGGCCGCCAAGTACAAGCAGCTGTCGCGTCGTGAAGCCGAAGGCTTCTACGCCGTGCACCGCGAGCGTCCGTTCTTCAACGCGCTGGTCGAGTTCATGATCTCCGGCCCGGTGATGATCCAGGCCCTGGAAGGCGAGAACGCCGTCCTGGCCCACCGCGACCTGCTGGGCGCCACCAACCCGAAGGAAGCCGCGCCGGGCACCATCCGCGCCGACTTCGCCGAATCCATCGATGCCAACGCCGCCCACGGCTCGGACTCGGTCGAGAATGCCGCGATTGAAATCGCCTACTTCTTCGCCGCCACCGAAGTCGTTTCGCGCTGAGAGTAATGCCGTGAACGAGGTCGTACAGTCCCCCGCCATCCAGCCGCTGCCGAAGTCGGCACCCACGGCTGGCAAGCAGAACCTGCTCGACCTCGATCGCGCGGGCCTGGAGAAGTTCTTCGTCGAGGTTCTCGGCGAAAAGAAGTTCCGTGCCCATCAGGTGATGAAGTGGATCCACCATCGCTACGTCACCGACTTCGATGAAATGACCGACCTCGGCAAGGTCCTGCGCGCCAAGCTGCAGGCCCATGCCGAGGTGCTGGTTCCCAACATCGTGTTCGACAAGCCCTCCGCCGACGGCACCCACAAGTGGCTGCTGGCGATGGGCGTGGATGGCAAGAACGCCATCGAGACCGTGTACATCCCGGACAAGACCCGCGGCACGCTGTGCGTGTCCTCGCAGGTCGGTTGCGGCCTGAACTGCACGTTCTGCTCCACTGCTACCCAGGGCTTCAACCGCAACCTGACCACCGCCGAGATCATCGGCCAGGTGTGGGTTGCCGCGCGCCACCTGGGCAACGTCCCGCACCAGATGCGCCGCCTCACCAACGTGGTGATGATGGGCATGGGCGAGCCGCTGATGAATTTCGACAACGTCGTGCGCGCCATGAGCGTGATGCGCGACGACCTTGGCTACGGCCTGGCCAACAAGCGCGTGACCCTGTCGACCTCCGGCCTGGTGCCGCAGATCGACCGCCTGTCTGCCGAAAGCGACGTGTCGCTGGCGGTGTCGCTGCATGCGCCGAACGACGCGCTGCGCGAGACCCTGGTGCCGCTCAACAAGAAGTACCCGATCGCCGAGCTGATGGCCTCGTGCGCACGCTACCTGCGCGCCAACAAGCGCCGCGAATCGGTCACCTTCGAATACACCCTGATGAAGGGCATCAACGACAAGCCCGAGCATGCCCGCGAGCTGGCCCGCCTGATGCGCCAGTTCGACAACGCGGTGCAGGCCAAGGATTCGGGCAAGGTCAACCTGATCCCCTTCAACCCGTTCCCGGGTACCCGCTACGAGCGTTCGGAAGAGGCGCACATCCGCGCCTTCCAGAAGATCCTGCTCGACAGCAACGTGCTGACCATGGTCCGGCGTACCCGTGGCGACGACATCGACGCCGCCTGTGGCCAGCTCAAGGGCCAGGTGATGGACCGCACCCGCCGCCAGGCGGAGTTCAACAAGACGCTGCAGGCGGGGAAGGGGAGCGATGCCGCGGCCTGACCGCCTCTGGCTGGTTCTGCTCGCAGGCACGCTGGCCCTCGCGGTCGGCGGCTGCAAATCCCATCCCAAGGCCAAGCTTGGCCCGAGCGAGGCGCCGGTCTACTCCGTCCGTGATCCGGAAGGGGTGCGGCAGCAGGTGCGCTGGCAGGAGTTGCTGACCCTGGCCGGCCGCGACATCCAGGGCGGCAATCTCGATGCTGCCGAGCGCAAGGCGCGCGAAGCCCAGAAGCTGGTGCCGACGGCCCCCGACGGCCTGGTCCTGCTTGCGGGCATCGACGAGCGTCGCGGCCGCAGCCAGCAGGCCGGCGAGAACTTCCGAAAGGCTGCCGAGCTGGCGCCGCAACGTGGCGACGTGCTCAACAACTATGGTGCCTGGCTGTGCCAGCAGGGCCAGGCGGCCGAATCGCTGGTGTGGTTCGATCGTGCCCAGCGGGCGCCGGGCAATCCCGCCGTCGCCGAAGCGCAGTCCAATGCCGGCAGCTGTGCGCTGGATGCAGGCCAGTTCGAGCGTGCCGAGCGCGACCTGCGCGCGGCGCTGTCGGCGCTGCCGGGAAACCCGGTCGCGCTGGAGGCCATGGCCCAGCTCAGCTTCCGCCAGGGTCGCTACATGGAGGCCCGGGCCTTCGCCGAACGTAGGATTGCGGCTGCACCCGCAACGCGTTCCGTGTTACAACTTGCGTCTCAAATCGAAGCGCGGCTGGGTGATCGGGCGGCATCTGACCGCTATCTTCAGCGCATTCGACAGGAATTTCCGCAGGAAGCGGGCTCCTAACTCCAGGGTTGATGCATTGTGATTGATGACCAGACTGTGAGCGCTCTCGAGACTGCGGCCGGCTGCGGCACCCGCCTGCGCCAGGCCCGTGAAGCGGCCGGACTGACCCTTGAGGATGTCGGCTCGCGCCTGCGCATGCCGGTCCAGGTGGTCAGGTCGCTGGAGGAAGAGCAGTGGCAGAAGCTGGGCGCGCCCGTCTTCGTGCGCGGCCAGTTGCGCAGCTACGCGCGCCTGCTCGACGTCGATGTGAGCCAGCTGCTGGAGCAGGCCCAGGTGGGTCCTGTCGTGCCGCCCACCCTGGTCAGCCATACCCATACCCCGCGTGCGCGCCGCATTGCCGAGAATCTCGGCCGGCGCGTGCTGTACGTCGGCATCACCGCCGTGCTGGCCGTGCCGGTGTGGTTCGCCACCCGTGGCCATTTCGATGGCAGCGCCACGCCGTCGCCGAACACGGCCTCGCTGGACGCGATCCCGGCCGCTGTGCCGGTGGCCCCGTCCGCTGCGGGTGTCGAGCCGGCAGCCCCGGCTGAAGTCGCGAGTGCCCCGGCCAGCAAGCCGGCCGCAACCCCGTATGTCGCTTCGCTGTCCCCGGTGCCGCGTTCGGCACCCGCTGCGCCCGCAGCCGCCAATACGCTGGAGATGCAGTTCAACGGCGACAGCTGGGTCGATATCGGTGGTCCGGACGGCGCCACGGTCGAAAAGGCGCTGATCAAGTCCGGCGAGAGCCGCAGCTTCACGCCGGGCCAGGTGACCCGGGTGACCCTGGGCAACGCCTCGGCGGTCCAGGTTCAGCAGAACGGCGCTATCGTCGATCTGACCCCCTACCAGCGAGCCAACGTGGCACGCTTTCAGGTATCCTCTGAAGGCTCCGTAGTCCCGGTTTCGCACTGAGGCGCGGTTTCACCACCTTCGATTAAACCCAATGGTCCCTCCCGATGGGCGGGGCGAGAGTACGCATGGCGATCGACGATCTGCTCGACGAGCACGAACAAAGTGAACGCGTCCGCAGCTGGCTGCGGAAGAATGGCGCCAGCATCCTCGGTGGCGTAGCCATCGCGATCGGTGCCATTGCCGGCTGGCAGTGGTACCAGAAGGATCAGGGCGGCAAGCTGGCCTCGGCCAACGTGGAATACCAGAAGGCCCTGGTCGGTCTTCAGCAGAACAAGCTCGACGACGCTGCCAAGGCAGTGAAGGCGCTCGAAGCGGGCCCGTCCAGCATCTATGGCGACCTCGCGGCGCTGCAGCTGGCCAAGGCCCAGGTCGACGCCGGCAAGAACGAAGAAGCGCTGGCCACCCTGCGCGCCGTGAAGGTCGAAAGCGACCTGCAGCGCGTGGTCGACCAGCGTGTGGCCCGCCTGCTGGTGGCCACCGGCAAGAGCGACGAGGCGATCAAGCTGCTGGGCAGCGCCACCGACAGCAGCAGCCTGGAAATCCATGGCGATGCGCTGATGGCGCAGGGCAAGCGCGATGACGCCCGCGCACAGTACGAGAAGGCGCTGAAGTCGCTGGACGTGGCAGCGCCGCAGCGGCGCCTGCTGGAAACCAAGGTTATGGATGCCGGCGGCACGGTCGCCGCCCCTGCGGAGTCGGTTTGATGAGTCAGAAGGTCATGATCACCCGCGTCGCCACCGTGCTCCTGATGGGCATGGCCCTGACCGGCTGCAGCACCATGAAGGGCTGGTTCGCCGGCAAGGACGCGGCAGCGAAGAAGGCCCAGGAGCCGGCTGAGCTGGTCAAGTTCGAGCCGAGCGTCAAGGTCAACAAGGCCTGGTCAGTCAACCTCGGCAAGGGCGAGCGCCGCATCGGCGTGCGCCAGGGCCCGGCCGTTGCCAATGGCCACGTGTTCGCTGCGGCGATCACTGGCGGCGTGCACGCCATCGACCTGCAGACCGGCAAGAAGGTCTGGACCTGGGAGCCGCAGAAGGAAAAGAAGAAGCCGAAGCTGCGCCTGTCCGGCGGCCCGGGTGTCGGTGAGAACCTGGTCGTGATCGGCACGCTCGATGGCCAGGTCATCGCCCTGGACATCAATGACGGCAGCGAGAAGTGGCGCGCCCGTGTTCCGGGTGAGGTCATTGCCGCGCCGGCCGTGGCCCAGGGCCTGGTGTTCGTGCGCAGCAACGACGGCCGCGTCACCGCGTTCGATGCCGGCAACGGCACGCAGAAGTGGTTCAACCCGAGCGAACTGCCGGCGCTGACCGTGCGCGGCAACGCGCCGGTGGTCACCGGTCCGGGCGTGTTGTTCATCGGCAAGGACGAAGGCGCGGTTGCCGCGCTGGCCATGCAGGATGGGCGTACCCTGTGGGAACAGAACCTTGGCAACGGCGAAGGCCGTACCGAACTGGACCGCATGGCCGATGTCGACGGTGCTCCGGTGCTGGAGGGCAACACCCTCTTCGTGAGCAGCTTCAAGAACCAGACCATGGCCATCGAAGGCCCGACCGGTCGCCCGCTGTGGGCGCGCGACCATGGCGGTGCAGGTGGCGTGGCGGTGTCGTCGGGCAATGTGTTCGTCACCGACAACAAGGGTGGCGTGTTCGGCCTGGACAAGGCGACCGGCGCTGCCATGTGGTCGCAGACCGAGCTGGCGCGTCGTTCGCTGACCGGCCCGGCGCTGCACGGTGATTACGTGGTCGTCGGCGACTACAAGGGATACGTGCACTGGTTGAAGACCTCCGATGGTGCGATGGCGGCACGGGCGAAGAGCGGCGGTGACGCCCTGCTGGCCCAGCCGGTCGTCGTCGACGGGGTGCTGCTGGTGCAGAACGTGGATGGCAAGCTGACCGCCTTCCGGTTGGCAAATTAAAAATTGGAGTAATCGCGATGCTGCCTTTGGTCGCCCTGGTTGGACGGCCGAATGTCGGCAAGTCGACTATTTTCAATGCGCTTACGCGCACCCGCGACGCGCTGGTCCATGACCAGCCTGGCGTCACCCGTGACCGCAACTACGGCGTCTGCCGCCTCGACGAGGACAACCATTTCCTCGTCGTGGATACCGGCGGTATTGCCGGGGAAGACGAAGGCCTGGCGGGTGCCACCACGCGCCAGGCCCGGGCTGCGGCGGCCGAAGCCGATCTGATCCTGTTCGTCGTCGACGCCCGCGAGGGCACCTCGGCGCTGGACGACGAGATCCTGGCCTGGCTGCGCAAGCTGTCGCGCCCGACGCTGCTGCTGATCAACAAGATCGACGGCACCGACGAGGACAGCGTGCGTTCGGAATTCGCCCGTTACGGCTTCGGCGAGATGCTGACCGTTTCGGCCGCGCATCGCCAGGGCCTGGACGACCTGCTGGACGAAGTGATCCAGCGCCTGCCGGAAGAAGGCAGCGGCGAAGAACTGGACAACGATCCGAACCGTATCCGCATCGCCTTCGTCGGACGTCCGAACGTGGGCAAGTCGACCCTGGTCAACCGCATCCTCGGCGAGGAGCGCATGATCGCCTCCGACGTGCCGGGCACCACCCGCGACTCGATCGCGGTGGACCTGGAGCGCGACGGCCGTGAGTACCGCCTGATCGACACCGCCGGCCTGCGCCGCCGTTCGCGCGTGGACGAGGTCGTCGAGAAGTTCTCGGTGGTCAAGACCATGCAGTCGATCGAGCAGTGCCAGGTCGCCGTGCTGATGCTGGACGCCACCGAAGGCGTGACCGACCAGGACGCCACCGTGCTCGGTGCCGTGCTCGACGCCGGCCGCGCGCTGGTGATCGCCATCAACAAGTGGGATGGCCTGACCGAGTACCAGCGCGAACAGGCTGAAACCATGCTGTCGCTGAAGCTGGGCTTCGTGCCGTGGGCCGAATCGGTGCGCATTTCGGCCAAGCACGGCTCGGGCCTGCGCGAGCTGTTCCGTGCGGTGCACCGCGCGCACGAATCGGCGAACAAGACCTTCACCACCAGCGAAGTGAACAAGGCGCTGGAAGTGGCGTACGAGACCAATCCGCCGCCGACCATCCGCGGCCACGTCTCCAAGCTGCGCTACGTGCACCCGGCCGGCGCAAACCCGCCGACCTTCATCGTGCACGGTACGCGCCTGAAGGAACTGCAGGAGTCGTACAAGCGCTACCTGGAGAACTTCTTCCGCAAGCGCTTCAAGCTGATCGGTACGCCGGTGAGCTTCATCTTCCGCGAGGGCACCAACCCGTACGAGGGCAAGAAGAACGTCCTCACCGAGCGGCAGGTCAAGGCCAAGCGGCGCTTGATGAAGCACGTCAAGGGCAAGTGATTCACGGGAAGGCGGCCGCAGGGCCGCCTTTCTTGTCTGTGGTAGTGCCGGCCGCTGGCCGGCAACCCGATGATGCCTGGCGTGTTCACGAGGTTGCCGGCCAGCGGCCGGTACTACCCCTACGTCTACAGTCCTCGATCATGGCGAACTGTTGCGACGAGCGCGGCAATGCGGCAATGCGCATGGGGCGCTGCGGGGCGCGGCCATCATCGATTCGGGCAGCTGCGCCTGCCCCGTGAGGCTTGCCCAGACCAGGGTGGTACCCAGTACCCCTGCCAGGTACGCCACCGACACCGCGCCGATCACCAGGCCCGCAGCATGCTCCAGCCACGGAAGCAATCGGCAACACCGCTGTGCCCAGCGCGGATGGCTGCCGAGCCACGCGATCAGCAGGCCGAGCGACAGCGCGACGGCGCCCAGGCAGGCCACGTAAGCGGCCTTTGTATCCATGTCGGCAACGAGGCCGCTGACCAGGGCTGCAACCGCGAACTGCAGCGTCCAGTTGTTGATGCTGGCGAGCGCCAACAGGCATCCAGCCTCGGCGTGCGGCCAACGGGAGCGGGCCTTCAGGCCCCGGGGCATCTGCAGGGAAAGCGGAGAGAGGGAGGTCAGCCCGGCGTCGCGCAGGCACATGCCCGCCAGGCGCAGCAGCAGCAGGCAGCCCGCGCACTGCATCGCCAGCGTCCACAGGCCGCGGTTTCCCAGCATGCCCGCCGCAACGAACTGCTGCACGAAAACCTGCCACCAAACTACAGAAAGTGCCGAGTGTGGGCTGCGCTGGACGCGCCGTATTGAACGCTATTGCGACAGGCGCGAATTACCGGCATCAGCCCAGCCACAGCGACACGGCGATCCATAGCGCCAGCGCAATCATCAGGAGCCCTGCGGCCCGTTCCAGCCAGGGCAGGGCACGCGCGAATCGACCCAGCACCCACGGGTGGCCAACCAGCGCGGCAACCAGCAGATCCCATAGCAGGACGATGCCGAACATCCACGCGCCATAGAAGAACTTCGTTGCGGCGCTGGGCTGCGGACCGTTGAGCATTGCCGCCAGCGTTGCGTAGAACAGCGCATTCTTCGGGTTCAGCAGCGCAGACAGGGCACCCAGCGCTGCCGCCCTCCACCATCCCTGGGCCCCACCCGCTGGCGATCCGGCGGCAGCTTCAGGTGCCTGCAACGTCGTCGAACCCGCATGGCGCAGGAACAGCGTGCCGAGGTACAGCAGGAACCCGCAGCCCGCCAACTGCACCGCAATGAACCCTGCGCTGCCTGGGCGCAGCATGGCCGTTCCGGTGAAAGCGGCCACGATGAAGACGCCATTGCCGACGGCGATGCCTGCGCAGGCACCACTGGCGGTGCGCCAGCCCGAGGTGATCGCGGTGCGTGCAACGAGGAAGAAGTCGGGGCCGGGTGAGAGCAGGGCGAGAAAATGTACGGTGGCGATGACCAGGAACTGTTCCATCGGGTCCGGCGGCGGCTGGCTGGGGCGCCAGTCTGCGGATGCCCCGCGCGATGGTATTGAACGTTATTGCAGGCTCAGCGCCGGTATTGGCCCGGGGTCGCACCGGCGTGGGCCTTGAAGACCCGCTGGAAATGGCTCTGGTCGGCAAAACCCAGCGCATGCGCGACCACGGCCAGTGCCTGCCCTTCGCACAGCCGCCGGCGGGCCTCCTGGATGCGCTGGTCGATCTGCCAGGCGTGCGGGGTCAGGCCCGTGGCCCGTCGGAAGGCGCGGATCAGCTGGTAGCGGCTCATGCCTGCCAGCGATGCCAGCTCCTGCAGGGCCGGGGTGTGTTCGAGCCGCTGGCGCAGGACGTCCATCACCGGCTGCAAGCGCTGCTGTAACGCGGCATCTTCAACCGGGCCGGCGACGGCAACACCATCGTGTTCATCCAGATCGCCGACGAACGCGATCAGGGCCGCTTCCTTGACGCTGACCGGATCGTCGGAGAACAGCGTCTCGTTGAGCTGGCAGTACTGCTGGTAGCGCGGGCGATGGTTGGAAATCCGAATCGGTTCCTGCTGCCAGTCGGGTTCGGGCAGGTCGTCATACTCGGCGCGGACCTCGGCCATCCAGCGCGGGTCCAGATGCAGCATCTGGTAGCTCCAGACCTGGCCGGGCAGGGGGTTGCAGGCGTGCACGCGGCCTGCGGGCACGCCGACCAGACTGCCGGGCTGCAGCAGGCGCGGTCCTTCCGTGGCGCCGGTGAACAGGCTGCTGCCGGCGTCGACAGCGCCGATCGAGAAGGTGTCATGGCTGTGCGGGCGATGGCAGGCGCGGCTGTCGCATGCCCGTCGGCTTTCGACGAAGGGCATGCGCGGGTCACGCCAGAATTCGGTGGCAGAGCGCATGCAGCGGTTCCGGGATGCAGGGGCAACGCCCGCATGGTGCCATGTTCGGGACAGGGCGCGCCGAGGATGTCTGCGCGATAATGCCGCCATGAGCATCCAAGAGCTTTCCCCCGCGCAGGCACGCGAGCGCCTGGCCCATGGCGCGGTGCTGATCGATGTGCGCGAGGCGCACGAGCGGGCCGGCGGGATGGCCGAGGGCGCGCGCGGCGTGGCCAAGGGCGAGCTGCAGGCCGACCCGGCCGCACACCTGCCGCGGCACGACCAGGAGATCCTGCTGATCTGCCAGAGCGGCAAGCGCTCGGCCGACGCCGCGCAGTTCCTGCTGCAGGCCGGCTACACAAACGTCGCTTCCGTGACGGGCGGCACCGTGGCCTGGCGCGAGCAGTCGCTGCCGCTGGTGCAGCCGCTGGCCAGCGCCGCCGACCGCGACTTCTACGACCGCTATTCGCGGCACCTGCTGCTGCCGCAGGTGGGCGAGGCCGGCCAGCGCCGGCTGCAGCAGTCGCGCGTGTTGGTGCTGGGCGCGGGTGGGCTGGGCGCACCGGCGGGGTTCTACCTGGCTGCCGCCGGGGTGGGGCACCTGCGCTTCGCCGACCACGATCGCGTGGAGCGCAGCAACCTGCACCGGCAGATCGTGCATACCGAAGCCAGCGTCGGCCAGCTCAAGGTCGATTCGGCGCGTGAGCGGCTGCTGGCGCTCAACCCCTCGATCGAGGTCGAGGCGGTGCCGGAGCGGGTCACCTCCGAGAACGTGGATGCATTGCTGGACGGCGTGGACGTGGTCCTGGACGGCTCGGACAACTTCCCGCTGCGCTACCTGCTCAACGACGCCTGCATCAAGCACGCGATACCGATGGTGTACGCCGCCATCGAGCGCTTCGATGGCCAGGTAAGCGTGTTTGACGCCGGCCGCCAGCGCGGCGTGGCGCCGTGCTACCGCTGCCTGTTCCCGGAGCCACCGCCGCCGGAGTTCGCGCCGAACTGTTCCGAGGCCGGTGTGCTGGGCGTGCTGCCGGGATTGGCTGGTGTGCTGCAGGCCACCGAAGTGCTGAAGCTGCTGCTGGGCATCGGCGAGCCGCTGGTCGGCCGCCTACTGCGCTTCGACGCGCTGGGCATGCGCTTCCGCGAGACCGGCATCCGGCCGGACCCGCACTGCCCGGTGTGCGCGCCGGACGTGCCATTCCCGGGGTATATCGATTACGCCGCGTTCTGCTGGGGTGGGTGAGGCTGGCCGGCGAATGCCTTGGTAGATGCCGACCTTGGTCGGCGTTTTCGTGCCAACCAAGGTTGGCACCTACCGAAGCGGGTGCATGGTGGCACCCACCGACGCGGATGCATGGTTTCGGGATGATGCTGGGGGTAGTTCCCTACATCGTTCCACCTCCAAGACAATCCGACGCAACATGCGTGCTATTGCCGTCATCGGCATTGCTCTATTGTTGAACCCGATTCTGGATCTTGGGGAACACACCGCATGGCGGTAGAAGCAGCGACCAGCGAGCTGGTCAAGGTCGTGGCCCTGTTGGGCGCGGCGGTGGTGATGGTGCCTTTGTTCCGCCGGGCCGGCCTGGGCTCGGTGCTGGGCTACTTCGCCGCTGGCCTGGCGATCGGACCGTTCGGGCTGGGCTGGTTCTCAGACCCGCAGGCGATCCTGCATACCGCCGAGCTCGGCGTGGTGATGTTCCTGTTCGTGATCGGCCTGGAAATGCGGCCCTCGCACCTGTGGAGCCTCCGCAAGGAAATCTTCGGGCTGGGCACGCTGCAGATCGTCACCTGTGCGCTGGTGCTGACCAGCATCGCCAAACTGTTCGGCCTGCCGTGGCAGGTGGCCTTCATCGGCGCCACCGGCTTCGTGCTCACCTCCACTGCGGTGGTGATGCAGCTGCTGGCCGAGCGCGGTGACATCGCGCTGCCGTCGGGGCAGAAGATCGTCTCCATCCTGCTGTTCGAAGACCTGCTGATCGTGCCGTTGCTGGCGCTGGTGGCCTGGATGGGCCCGAGCGCGGGCAGCGCCGATGGCGAGGGTTCGCGTTGGCTGTCGGTGGCGATCGGTGTGGGTGCCATCGTCGGCCTGGTGCTGGTCGGCCGCTTCCTGCTCAACCCACTGTTCCGCGTGCTGGCCGAGTCGAAGGCGCGCGAGGTGATGACCGCCGCCGCGCTGCTGGTGGTGCTGGGTGCGGCGCTGCTGATGCAGCTGTCCGGCCTGTCGATGGCGATGGGCGCGTTCCTGGCCGGCGTGCTGCTGAGCGAATCGACCTTCCGCCACCAGATCGAAGCGGATATCGAACCGTTCCGCGGCATCCTGCTGGGCCTGTTCTTCCTCAGCGTGGGCATGGCGCTGGACCTGGGCGTGGTGGCCGGCAACTGGCAGCTGATCCTCGGCCTGGTGCTGGCGCTGATGGCAGCCAAGGCGCTGTGCATCTACGTAGTCGCGCGCATCATGGGCAGCGACCACGCGCAGGCGCTGGATCGTGGCGTGCTGATGGCGCAGGGCGGCGAGTTCGCCTTCGTGCTGTTCTCTGCCGCCGCATCGGCCGGCGTGATCAACCTGGAGATCAATGCCAACTTCACCGCCGTGGTGGTGCTGTCGATGGCGCTGACCCCGCTGGTGGTGCTGGTCTACAAGCGCATCGCGCCGAAGCCGACGGTGAACATGGACGGCGTGGACGAGGCCGAGGGCCTGTCCGGCAGTGTGCTGCTGATCGGCTTCGGCCGCTTCGGCCAGGTCGCCAGCCAGTCGCTGCTGGCGCGCGACGTGGACGTGACCATCATCGACAACGATGTGGAGATGATCCAGAGCGCGGCGCGCTTCGGTTTCAAGATCTACTACGGCGACGGTACGCGACTGGACGTGCTGCATGCCTCGGGCGCGGCGACTGCACGTGCGATTGCGGTCTGCGTGGACAAGGCCGAGGCCGCCGACCGCATCGTTGAACTGGTGGCACACGAGTTCCCCCAGGCCAAGCTGATGGTGCGCTCGTTCGACCGCGAACATTCGCTGCGGCTGATCCATGCCGGTGTCGATTTCCAGATCCGCGAGACGTTTGAATCGGCAGTGCTGTTCGGTCAGGCCGCGCTGGTGGAGCTGGGTGCGGATGAAGACGATGCGGTGGAGATTGCCGAGCAGATCCGCCGCCGCGACGCCGAGCGCTTCGAACTGGAGATTGCCGGTGGTGGTCTGAATGCCGGCGCCAAGATGGTGTTTGGCAACTCCGGCCAGGGCGTACCGACGCCGACGCCGTTCACCGCGCCGAAGCGGGCAAGCAAGACGTTGAACCCGCAGGACGTGCCGGAAGAGGAAGAGTAAAGCCCGGTCGTGCCGGCCGCTGGCCGGCAGATACGGAATCGTTCCGACGTCATGAGGTTGCCGGCCAGCGGCCGGCACTACCGTGAGGGGAATTGCCGGAGCCGGCGGTTGGTAGTGCCGGCCGCTGGCCGGCAGATACGGAAACGTTCCGACGTCATGGGGTTGCCGGCCAGCGGCCGGCACTACCGTGTGGGGAATTGCCGAAGCCGGTGGTTGGTAGTGCCGGCCGCTGGCCGGCAGATACGGAAACGTTCCGACGTCATGGGGTTGCCGGCCAGCGGCCGGCACTACCCGGGTCGGGAATTGCCGAAGCCGGTGGTTGGTAGTGCCGGCCGCTGGCCGGCAGATACGGAAACGTTCCGACGTCGTGGGGTTGCCGGCCAGCGGCCGGCACTACCCGTG